>CAJUJW010000058.1 GCA_910586735.1 uncultured Oscillibacter sp. | reverse complement strand
GGACTTCCAGTGCATCGAGTGCGGCATGACCGACGAGGAGGCCGGGCAGGAGTCCTCCCGGTGCCTGCGGTGCGACCACTTCGGCTATGGAAACTTCAAGGGAGGACGTGTGGAGAAATGGTAAACTTTACGATCAACGGGCGGCAGCTCTCCGCCCCCGAGGGCACCACCATCCTGACCGCCGCCGAGAAGGCGGGCATCCCCATTCCCCACCTGTGCTTTTTAAAGGACATCAACGAGATCGCCGCCTGCCGCATGTGCATGGTGGAGGTGGAGGGCACGGACCGCCTGGTCCCCGCCTGCAACTCCAAGCTGCTGGAGGGCATGGTCATCCAGACCAACTCCCCCAGAGTCCGGGAGGCCCGGAAGACCAACCTCCGCTTGATCCTCAGCCAGCACAACTCCACCTGCACCGTCTGCGTCCGCAGCGGGAACTGCGCGCTGCAAAAGCTCTCCCACGACCTGAACATCCACTACCAGCCCTACCCGGTCCAGCCGGAGCGGGCGAAGCTGGACCTCAGCGTCCCCATTATCCGGGAGGCCAGCAAGTGCATCAAGTGCATGCGCTGCGTCCAGGTCTGCGACAAAATCCAGGGGATGAACATCTGGGACGTGGCGGGCACCGGCTCCCGGACCACGGTGGACGTGAGCTACAACCGCGCTCTGAAAAACACGGACTGCGTGTTCTGCGGCCAGTGCGTCACCCACTGCCCCACCGGGGCCCTGACGGTCCGGGACGACACCAACAAGGTGCTCCACGCCCTGGCGGACCCCGAGATCACCACGGTGATCCAGGTGGCCCCGGCGGTGCGGACCGCCTGGGCGGAGGCGTTCGGCCTGCCCCCCAGGCAGGCCACGGCGGGCCGTATGGTGGCCGCGCTGAAGCGCATCGGCTTTGACTATGTCTTCGACACCAACTTCGCCGCGGACCTGACCATCATGGAGGAGGGCAGCGAGTTCATCAGCCGCTTCACCCACCGGGGGCGCTACCGCTGGCCCATGTTCACCTCCTGCTGCCCCGGCTGGGTGAAGTTCCTCAAGAGCCAGTATCCCCAGTACGTGGACCACCTGTCCACGGCCAAGTCCCCCCAGCAGATGTTCGGCGCGGTGGCCAAGAGCTACTTTGCCGAAAGAAAGGGCCTGGACCCCCACAAGACGTTCGTGGTGTCCATCATGCCCTGCTCCGCCAAGAAGGCGGAGTGTGAGCTGCCGGAGATGAACGACGCCTGCGGCGACCCGGACGTGGACGTGGTGCTGACCACCCGGGAGATGTGCCGGCTGTTCCGCAGCGACTGCATCGTCCCCGCCGACCTGGAGGAGGCGGAGTTTGACAGCCCCCTGGGCACGGGCACCGGCGCGGCGGTGATCTTCGGGGCCACCGGCGGCGTCATGGACGCGGCGCTGAGAAGCGCCTACTACCTGATCACCGGGGAGAACCCGGACCCGGACGCCTTCCAGGCGGTCCGGGGCGGGAAGCCCTGGCGTGAGGCCGTGTTCGCCATTCCCGGCGCGGGAGACGTGCGGGTGGCGGTGGTCAGCGGCCTGGGGAACACCCGGAAGCTGATGGACGCCATCGACAGCGGGGCTGCGGAGTACGACTTTGTGGAGGTTATGGCCTGTCCCGGCGGCTGCGCCGGGGGCGGCGGCCAGCCCATTCACGAGGGCGTGGAGATGGCGGCGGCCCGTGGCGACAAGCTCTGGAAGCTGGACGCCGGGTCCGAGCTTCGCTTCTCCCACGAGAACCCGGACGTGCAGGCCCTCTACCGCGCCTACCTCAAGACCCCCCTGGGAGAGCGGGCCCACCACCTCCTCCATACGGACCACGCGAGGGGGTAAAAACCAAGCCGTCAAACAGATTCAGGGTCCCGCCGTCCCGGCGGGGCCCTTTTTACACGGACGTATTGCGGCGGGCGGCAGGGTCTGGTATAATGGGGAAAACTGGAGAAAGAGGTGACGGCAGCGTGTATCCAACATCAATCCCCGCCCTGCGCCGGGCAATCCGGGACGACCCCGCCTTTGAGGACTGGAGCTTCCGGGACAATCCGCCCATGACGGACCCGGACTCCGGCGAACAAATCGGGGGCGGAACCTTTTCCATCTGGACCACGCCGGAGGGGGAGGATCTCGTTGTCTCCCCTATCAACGTGACCCTCACCAGCAGCGACCGGCCCAGGCCCCAGGTGCGGGTCGACACGGACAAGGCGAAAAGGGCCTACACCTACGCCCGGCGGGAGAAACAGCGGTTCTTCTTCCTGGCCTACTGCACCAACCCCGGCCTTGACTGGAAGTTCCGGGCCGGGCTGAACCTGTCCCACTACATCGTCTCCCTGGAGAGCCCCCTGGACGGGCGCACCGGGGGCCGGGTGGACATCCGCAGCATGTACGACGCCCTGGAGACCAGGGACGGTCAGGACTTCTTCCGCGTGACGGAGAACCAGCACAGCTGCTCCTCCCTCCGGCAGGGGGCCTTTATCTCCCTTGCGGGAGAGAACGGGGACTTTGACCCGGCCCGTCTGCGGGACTACCTCCTGTACTTCGACTCCCGGCCCTATCAAAAGGATCTGGGGGCGGGGCGGAGGCCGGTTTACGTCCCCTCGGCGCTGTATGAGACGCCGGACCCGGAACCCCTGGCGCTGCCCTGGAACCTGCTGGTCCACGGCGCGCCGGGCACGGGGAAGAGCCACTTCCTGGAGGAGAAGGCCCGGGAATTCCAGGCGCAATACGCCTCTGTGGAGGTGCGCCGGGTCACCTTCTACGAGGACTGCTCCTACGGGCAGTTCGTGGGGCAGTACATGCCGGTTCCCGTGGAGGACGCCCGGCGGCTGGTGGAGCTGGAGACCCCCGGCGGCCCGGTGTCCGGCGGCGTCACGGGCAGCCAGATCACCTACCGCTTTGTCCCCGGCCCCCTGGCGGAACTGCTGGCCGGGAGCCTGGCGGCCAAGCTGAACGGGGACGGGGGGAAGTTCGTCCTGATCGTCGAGGAGCTGAACCGGGCCAACGCCGCCGGGGTGTTCGGGGATGTCTTCCAGCTTCTGGACCGGGAGCGGGGCGTGAGCGTCTACGAGATCACCCCCCAGGCGGAGCTGGCGGAGTACCTCTATGACGCCGTTGTAACACTGCTGGGGCCGGAGTCGCCCCTGCCGCCCCCGGAGGCGTTCCGGCGGCTCAGGCTGCCGGACAACCTCTACATCTGGGCCACCATGAACAGCGCGGACCAGGGCGTCTTCCCCCTGGACTCCGCCTTCAAGCGCCGCTGGGACTACATCTACCGGGACATCTGCGACGTAGACCCCGCCGCCGCCAACCGAAGCTGGATCTGCCTGCCGGTTCTGGAGGAGGCCACCGGGCGCTTCACCCCGACGCGGCTGGACTGGAACGCCTTCCGCACGGCCATCAACCGGCAGATTCTGACCGCGGGCTTCGCCGAGGACCGGTGCCTGGGCTATTGGTTTTTCAGCGCCGAAGAGCTGGAGGCCGTGGAGGCGTACACCACGGCGGCGGCGGAGAACCGGAACGGAGAGGGGGCGCGGGACCTGTCCCAGCTGCCCAATCCCCTGGTGGACAAGCTCTTTGCCTACCTGATGCAGGACGTGTTCCGCAACATGCCCGCCGGGCTGTTCGCCGAGGGGGTGACGGGCCTCTCCCAGGTCCGCCAGGCCCTGAAGCGCCTGGAGCTGGAGGGGGAGCCCGCCGGTATCAAGCGTCTCCTCCGCCTGCCCTCCGCCGCCTACGTCCCGGCCCCGCCCGAGGAGGCGTAGGCCGCCATGGAGACCAGCGGCATTGTCTTTATCCGGGAGCTCACCCGGTGGGGGGACCTGCCCCTGTCCGAGACCCTGAAAAACGAGCTGGCGGCCCAGGGCTTTTTCAACGGGACCGCTTTCCGCTTTGTGGGCCTGTACTACAGCGCCAGGGAAAATATGGTAGTCGCCGGGTACCCCAAGTACCGCCCCGTGCCCGCCACGTCCAGGGACCGGCGGGAGACCCTGGACGAAATCGGGCAGATCTGCCGCCTGGCCGCCCAGGCGGGCCTGCCCTCCTCCCCAGTGTTTGACGACCTGTTCCAGCCCTTCGCCCCCCAGGGGGCGGACCGGAGGACCAGCCCCTACGAGCTCTCGGTTTTCCTGATGCGGGACTACGCCGAGAACGGCCTCTACCGGGAGCGGTCCTGTGAGATTCGCCGGGACGGCGTGGGCCGCCGCAGCTGGACCCGGACCATCCGGTACACACAGCCCGTCTTCGCCGAAGAGCCCCTGTACCTGAACCCCATCACGGTGAGAAGCCGCCGGGCGGACGACCGGGACATCACACCCCTTCACGCCCACGTGGTCCGCCAGTGCGCCAGACTGCTGGGGCCCCTGGGCCTGGGCCAAGGGGTGCGGCTGCCCGAGGGCGGGGAAATCCGGGAAGAGGAGGATCTGACCCGGTACGTCCCCGCCATCAACGCCCGTCTGAGCCGGACCTACGCCGACCGGGAACTGCGCCTATTGCGGGCTCTGCGGACCTGGTGCGGCATGAGCGCCGACCACCGGGCCCGGTTCGGCGTGGTGTGCCCGGAACTCCTCTGGGAGTACGCGGCGAAGCGGTACTTTGGAAACATCGCCCGGACGGCCTCCGGGACCCCGTGGTACTACGCTCTGACGGAGGCCGGGGACTATGAGCGTTACGCCGGGGCAGGACAGGCGATTCCCGACATCCTGTACGCCGGCACCGGCGGAGACGGGCGGCGGGGCCTGGCCATTTTCGACGCCAAGTATTACGTCCCCCGCTGGGACCGGGCCGGGGGCCGGGTTTACGGCGCGCCGCCCAACGCGGACATCGCCAAGCAGATTCAATACTTCCACAGCCTCCGCCAGCGCTGGCCGGAGGCGGCGGTGGAATTTGGGAACGCCTTTCTGCTGCCCTGCCCCCTGGAGGACCGGCTGTACCGGTACGGGGGCTGCGCCATGGAAAACGACCGGCAGAGCCGGGAAATCGGCGGCCTGCTGCCGGGCCTTGGGCCGCCGGAGGGCCCCAGGGACCTGGTGCTGTTCTACCTGGTGGACCCGCGTCGGCTCTGGGAGGCGTGCCTGCGGGGGGAGAGCGTCTCCCGGGAGGAGATTTTCAGCGAGTTCATCCCGCGCTTCCGTCAGGAGCGGGAACGGGCCTGATATGGGGGGCCGCCCCCGCACTTTAACGAAAGGACCACCGGCAGAGCCGGTGGTCCTCAGTAGTTCCTGACAATCATATGGGTGGCGGCGGACTGAAAGCGGTTTCGGATATTGACGGCGTAGCGCTTCTCGTACCGGCCCCGGACAAGGGGGGCGTACAGCGCCTCCGTCAGCGGAGTGGAACCGATGACCATCAGGGCGGGGCAGTTCAGGTTCCGAAAGTCGGCGGCCAGACGCCGGTGGGCCGCCTCGTTGAAGCCGTCCGCCGTTTGGACGTTGCCATAGTCGTTGAAGGTGCAGTCGTAGGGCGGGTCCAGGAACATGAAGTCCGCCGCCTGGGCCATGTTGAAGAGCTGGAGGTAGTCCGCGCGGAATATGGCGGCGTTTTGAAGGAGGCGGCTGTGGGCCTGGGTGATGACGCCGGTGTTGAAATGGCGGTATCGTCCGAAGGGCACGTTGTATTCCCCGTTGGCGTTGAAGCGCAGCATGCCGGAGTAGGCGGTTTTGTTGATGAAGAAGTACAAGGTCCCGTCCAGGTACTGGCCGGTGGGGTGGTTGTACTCCTCCCGCAGGGCGTAGTACAGGGCCTCGTTCCGGTTTTCGCAGCGCTGGTCCGGGTGGAGGCGCTTCAGCTCCTCATACAGGGCCTGATTTTCCTCATAGGTCTGCTGGAGGGCGGCCAGCTGCCGCCGCATCAGGGGGTACTGGTTGCGCAGCTGGGTGTAGAAGGTAATCAGCTTTCCGTTCACGTCCCCGAGAACGGCGATCCGGGGCTCCAGGTGAAAAAAAACGGAGCCCCCGCCCAGGAAGGGCTCGAAGTACCGGGTGAAGTTCTGGGGGACCTGGTCGATAAAGGCCGGGATTTCCCGCTGTTTCCCGCCGCGATATTTTAAGACCGGGTTCACGAAAACACCTCCCCCCGTTGGCAGTATGTCCAGTGTAACGCAAATTCGGATTTTCCGCAACCGTTTTTTCGCCGCCCGCCGGGGGGAATTTTCGCCGCCCGGTGGGGGTGGAGGGCCCGAACCCCCAGTGCGCGGCCCTGCTCAGCGACATCGCCTCGGAACAGCGGGCCAAGGTGGTGTACGAATACCTGTACCGCCAGATTGAGGACTAGAAGGTCCGGGAGGCCATCGACTTCCTGCTGAACCGGGGGGAGGCCCACAACCAGATATTCCGGGACGCCTTCAACGAGGTGCAGGAGAGCGGCTCCAACCGGGACTTCGGCACCACCAAGGCGGCGAAGATGTACTTCTCCCTGTCCAATCCGGGGCCCAACACCTTCGCCGGAAACCAGGTGTCCGCGCCCAAGTTCGCAAAATAACCGGGTCGAAACCCGGCGGCGGAGAAGACCGCGAAAGGCGGGCCCGAGGGCCCGCCTTTACATAGCGCGGTTATTTCGCGGCGAAGCGGAAGACGGTGGTGTGGGCGTAGGTCTCCCCCGGACGGAGGACGCAGGAGGGGAAGCCCGGCTGGTTGGGGGAGTCGGGGTAGAACTGGGTCTCCAGGCAGAAGCCCCAGCGCCTGGCGTAGGGCGCGCCGCCCTTTCCGGCGGGGCAGCCGTCCAGGTAGTTCCCGGTGTAGAACTGGATTCCGGGGAGGGTGGAAAGCACCTCCATGGAGACGCCCGTAACAGCGGAGGCCGCTCGGGCGGCGGTGCGGAGGGCTCCCGGCTGGCCGTTTGGAATCCAGTTGTGGTCATAGCCCCCGGCCTGGAGGAGCTGGGGGAAGTCCTCCCCGATCCGGGCCCCGATGGGCGCGGGCGTCCGCAGGTCCATGGGGGTGCCCTCCACCGGGGCGATCTCCCCGGTGGGGATGGACAGGGGGTCCGTGGGGGTGTAGCGGTCCGCCGGGATTTGAATCGTCTGGTCCAGCACGGGGCCGCTGTCGTGGCCGGAGAGGTTGAAGTAGGCGTGGTTCGTCAGATTGCAGACGGTGTCCCGGCCGCTCTCCGCCCGGTAATCGATGGTGAGGCCCTCCGCCGTCAGGGTGTATGTGACTTGGACGGTCAGGTTTCCGGGGTAGCCCTGGTCGCCGTCGGGGCTGAACAGGGAGAGGAGCAGCCGGTTCTCCGAGGCGGACTCCACGGTCCAGACCCGCCGGTTGAAGCCGTCGAGGCCGCCGTGGAGGTGGTTGACCCCGTTGTCGTTGGCGGCCAGGGGATAGGCTTTGCCGTTCAGGGTGAACCGGGCGGCGCCGATGCGGTTGGCGTACCGGCCCACCAGGGCCCCCAGAAACTTGTCGTGGGTCAGGTAGGGCTCCAGGGAGTCGAAGCCCAAGAGCACGTCCACGGGTTTCCCGTCCCGGTCCGGGACCCGGAGGGATTGGAGCGTGCCGCCATAGGTGAGGACATTGCAGCTGAGGGCCCCGGCCCGCAGGGTGTGCAGTTCTACCGCCGCGCCGTCCGGCGTGACGCCAAAGGGGATGGACATGGATGTGACCTCCTGTCGTTTCTTGATGGAATCAGCATAGCACAGATTTCCGGCCAGGTCAAAGGGTTTGTCATGAATGTCCCCCTTCCCTCATAGGCTTAACCGACAAGCGACAAGCAAAAGGGGGATCATCATGAAAAAAGGGATTGCGCTCCTGCTGGCCGCAGCGCTGCTGACCTCCGGCGCCCGGGCGGTGGAGGTGTCCGCGCCGTCGGCCATCCTTATGGAAAAGGAGACGGGAACCGTTCTCTTCGCCAAGGACGAACACAATCAGTTGGAACCCGCCAGCGTCACCAAGGTCATGACCCTGCTCCTGACCATGGAGGCCGTGGACAGCGGGCAGCTTGGCTATGACGACATGATTACCGCCTCCGCCCACGCCTGCTCTATGGGCGGGTCTCAGATCTGGCTGAAGGAAAATGAGCAGCTCAGCGTCAGCGACATGCTCAAGGCCGTCTGCGTGGTCTCCGCCAACGACTGCGCCGTGGCCCTGGCGGAGACCGTGGCGGGCAGCGAGGACGCCTTCGTGGAGCGGATGAACCAGCGGGCGGCGGAGCTGGGCATGAAGGACACCACGTTTAAAAACGCCACGGGCCTCCCGGCGGCGGGGCACGTTACCTCCGCCTACGACATCGCCCTCATGAGCCGGGAGCTGATTTTGAACCACCCGGATATCCGCCAGTACACCACCATCTGGATGGACACGCTGCGGAACGGGGAAAGCCAGCTGGTGAACACCAACCGCCTGGTCCGGTTCTACGAGGGGGCCACGGGCCTCAAGACCGGGTCCACCGACAGCGCCCTGTACTGCCTCTCCGCCACGGCGGAACGGGAGGGCATGGAGCTCATCGCCGTCATCATGAAGGGGGCCACCTCCGCCCAGCGCTTTGAGGACGCCCAGGCCCTCCTGAGCTACGGCTTCGCCTCCTACGCCCTGCGGAAAATCGTCCCGGACCAGGCCCTGCCCCCCATTCCCGTGGAGCTGGGGACCCAGGCCACGGTCCAGCCGGTCCTGGGGGAGGAGAGCGCCCTGCTCCTGGAGAAGTCCAAGGCCGGAAACCTGAGCCAGTCCGCGGCCCTGGAGGAAAGCGTCCCCGCCCCCGTGGCCCTGGGGGACCGCCTGGGGACCCTGACCGTGTCCTCCGGCGAGGAGGTGGTGGCGGAGATTCCCCTGCTGGCGGGGGAGGAGGTGCCCAGGATTACCTACGGCCAGATGTTCCTGCGCCTCCTCCGCACCGCCTGCCTGGCGGAATAAAATGGAGAGGAGGGGATGCCCTCCTCTTTTTTTATTCTGTGAACAATTGGCAAAATCTGAATTATGCATTGTTTTTTCCGCCGGAGTGTGGTATCCTTATAAACACAAGGCCACAGCAATTTAAAATGACAGGAGTGTTTTACTATGGTTAGATTGATTATGGGCATGAAAGGTTCCGGCAAAACCAAGCAGCTCATCGAATTAATCAACAACGCGGCGAAAGACGAACCAGGAAACGTGGTCTGCATCGAGGCCAACCGAAACATGACCTACGATATCCACTATCACATCCGGCTGATCGACGCGCATGAATACAAACTCAACAGCTACGACCTGCTCCGGGGCTTCATCAGCGGCCTCCACGCGGGCAACTACGACATCTCCCACATGTTCATCGACAACTTCTGCAAAATTGTGGGCAAGGAAGTGGACGCGGAGACCGAGGCCTTCCTGGGCTGGCTGGACAGCTTCGGAGAGCGGAACAACATCAAATTCACCGTGACCATCAGCGCGGACCCCGCCGCCGCCACCGACGGGATGCAGCGCTTCCTGTAATCCCCGACATCAATGAACCCCCGTCCGTTGGGACGGGGGTTCGTTCTTTCCTGTGAGAATTGTTACGGCATGGCCTCCAGGACCTCGGGCAGGGCGTGGTTCAGGTCGGAGAGGCACAGGTGCCCGCCGCCGAAGAGCCGGGCCAGCTGAATCCGTTCCTGGATGGACTGGGCGTTGAGATACCAGACATCGGGGCCCTTCTCCCGGGTCAGGTAGGCGCAGGCGTACCGGTCGGAGTAGTGGGTCCGGGTGCCCAGGGTCTCCTGAATCTCGGTGATCTCCTTCCCCGCCAGGGGGGTGGGGGTCCGGCCGTCCCAGACGGCCCCGGTGGAGGTGAGAATCAGCGTCAGCTTATCCGCGTCCACCACGCCCCGGAGGCGGTTCAGCGCGTAGTAAATCTGCTCCAGGGGCTCCAGCGGGGCCACGGCGCGCCCGGCGACGGTCTCCTTCTTGTGGGTGAAGCGCAGGACCAGCCGGTCCGCCGCCTCGCCCAGGGCGGCGTAGTCATAGCCGAAGATGGTGCCCTTCCAGGAGGGGGCCTCCGCCCCCACGTACAGCAGCCGGTCCCCCAGCTGCTCGTTCAGACTCTGAACCGCGGCGGTGAGCACGTCCCGCTGAGAGACGGCGGTGAGGCCCGAGACCTCCAGGAACAGCCCGTCGTAGTGCCCGTCGGTGACGGCCTTGAGGAGCACCGCCGCCAGCTTTTCCTCGTCGCCCTCCCGTATCTGGTAGGCGCCGCCGGTGACGTAGAGCAGCGGCTTGGCCCCGGCCTCGGCGACGGCGGCGCGGATTTTCACCGCGTCCCGCTCGCCTATGGAGTAGGAAATCTGGGGCGCGCCGTTGTATACCAGCTTGGCCGCGGCGATGCCCACCGCCTCATAGCCCTTCAGGTCCGGCAGGTTTGTCAGGGAGTCGGTGATGCCGATGCGGCTGGTGGTGGGGTCCGTCAGCTTGTCGTGGAGCCGCATCATGATGGCGGCGGCCTGCTCCCGGGTGACGTGGGCGTTGGGGGAGAAGGCGGTGACGGAGGTTCCGTCCATGAGTCCCAGGCCGTAGGCCATGACAATGTACCCGTTGTTGGCCTTCACGTCCCGGAAGGGGAGGGACATGTCCTGAATCAGCCCGGCGATGCTGCCGTAGCCCAGGGCCCGGACCAGCATGGAGGCCGCCTCGCTGCGGGTGATGAGGTCGTCGGGGCGGAAATTGCCGTCCTGGGCGGTGATGGCCCCGTTATGGTAGGCGGTTTCCACCGCGCCGGCGTACCAGACCTTCTCCGGCACGTCCGCGTACACCACCCGGGCGGGAGAGGTGGGCTTCCAGCCCAAGCAGCGGCACAGCACCGCCAGGAACTCCGCCCGGGACATCTCCTTTCCCACGCCGAAGCTGCCGTCGGACTCGGGGTAGAAGTAGCGCAGGGCCACGCAGCGGTCGATGTCCTTCTTGGCCCAGAAGTCCTCCGGCACGTCGGAGAGGGGGGCGGCGGCGGAGACAGGGGCGGCTAGGGTGCAGGCCAGCAGGGCGCACAGAAGCAGGCAGGAGAGGACCCGTTGCAGTCGGTTCATATATCTCAGCTCCTTAATTGTTTTTGGGTTGCCCCCCTATCTTAGCAGATTTTTCCCCGTTCGTCAAACAGAAGGCTGTCGAGGGAAAAAAGTGCTTGACTTAGAGCGGACTCCAGGTAGTATGCTGAGAAAAAGAAGGTCCCCGGAGGGACCCGAAGGAGGCATGGCATGACCATCAAGGAAGTCAGCAGGCGATACGGCCTGTCCGCCGACACGCTGCGGTATTACGAGCGGGTGGGGCTGATCCCGCCGGTGCCCCGGACCAGCGGGGGCATGCGGGACTATGACGAGGCGTCCCTGGGCTGGGTGGAGCTCATCAAGTGCATGCGGGCCGCCGGGGTGAGCATCGAGGCGCTGACGGAGTATTGCCGGCTGTTCCAGCTGGGGGAGGAGACCCTGGAGGCCCGGAAGGCCCTTCTGGTGGAGCAGCGGCGGCAGCTTCTGGCCCGGATGGAGGATATCCAGGCGTCCCTGGACCGGCTGGACGGGAAAATCGCGGGATATGAAGGGATATGAAAAGGGCTTGCCCTGCAAGGAGCGGGAGCTGAGGGGGAGCCTGTACTCGCCCTTGCGGGCGGGGCGGATTGGATATCAGCGATGGCTGGTGCATGGTGGAAGAGAGAAAACGGGGGCGCGCAAGGGGTGCCTCCGTTTTTTACGCATGTCTTCTGCCCGCGGCGTAGTGCAAGCGGGGGATTGGGAGGCCGTCGAATCGACTCCCTCCTCTTTTCGCTGCCGCTGCCCTGGAGGTTGCAAGGCTGGTACGCCTACCGCTTTCTATCGGTAGGACATTCCGTAGGGACCGCCGCCCTCGGCGGCCCGTTTCCTCCGGCTTTGCCCTGTCCATTATCAATTGTCCATTGTCAATTATTCCCCTATCGCTAGACCACCCTGTAGGGGAGGGGCTTTGCCCCCTCCCAGAGGACCGGCCATTTTTTTCACAAAGCCTGATTTGTCTCTTGCATTTTGAGAGAAAAAAGGGTATAGTAACAGGGTATGCACGGCGAACCTGACGCCCTCCCGCGCAGGCGCTTGGTAACTTTGAAGGAGGAACAGATATGTCTACGAAAGCCTATTACCCCAGAACCGAAATCGGGCCCGGCAAGGTCGGGTTCTCCAAGACCCGCTCTATCATCGAGGCTCCCTTCTACGGCAACAACGTCGTAAAAATCAACTCCCTCCGGGAAGCCTATGACATGGCCAAGAACTCCCCCGGCACCATCGTCACCGACATGCCCGTCTACCGGGGCGAGGAGTTCGGCCTGGAGCCCGACGCCAAGGTCCTGCTCTTTAACGACGGCTCCATCACCGGCCGTTACGCCGCCGCCCGCCGGATTACCGGAAAGCCCGGAGTCAACACCGCCGAGCTGGACAAAATCGTCATGGACGCCGTCTATGACACCCGCTGGAAGACCATGTACCACGCCGAGGTCTTCATCGGCCTGGACGAGGAGTTCATGGTCAAGGCCCACCTGCTCATCCCCGAGGGGGAGGAGAACCTCCTCTACAACTGGATGCTGAACTTCCAGTATCAGTCCGATGAGTACGTCAAGATGTACAAGCGCTCCCGCCCCGTGGGCGACGGCAAGGAGCCCGACATCTATATCTTCTCCGATCCCCAGTGGACCGGCGCGCCGGGCAAGGACGACATCTGCGACCCCAAATGCCTGTGCTACTTCAACACGGACACCAACTGCGCCGCCATCCTGGGCATGCGCTACTTCGGCGAGCACAAAAAGGGCACGCTGACCCTGGCCTGGGCCATCGCCAACCGGAACGGCTACGCCTCCTGCCACGGCGGACAGAAGGAATACACCCTGGACGACGGCAGCAAGTACGTGGCGGCGGTCTTCGGCCTCTCCGGCTCCGGAAAGTCCACCCTGACCCACGCCAAGCACGGAGGCAAATACCCCGCCATCAAGGTCCTGCACGACGACGCCTTTGTCATCAACTCGGATACCTGCGCCTCCATCGCCCTGGAGCCCACCTACTTCGACAAGACCGCCGACTACCCCGTCCCCGCCGAGGACAACAAGTACCTGCTGACCGCCCAGAACTGCTCCGCCACCCTGGACGACGAGGGCAAGATCGTCCTGGTCACAGAGGACGTGCGGAACGGCAACGGCCGGGCCATCAAGTCCAAGCTCTGGTCCCCCAACCGGGTGGATAAAATCGACGCCCCGGTCAACGCCATCTTCTGGATCATGAAGGACCCCACCATCCCCCCCATTGTGAAGCTCAGCGGCGCGTCCCTGGCCTCCGTCATGGGCGCCACCCTGGCCACCAAGCGCTCCAGCGCCGAGCGGCTGAAGGAGGGCGTGGACCCCAACGCCCTGGTCGTCGAGCCCTACGCCAACCCCTTCCGCACCTACCCGCTGGTGAACGACTATGAGAAGTTCAAGAAGCTGGTGGCGGAGAAAAACGTGGCCTGCTATATCATCAACACCGGGGACTTCATGGGCAAAAAGGTCCAGAAGGAGGACACCCTGGGCATCCTGGAGGCCGTCGTCGAGGGCAAGGCCAAGTTCGAGACCTGGGGCCCCTTCGAGGACATCGAGATCTTCAAGTGGGAGGGCTTCGTGCCCGACCTGAGCGACAAGGCGTATGTAGAGCAGCTCAAGGCCCGCATGCAGGACCGGCTGAACTATGTGACCAACCTGGACACCGACGAGGGCGGCTTCAACAAGCTCCCGGCGGACGCCTCCGCAGCCATCAAGAAAGTGGTGGACGAGGCCAACACCCTGTAAGCATTGTACCTTTTGGAGGGCGGACCAATGGTCTGCCCTCCTCCCCTATACAGCGGAAAAAGGAGGTCCTATGGAAATCTGGAAAAAGTCCATCTTCCGGGTGCCCCTGGTGCTGGGCGCGCTGGGCATCCTGACCCGGTTTCTTCATTTTGCGGGAGGCGTGATCTGGGGCGCCATCCAGCGGCTTCAGGGGCCGGGGCCGGATGGAACGTTTGTAATCACCACCGGCTATGTAACCGAAATCGTGAGCGTGATCACGTTTCTGCTGTTCTGGTGGGCGGGCTGGCGCTTTGTCCGGGGCCTGACCCGGCGGGAAATTTTCTGGTCGGCCTCCATTATGGTTCTGGTCCACGCGGCCCTGCTGGCGGCGGAGCAGATCAACCAGCATGTGTTCGGCGGGTCTTACAGCTTGACGGTTTACCACCTGTACGCCCTGGCGGAGGGGTCCTCCTGGGCAGGCCAGCTGTTTTTCCGGCTCTTTCTGGCGGCGGGACTTACGTCCAGCCTATGGGTGGTTCCCGGCATATTCGCGCCATACCTCTACCTGATCTTCGGAAAAAAGAGCGCCCCTCAGTGAGGGGCGCTCTTCCGTTTTGTCACTTGGAAATTCCGTCGAGAAGCCCGTAGAGCTTCTCGAACAGGAGGGACTCCCCGGTCTTCTGCCAGGACTGGCTGTCCGTGTCCCAGCTCTGGAACCCGGAGAGGTACTTGGCCCAGCCCAGAACGTCGCCCCTCCAGTCGGAGAAGGAGCTTCCATTCGGGAAAGGATTCGTCTCCAGCCTGTGTGTGCAGGTTGGCCCGGAGAGGTCCACATAGGTCATCTCCAGGCTGCCGCCGAACCCGCAGTGGAGGTATTTCTTGTCCTCCTGGTCCAGGGCGCCGAACTCGCAGAGCTTGTCGATCAGGGACTGGTAGTCCTCCCAGCTCATGTTCTTCAGGTCGAAGTTTTCCTTCAGGTACTGTTTCTGCTCCTCCGTCAGCCGGGAGTTCCAATCCCCGCTTTCCAGCCGTTCCGTCAGGCGGGCACGGGAGGCCGCGCCCTCCTTTTTCAGGGTCTCCAGCACCTGGTTGCGGAATTCCGGTTTGACGTAGCCCACGTTCGGGCCGATGGGGTCTATCCACTCGGTGGGGATGCTCTGTCTGCTTGTTGCCTCAATCATGCTGTTTCCTCCATTTCAAAGATTCAAGTTGGTTCTGAGCCTTCCGTCCTTGAATCCTTTCAATGGAAGCACTCCGGTTTAGATTCCCTTCTGTATGGGATATCGGCCGGGGGCTGGAAAAAATAAGGGCTTATCCATTTTTTCCCGAGGCTTGCAGGTCCGCCTCAATCAGCAGCTTCATGGCCTCCACGGCCACCCGGACGGAGGTGCTGGTGTCCTCGCTCATCTTCTGGTCCAGCCCGGCGGCCTCCCGCTCCTGGTTCCAGACCACGTGGAAGCAGCTTCCGCAGCGGCAGCCCAGGGCCGCCGCCACCACGAAGAGGGCCGCGCTCTCCATCTCGCTGGCCTTGACCCCCAGGCGCTTCCAGCTCTC
>CAJUJW010000057.1 GCA_910586735.1 uncultured Oscillibacter sp. | reverse complement strand
CCCTCCCCGGCGATGTCCACGCCCTCGTAGAGCTGCTGGGCGATGGCCATGGTCCGCCGGGGGGTCATGCTCAGCTTCCGGGAGGCCTCCTGCTGCATGGTGGAGGTGGTGAAGGGGGGCGAGGGACTGCGCTGCTTGTCGGTGCGCTTCACGCTCTTCACCGAGAAAGCGGCGTTCTCCGTCTCCCGGACCACGGCGTCCACCTCCGCCTGGGATTTCAGGTCCGTCTTCTTCCCGTCCGCCCCGTGATAGCGGGCGGCAAAGGGCTTGTTCCGCCCCAGGAGGTTGGCGTCCAGGGTCCAGTATTCCTCCGGCTGGAAAGCCTCGATCTCCCGCTCCCGGTCGTCCACCATCCGGGTGGCCACGGACTGAACCCGCCCGGCGGAGAGGCCCCGGCGGACCTTCTTCCAGAGGAGTGGGCTCAGCTCATAGCCCACCAGCCGGTCCAGGATGCGCCGGGCCTGCTGGGCGTCCACCAGGTTCTGGTCGATGGCCCGGGGGGAGCGGATGCTCTCCTGCACCACTTTTTTTGTGATTTCGTTGAAGGTCACCCGCCGGGTCTTCTCGTCCGGCAGGTCCAGAAGGTGCTTCAGGTGCCAGGAGATGGCCTCGCCCTCCCGGTCCGGGTCGGTTGCCAGGAACACGGTGTCCGCCGCCTTGGCGGACTTTTTCAGGTCCTTGATGATATCTTCCTTGCCCTTGATGGGCTGATAGACCGGTTCAAAATCCTGTTCCGGGTCCACGCCCAGCTTGCTCTTGGGCAGGTCCCGCAGATGGCCCATACATGCCTTGACGGTGTACTCCTTCCCCAGATACTTTCCGAT
Organism: uncultured Oscillibacter sp.; assembly: GCA_910586735.1. Taxonomy (GTDB): domain Bacteria; phylum Bacillota; class Clostridia; order Oscillospirales; family Oscillospiraceae; genus Oscillibacter. The sequence goes on along the minus strand of CAJUJW010000057.1, from coordinate 14,592 downwards.
GGTCTTGGCCTTCGCCGGGGATTCCACGATGACCAAATACTGCTTTGACATAACTACCTCCGTTGTTTCCCGCCTTTGCGGGAGGGGGATGAAATCCGCTTTATTCCAGAGTCACGGTACGGGTGTACCGCTTGCCGCTGAGCTGCTGTACGCAGCCGTCGATCTCCAGCATGGTCAGGGCCGACGAGACCCGCCGGGCGGGAAGGCCCGCCGCGCTGATCAGGTCGTCCACCTGCATGGGGGTCTCCGGCTCCAGAAGCCGCAAAAGGGTCTTCTGGTCGTCAGTCAGGTTCTCCGGGCTTACCGCCCGCAGGGCGCTCCTGGGCTCCTCCGGCTGAGATTCGGCCTGAGCCTCGGCGCTCCGCCGGGTCTCCGGCGCGACCTGCCGCCGGGTGGGCAGGGGCGTCCAGGCCGGGATGTCCCCGGCTGGGCGGAGCTTCTCCGGGAAGCGCTCCTGAAAGTCCCGGAGGATGTCCCAGCCCTCCGCCGCCAGGCCCGCGCCGTCCCGGATGAGGCGGTTGCAGCCCACGCTGGCGGGGGCGTCGATGGGGCCTGGAACGGCGTAGACCTCCCGGCCCTGCTCCAGGGCCAGCCGGGCGGTGATCAGCGCGCCGCTGCGCTCCGGGGCCTCCACCACCAGGGCGGCCACACTGAGACCGGACATGATCCGGTTTCTGACGGGGAAGTGGTGTCCCTCCGGCTCTGTGCCCGGCGGGTACTCCGACAGCAGTGCCCCGGCGGCGGCCACGTCCTCATACAAATCCCTGCTCTCCCAGGGGTAATAGACATCCAGGCCGTTGCCCGTCACGCCGATAACCCTGCCCCCCGCCCGGAGGGCGCCCCTGGCGGCGGCGGAATCCACGCCCTTGGCCAGGCCCGTCACCACCACCGCGCCGGAGGCCGCCAGCTCCCGGCCCAGCCGACCGGCGCTGGCCACGCCGTAGGGCGTACAGGTCCGGGTGCCCACCACGGCCACCGCCGCCTCCTCGTCCACGGCGGGCATGCGGCCCCGGACGTAGAGCACCAGAGGCGGGTCGAAGATGTTCCGCAGCCGCTGGGGATACTCCGCGTCCTGGAGGGTCAGAATCCGCTGGCCCAGCCGCTGGCAGTCCGCCAGAATCCGGTCTGCGGCGGAGAGGTCCCGGTTCAGGGCCAGCTCAGCCTGTTCCCGGGGCACATCCTCCGCCAGGAGCAACTCCTCCCGGTCGGCGAAAAAGATGTCCTCTGGAGAGCCGAAGTGCCGCAGGAGGGCCAGCTTCGACGGGCCTCTCAGCCCCGGCAGCCCGGTCAGCCAGATCCAATATTTCAGCATGTCCCGTCCCTCCTCTTTCCAGGGTCCTTTATACTATTATAAATACAGTGGAAATGCAAGAACTATTTTCTGAACTTTCACAGGTCCCCCCTGGCGGCCTCCCAAAGCAGCACCGAGGCCGCCGAGGCCGCGTTCAGGGACTCGCAGGTCCTGTCCATGGGGATGCGGATGGTCCGGTCACACTCCGCCAGCACCGCCGCCGAGAGGCCCCGGCCCTCGCTGCCCACGGCCATGGCGCAGCGGCGCAGGTCCATCTCCCGCACGTCCGCCGTGTCCTCCCGCAAGGCCGCGCCGTAGAGGGGCAGGTCCGCCGCCCGCAAACGCGCCGTCAGTTCCTCCAGGGTGCAGCGGTAGATGACGGACCGGAAGTGAACCCCCATGCCGGCCCGGAGGGTCTTGGGGTTGTTCAGGTCCGCGCAGCCGGGCAGCAGGATGACGGTGGCCCCGAAGGCGTCCGCCGTCCGCAGGATGGTCCCCACGTTGCCCGGGTCCTGGACGCCGTCCAGCACCAGATAGCGCATCCGCCCCAGGGTATCGGGCTCCAGGCGCTCCGGCGGGTCGTACCGAGGGGAGCGGCAGGAGAACACCACCCCCTGGGGGGTCTCCATGGGGCTGACGGACCGCATGACGGCCTCGCTGGCCTTCGCCACCCGGGGAAACCTCATTCCCTCCGGGTCCCAGGGCAGGGCCGCCCCCTCGGTGTACAGCACCGCCATGACCTGGGCGGCCCAGAGCTCGGCCTCCTCCAGAAGCTTGGGGCTGTCGCACAAAAATTCTCCCGTTTCCTCACGGTAGGAACGGGAGGAGGCCAGCTTCCGCAGGTGGACGCAGAGGGGGTTCGACTTGCTCGTAATGGTCTCCATGGCGCTCCCTTCTGCCGGTTCCGGCGGCGGAAACGGCGGCCCGCCGCCGCGTGAAAACAGGAATGCTCCCCCGCCGGAGGCGGACCGGCGGTGAAAAGCGGCAATTGCCACTTTTCACCTTTGCTGGCTCTATCATAAAGGTATCCGCCCGGCTTGTCAAGCCGCCGGGGAAAAAAAGACGCCCCGGAAAAACCGGGGCGTCATGCGCGCATGGCTTATTTCTCGGCGGCTTCCGCGGCCTTGGCCTCGGCGGCAGCCTTGGCCTTTTCGGCCTGAGCCTTTTTGATGGCCTTGTATTTTTCCTTCTCCTCGGCGGTGGCCGCGGGGAGGATGGCGTCTCTCGGGCAGACCTTGGTGCAGAGCTTACAGCCCACGCACTTTTCGTAGTCGATGACCGCTACGCCGTTTTCCACATGGATGGCGTCTTTTTTGCACTCCTTTTGGCACAGGCCGCAGCCGATGCAGGAGGTGGAGCAGACGCTCATAGCCGCCTTGCCCTTGTCCTGGTTGGCGCAGCCTACGTGTACCTTCTTGGACACGGGGACGGAGGTAATCAGGTGCCGGGGGCAGGCGGCGGCGCAGGCCATGCAGGCGGTACACTTGTCCGGGTCCACCACGGCGGTGCCGCCGGGGCCGATGGACATGGCGCCGAACTGGCAGGCCGCCACGCAGGAGCCGAAGCCCAGGCAGCCAAAGGCGCACTCCAGGGGGCCGCCCGCCACCTTGGTGGCGGAGATGCAGTCCTTGACGCCCACATAGTCAAAGCGCTTTTTCGCGTTCACGCCGCCGGTGCAGCGGACGAAGGCCACCTGCCGCTCCCCGGTGGGAGCCTCCATGCCCATGATCTTGGCGATGGCGGCGGCGTTTTCCGCCCCGGCGGGGGCGCAGGCGGTGACAGGAGCTTCTCCCGCCAGAATGGCGGCGGCGCAGCCGCCGCAGCCGGGATAGCCGCAGCCGCCGCAGTTGGCGCCGGCCAGCAGGCCCAGGATGGCCTCCTCACGGGGGTCCTTCTTTACCTCGAAAATCTTGGAGGCCACGGCCAGGACCAGGCCGAAGATCGCGCCCAGGATGCCCAGGACGGCCACCGCGAATAAAATATTCATCATAATTCAGCCGCCCCCCTTACCAAATTACCAGGCCGGAGAAGCCCATGAACGCCAGGGCCATGAGACCGGCGGTGACCAGCGCGATGGGGAAGCCCTCGAAGCTCTTGGGATACTCGGCGAAAACCAGCCGCTCCCGGATGCTGGCGAACAGCACGATGGCAACCAGGAAGCCGATGCCGCCGGTGATGCCGTAGACCACGGACTCAATGAAGTTGTAACCCTCCTGAATGTTCAGCAGCGCAACGCCCAGCACCGCGCAGTTGGTGGTGATCAGGGGCAGGTACACGCCCAGTGCCGTATACAGAGAGGGCATGGACTTCTGGAGGAACATCTCAATGAACTGCACCAGGGACGCGATAACCAGAATGAAGGCCACGGTCTGCATGTACTCCAGATCCAGAGGCACCAGGATGAATTTGTTCACCGCCCAGGTGATGGCGGAGGCCAGGCCCATGACGAAGGTCACGGCGAAGCCCATGCCCACGGCGGTATCCACCTTCTTGGAAACGCCCAGGAAGGGGCAGATGCCCAGGAACTGGGAGAAGATGAAGTTGTTCGCCAGGATGGCGGCCAGCGTAATCGCCAGCAGTCTTGAAATTTGATCCATTTACTTGCCCTCCTTACTCTTGGACAGCGCCCACTGCATGGCGGCGATGAGGAAGCCCAGCACCAGGAAGCCGCCCACGGGCAGAGTCAGAATGCCGATGGGGAACTGCTCCGGAATGATGCGGAAGCCCGCCAGAGTTCCCGCGCCCAGCAGCTCCCGGATGAAGCACATCGCCAGCAGGACGAGGGTGTAGCCCAGGCCCTGGAAGATGCCGTCGAAGAAGGAAGCGCCCACGCCGTTCTTATAGGAGAAGGCCTCCGCCCGGCCCAGGATGATGCAGTTCACCACGATCAGCGGAATGAACACGCCCAGAGACTCGGCAATCGCCGGGACAAAGGCCTGGAGCAGCAGGTCCACGCAGGTGACGAAGCCCGCGATGACCACGATGAACATGGCGATACGGATCTTGTCGGGGACGATCTTCCGGATGGCGGAGATAACCACGTTGGCCGCCGTCAGAATGATGAGCACGGACACGCCCATGCCCAGGCCGTTCATGATGGAGGTGGTGATGGCCATGGTGGAGCACAGGCCCAGCATCTGCACCAGAACGGGGTTTTGGGTCAGCAGGCCCTCTTTCAGCTGTTTACCAAGATTCATTTTTCAGCTCCCCCTTTCTCAGCCCAGCACGCCGGCCACGGCCAGCGCGGCGTTGACGCCGTTGGTCACGCCCCGGGTGGAGACCGTGGCGCCGGAGATGGCGTCCACATTCGTTCCCACTGCCAGAAGCCCGTCGGCGGCGCTCTTGCCCTCGAACTGGCTCAGGACGCCCACGCCGGAGGCGGTGGGCATGTTGGTCATGACCTTGGAGCCGATGCCTGCGGTTTCCGCGTTTTTGACGATGGACACGCCGGTGACGGTTCCTTCCCCGTCCACGCCCACCATCATTTCAATCTTGCCCTGAGAGCCGCTGGCCACCACCTTGATGGCGTAGCCCGCCGTCGCGCCGCCCACCTGAGCCTCATACACGGAGTCCAGAGTGACGCTGCCGGAGGCGGCGGTCATCTCGTCGGTAAGGGTCAGCTTGTCGGAGAAGGTGGTGTTGTCCGGGTCCGCCACCACGGCCTTCATGGCCTCCACGGTCTTAGCCCAGTTGATGGCGTCGATTTTTTCCTCGGTGACGGCGTTGACGCCGCCCAATGCCGCCGCCACAACCACACAGGTGACCAGCAGCGTGACGGTCAGTTTAATAATGTACGCGGGGTCCATCTGGACCTTTTCCTTGCTCTTGGTGCTCATTTCGCGGCCCCCTCCTTCTTGTCGGATTTCTCAACGCCGAAGCGCACGGGCTTGGTGAACTTGTCGATGAAGGGCACAAACAGGTTCATGACCATGATGGAGTAGCACACGCCCTCGTTATAGGACCCGAAGTAGCGGATCAGCACGGTGAAGAGGCCGCAGCCCACGCCGAAGATCAGCTGGCCCTTCTTGGTGACGGGGGAGGTGGCGTAGTCGGTGGCCATGAAGAACGCGCCCAGCATGACGCCGCCGCCGAAGATGCTGTAAAGCATCCACTCCACGCCGCTGCCCGCCTTGGGGAACAGGAAGGTGAGGACGGCCACGGTGCCGATGTAGGCCACGGGGGTCTGCCAGTTGATGACCTTCCGCCAGATGAGGTACACGCCGCCGATGATGAGCATCAGGGCGGAAACCTCGCCCAGGGACCCGCCGATCTGGCCCATGAACATCTGGCCGATATCATAGGTGCCGGTGAGGTTGGCGAAGCTCTCCGCCAGGGCGGCGGGGTCCGTGCCCTTCATGTAGGAGAGCGGGGTGGCGGCGGTGACGATGTCCACGTTGGACCCGAACAGGGCCGCCTTGCCCTGGGCGGGGTCCACCCAGGTGGTCATGGACCCGGCGTAGCTGGCCAGCAGCACGGCCCGGCCCGCCAGGGCGGGGTTCACGAAGTTTTTGCCGATGCCGCCGAAGAGCTGCTTGACAAGGATGATGGCAAAGGCGTCGCCAATGAGAATCATCCAGTAGGGAATCTGCACGGGGCTGACGAAGGCCAGCAGCATGCCCGTCACCACGGCGGACAGGTCCTGGAAGGACTGGGGCTTCTTCATCAGCTTGCGGTACAGCCACTCGAAGAAGACGCACCCGGCCACGGACACGGCGGTGAGGGCCAGGGCCCGTAGGCCGAAGTTGAAGCAGGCGTAGGCCAGGGCGGGCAGCATGGCGATGATCACGTCTTTCATGATGCCCTGGGTGGTCTCGCTTCCGCGGATATGGGGCGAGGAGGTGGCAATCAGCTTGAGATTCTTATAGTCCGTCATTTGTTCACAACCTCCTTTTTCGCCTCTTCGGCGGCTTTCTTGGCCTCGGCGGCGGCCTTGGCCTTGGCCGCGGCGTCCTTGACCAGCTGCTTTCCGGTCTTGAACATATGGGTCAGGTGCAGCCGGGCGGGGCAGGTGTAGGCGCAGGCGCCGCACTCCATGCAGTCCATGATGTGGGCGTCGTTCAGCTCGTCAACCAGGCCCTTGGAGGCGTACTGATACAGGAACAGGGGCTCCAGGTGCATGGGGCAGGCGGCGACGCACTTGCCGCAGCGGATGCACTGGGGATGCTCCACGGTCTGCTCTTCCTTCTCGCAGAAGGCCAGCATGCAGCCCGTGCCCTTGGCCACGGGGATGTCGGCGGTGTACTGGGCCATGCCCATCATGGGGCCGCCGGCGATGAGCTTGTAGGTTCCGTCCTTCAGCCCGCCACAGAAGTCGAACAGAAGGGACACGGGGGTGCCGATGGGGCACTCCACGTTCTTGGGCTCCACCACGCCGGAGCCGGAGACCGTGACCACCTTGTTCACCACGGGCATCCCCGTGGTTATGGCCCGGAAGATGGCGCAGGTGGTGTTGATGTTGAAGACCGCGCATCCGATGTTGCTGGGCAGGCCGCCCGGGGGCACCTGCTTGCCGGTGATGGCCTGGCAGAGCTGTTTCTCACCGCCCTGGGGATACCGGCAGCGGAGGCCCTCCACCACCACGGGGGCGTGCTTTTCGGCGATGGTTTTGTTCAGCTGGTCAATGCCGTTTTGTTTGTTGACCTCGACTCCGATAACCACTTTTTCCACGCCGAACATCTTGGCCAGATATGTAGCGCCGCCGATGATCTCCTCGGACCGCTCCAGCATGGCCCGGTGGTCCCCCGTGATGTAGGGTTCGCACTCGGCGCCGTTGATGATCACCGTGTCTACTTTTCCGATGCCGCCGGAGATTTTCACGTGAGTGGGGAAGGTGGCGCCGCCCATGCCGACGATGCCGGCGTTTTTCACGATTTCCACCATCTCGTCCACGCTCAGGGCGTCCGGGTCCGCGGGGGCCTGGACCTCCTCGCTGACCTCGTTCTGGAAGTCGTTTTCAACGATGACGGACATGATGTTCCCGCCCATGGAGTAGGGCCGGGGCTCCACCGCCTTGACCGTGCCGGAGACGCTGGCGTGAATGGGGGCGCCGAGTCCGCGGAACTCGCCGATCTTCTGGCCCACCTTCACGTGGTCGCCGGCCTTCACCAAAGGGGTGCATGGCGCGCCGAAGTGCTGGGACATGGGGATGACCACTTGGGCCGGAGCAGGCAGCTGCTCAATGGCCTTTTCATTGGTCGCGGCTTTCATGTCGTGGGGATGAACGCCGCCAAAGAACGCTTGTGCCATTATTTCACCTCATTTTTTAGTGCTGACAGCGGCCCGGGCGCGGACGGAAGGGCCGTCCCCACCTTCGGGACGACTGACGTGCCTGGACAGACTATCACATACTGTATCGCATTGTACACCTTTCTTCTAAAAATGTCCAGTCTGTGAACGTCTTTTTTTCTGGAAAAGCCGCCTTTTTTTGCGCAACCTTTTCACTTTCGCCCCTTTCGCCGCCCTTTCCGTGCGGAGAAAATCTCCCCTCCGGCAGGCGGAAGGGAGGCTGGTAATCGATTTTCCAGCGAAAACCAGGAATCCGAGGGGTCAAAACAGAGCCCTTGAAAGCCGTTCACTCCCCCAGGACCAGCTCCGCCAGCCGGTCCGCCGGGTCCAGCACCGGAAGGGCCGTCCGGCTCTCCAGGGCCCCCTTTACATAGGGAAAATGGGTGCAGCCCAGGACCACCGCCTCCGCGCCGTTCCGCTCAAAGAAGCGCAGCGCCTCCGTCAGGCCGCAGTCCTCCGCCAGCTCCTCCGGGGGCCGTCCGGCCTCCACGCCCTGGACCAGCGCCAGGTTGGCCGCCCCCAGGACGATGGTCCCCGGCGAGGCGTTCACCATGGCCCGCTCCACCCCGGCGGCCCCCTGGCAGTTGGCGGCCAGGACGCCCACCCGGCGGTGTCTGCGGGCGATTTCCCCATAAACGTCCATGGGGGTCCAGACCCGGAGGCCCCGCTCCCCCGCCAGGGCATGGGCGTCTGTCGTGGCGCTGAGGGAATTGCAGTAGAGCAGGACCCGCTCCAGGCCCCGGGCCTTGATCTCATCCAGAATGGCCCCCACTACGGCCTCTCTCACCGCCTGAGAGCCGGTCTGGAAAACAGTCTGCTCCTCCGGCGTCCGGGAGACGGGGAAGCACGCGGCCTCCGCCCCCTTTTCTTTCATCAGGTCCGCGCCCATCCGGGTGTCCACCGGGGTCCCGGCGACGACGGCGATTTTCATCAGGCATCCTCTCCTTTACAGCGCCATTGTACCACAGCCCCGCCGCCGGTTCAATACGGGCCCGTTCCCTTTTTGTCCTACCCGCCCCGCCCTGTCCATATAGTAGGACGGGGGTGTTGTTTTGAAAAAGGGAAGCACCATGTTCTACGGCGCGCTTCTGCTCACCGGGGCCAACCTGGCCCTCCGGCTGGCGTCCATGAGCTTTCAGGTCTACCTCTCCGGCCGCATCGGGGCTGCCGGGGTGGGCCTGCTCCAGCTGATTCTGTCTGTAAAGCTATTGTCCTTTACACTTGGCTCCGCCGGGGCCCGGACCTGCGCTCTCTACCTCTCCGCCGAGGCCCTGGGGCGGCGGAGGAGCCTCCGGCCCGCTCTGCGGGGCTGCGGGTGGTACTGCCTCCTCTTCTCCCTGCCAACGGCGGCGGGGCTGTGGGTCCTGACCCCCCGGATCGCCGGGGGCTGGATCGGGGACGCCGCCGGGGAGGCGGCCCTCAGGGCCTTCGCCCTGTTCCTGCCCGTCACCTGCCTGAATGGCGTCATGACCGGGCTGTACACCGCCGCCGGGCGGCTGCGGACCCTGGTGACAGTGGAGTTTCTGGAGCAGGGCTGCGCCATGGGGGCCACCTTCGCCCTCCTGGCCCGCCAGGGGGCCGGGGAAAGCGCCGGGGCCTGTCTGTCGGTGGCCCTGGGGTCCTCCCTGGCGGCGGCGCTGTCCCTGGGGGTTTTGTGGGCCCTCCGGCGGGAGGGCCCGCCCCTGGGCCGGGAGGACCGGACCCCCTGGCGGCGGGTGTTCGCCCTGGCCCTGCCGGTGGGGCTGGCGGACGACCTCCGTGCGGGGGTGAACACGGTGGAAAACCTCATCATCCCCCGCCGCCTGGCCCTCTACGCCGGGACGGTGAACGCCATGGCGGACTACGGCGTGCTCCACGGCATGGTCTTCCCGGTGCTGATGTTCCCCGCCGCCATCCTGGGGGCCCTGGCGGACCTGCTGGTGGCGGAGTTCTCCCGCTGCGCCTCCCACCCGGGGCAGGTCCGGGTCCGGTATCTGGCCCGGCAGGGGCTGCGGGTGGCCTGGCTCTTCGGCCTGGCCGCCGGGGGCGTCCTCTTCGCTTTCGCCCGGCCCCTGGGGGAACTGCTCTACCACAGCCGGGCCGCCGGGGCCTGCATCCGGCTGTACGCCCCCCTGGTGCCCCTGCTCTACCTGGACGGCGTGGTGGACGCCATGTGCAAGGGCCTGGGCCAGCAGAGCGCCAACGCCCGGTACAACCTGCTGACGAACCTGCTGGACGTGGTCCTCCTCTGGCTTCTGCTGCCCCGGTACGGCATGGGGGGCTACTATTTCAGCTTCGCCGCCACGCATCTCATCAACTTCGCCCTCAGCTTCCGCCGCCTGAGCCGGTCCGTGGAGCTGGGCCCCCTGGGGCCGCTGTTCCGGGGCGCGGGGAGGGAGGATTTCCGCTGGCTGCGGGGGCTGGTGGGGAAATAGGGGCCCCGCCGCCCTTCGCGCCTCTGAATCAAGACGCCGGCAATTCCACGGATTCAATTGTTGAAGCCTAAGGTTGTATGCGATATAATCAGAACGATAAATCGGAATTACGCAGGAGGGCTAAAAATCATGGGCAAGGAAATGAGAAAATTATTAACTGTTATAAGTGGGCTGGCTGTTACTGGATACTTTTTTTATAAAGAACTTTCAAATCTACCACCCGAAAAATATAGTCGTGAATGGATAGAAGGTTTACCCGATAACCAGTGGAAAATTGAAAGAGAAATTGTGCGAGAGAAATCTTGTTCTCCTGCATATAGTACTTCTCAGAAAATTGGTTATAAAAGGATTCTGGACTTGTTTGATCGAGTGAAAAGTGAGCGAGATTGGGCTGGTCAAACACCGAGAGGCCCCTCATACTCGCGGGAACATGGCCACAATTTATATAAGCCGTAACTACCATTCAGCAGCCTCCAGCTTACCGGGCGGCGGTCCAGGACGGGCCGCCGCCTTTTTTCGTCCCCACCTGTCAATTGAATTTTTCCGCCGCTCCTGATATAATAGAGAAAACACTTCAAAAAGGAGCTTCCCACATGGCCTTCCGCAAACCCTGGGCCTCCCCCCTCTTTCCCTTCTCCTGGCGGGACCTGGCCCTCACCGCCGCCATCTTCTCCTGCGCCGTGGCCGTCTGCTTCTTCCTCCAGAACGCCGGGGTCATCGAGGGCTTCGCTCCCCCGGTCTTCGTCCTGGCGGTGCTGCTGGTCTCCCGGCTCACCACCGGCTACCTCTTCGGCCTCCTCGCCGCGGTGCTGGGCATGGTCTGCGTCAACTTCGTGTTCACCTACCCTTACTGGGCTTTCAACCTGAGCCTCGCCGGCTATCCCCTCACCTTCTTCACCCTGCTGACGGTCTCCCTCATCACCTGCACCCTCACCGCCCAGGCCAAGCGCCAGGCCAAGCTCCTGGCGGAGAGCGAGCGGGAGAAGATGCGGGCCAACCTCCTGCGCTCCGTCTCCCACGACATCCGCACCCCCCTGACCTCCATCGTGGGGTCCACCTCCGCCGTGCTGGAGAACCCCGGCCTCTCGGACCGGGAGCAGCGGGAGCTGCTGGAGAGCGCCCGGGAGGAGGCCCAGTGGCTGATCCGGGTGGTGGAAAACCTCCTCTCCATCACCCGCATGGGGGACGATCAGGCGCCCATCACCAAGGAGCCCGAGCCCGCCGAGGAGGTCCTGGGGGCCGCGGCCCAGAAGTTCCGCCGCCGCTTTCCCCAGGTGGGCGTCACCGTCTCCGCCCCGGAGGACCTGCTGATGATCCCCATGGACCCCATCCTCATCGAGCAGGTCCTGGCCAACCTGCTGGAGAACGCCGCCGTCCACGGCGGGGCCTCCCACATCGCCCTGTCCCTGGAGCCCGAGGGGGACTTCGCCCGGATCACCGTCCGGGACGACGGCGGGGGCATCCCCAAGGGCGAGCTGGACCGCCTTTTCGACGGCCGGCTCAAGGCCAGCCCCGCATCCGGCGGGGACGAAAAGCGCAACATGGGGCTGGGCCTCTCCGTCTGCCGGGCCATCGTCCTGGCCCACGGGGGGACCATCCAGGCCCGGAATCTTCCCCAGGGGGCGGAGTTTTCCTTCCGCCTGCCCACTGCCGCCAAGGAGGTGCCGGTATGAACATCCGTGAAAAAATCCTGGTCATCGAGGACGAGAAGAGCATCTCCCGGTTCATCGCCGCCGTGCTGGACGGCCAGGGCTATGAGACCATCCAGGCCCGCACGGGAGCGGAGGGGCTGTCCATGCTCTCCTCCCACTGCCCGGACCTGGTGATCCTGGACCTGGGGCTGCCCGACATGGACGGGCTGGACATCCTGTTAAAGCTGCGCAGCTGGTCCAGCCTGCCGGTGGTGGTGGTCTCCGCCCGGTCCCACGAGCGGGACAAGGTGACCGCCCTGGACCTGGGGGCCGACGACTACCTCACCAAGCCCTTCGGCACCGCCGAGCTGCTGGCCCGGGTCCGCACCGCCATCCGCCACACCCGCACCGCCAGCGGCAACGACGAAATCGCCCGGGCGGGCACCTACTCCGTCGGGGACCTGGTCATCGACTACAACAAGCACCAGGTTCTGGTCCGAGGGGAGAACGTGAAGCTGACCCTCAGCGAGTTCCGCATTGTGGCCCTCCTGGGCAAGCACGCCGGGAAGGTGCTGACCTACGACTTCATCATCAAGGAGCTCTGGGGCCCCCGGGCGGGCACGGGCAACCAGATTCTCCGGGTCAACATGGCCAACATCCGCCGCAAGATTGAGCGCAACCCCGCTGAGCCGGAGTACCTCTTCACCGAGGTGGGGGTGGGCTACCGGCTGGCCGAGGGGGAGTAAGGGGCCTTCGTCAGAATGTAGAATTTTTTCCGAAATTTTTTACAGCCTTTTCCAGAGCCCCCGCAAACCCTTGCCGTCTCTGGAGTTGCGGGGAGGCGGATTCACGGGGCCTGGAAAAATTTTTGAGTTTGTAGCAAAAAACACTTGCATCCCCTATATCTTGTGTGTTATTCTTGGCCTACTGCCAAAGTGTTGTGGTAATCACCGCCTTGATTACTACGAATCGTATAATTTCTGCTAGGGGGATACAAATGAAAGTCATCAAGAGGAACGGCACCGAGGTCTCGTTCGACATCACAAAGATTTTATCGGCCATCACCCGGGCCAACGAGAGCATCGACGCGGAAAAGCGCATGACCGCCACCCAGGTCCGGCGGATCGCGGAATCCGTGGAGCTGGCGTGTCAGGAGCTGGGCCGTTCCCCTTCCGTGGAGGAGATCCAGGACCTGGTGGAGTATCAGATCATGGCCCACGGGGCCTTTGAGGTGGCCAAGAACTACGTCACCTACCGCTACACCCGCTCCCTGGTCCGCCGCAGCAACACCACGGACGACCGGATTCTGAGTCTCATCGAGTGCTGCAACGAGGAGGCCAAGCAGGAAAACTCCAACAAAAACCCGGTGGTGAACTCCACCCAGCGGGACTACATGGCCGGCGAGGTCTCCCGGGACCTCAGCGAGCGGCTTCTGCTGCCCAAGGAGATTGTGGAGGCCCACCAGGAGGGCATCATCCACTTCCACGACTCCGACTACTTCGCCCAGCACATGCACAACTGCGACCTGGTGAACCTGGAGGACATGCTGCAAAACGGCACCGTCATCACGGGGACCCTCATCGAGCGGCCCCACAGCTTCGCCACGGCCTGCAACATCGCCACCCAGATTGTGGCCCAGGTGGCCAGCAACCAGTACGGCGGCCAGTCCATCTCCCTGGCCCACCTGGCCCCCTTCGTGGACGTGAGCCGGAAGAAGCTGCGGGTGGTGGTGGAGAAGGAAATGAAGGAGATCGGCATCATCCTGGACGAGGACAGCCTCTCCAAGCTGGTGGAGACCCGTTTGCGGGAGGAGGTCCGGGGCGGCGTCCAGACCATCCAGTACCAGGTGCTGACCCTCCTGACCACCAACGGACAGGCCCCCTTCGTCACGGTCTTCATGTACCTGGGGGAGGCCAAGAACGAGCAGGAGCGCAAGGACCTGGCCCTCATCATTGAGGAGACCCTGGAGCAGCGCTACGAGGGCGTGAAAAACGAGGACGGCGTGTGGATCACCCCCGCCTTCCCCAAGCTCATCTACGTGCTGGAGGAGGACAACATCCACGAGGACTCCCCCTACTGGTATCTCACCAGGCTGGCGGCCAAGTGTACCGCCAAGCGCATGGTCCCGGACTACATCTCCGAGAAGAAGATGCTGGAGCTGAAAATCGACAAAAACGGCGAGGGCCACTGCTACACCTGCATGGGCTGCCGCAGCTTCCTGACCCCCTACGTGGACCCGGAGACCGGCAAGCCCAAATACTACGGCCGGTTCAACCAGGGCGTGGTGACCATCAACCTCCCCGACGTGGCCCTGAGCTCCGGCGGAAACATCGAAAAGTTCTGGGACATCTTCGACGAGCGGCTGGAGCTGTGCCACCGGGCCCTCATGTGCCGCCACGAGCGTCTGCTGGGCACGCCCTCCGACGTGGCCCCCATCCTGTGGCAGTACGGCGCCTGCGCCCGCCTGAAAAAGGGCGAGCCCATCGACAAGCTCCTCTACGGCGGCTACTCCACCATCTCCCTGGGCTACGCCGGCCTCTACGAGTGCGTGAAGTACATGACCGGCAAGAGCCACACGGACCCCTCCGCCACGCCCTTCGCCCTGGAGATCATGGAAACCATGAACGCCGCCTGCCGGAAGTGGAAGGCGGAGCACAACATCGATTTCAGCCTCTACGGCACCCCCCTGGAGTCCACCACCTATAAATTCGCCAAGTGCCTCCAGCGCCGCTTCGGCATCATAGAGGGAATCAACGACAAGGGATATATCACAAACTCCTACCATGTCCACGTAACGGAACAGATCAACGCCTTCGACAAGCTGAAATTCGAGGCCCAGTTCCAGCACCTCTCCCCCGGCGGCGCCATCAGCTACGTGGAGGTGCCGGATATGCAGAACAACCTGGAGGCGGTGCTCCAGGTGATGCGGTTCATCTACGACAACATCATCTACGCCGAGCTGAACACCAAG
>CAJUJW010000056.1 GCA_910586735.1 uncultured Oscillibacter sp. | reverse complement strand
AGCCGGAAGGTCCAACCAGGACGATGAACTCCTTGTCGGCGATGTCCAGGTTGAAGGACTGCACGGCGATGACGCCCTTGTCCGTCACCTGGAGATTGGTTTTCTTTTCAGGCTCGCCGGCCTTTTTCTTGGCCTTCTTCTGGTCCCCGCTGTGGGGGTAGATTTTCGTAATCCCTTTCAGGTTCAAAGCGGCCATGCTTATTTTCCTCCTTTTGATTCAAAAAATCAAGTCCTAAATTTCCCGATTACTTTCCGCCGGTGGAAGCGATGCCCTCGATGAACTGGCGCTGGAAGATCAGGTAGAGAATCACCATGGGCAGCATGGCCAGCAGGGAGCCCGCCATCAGCACGGGGAAGTTGGTGGTGAACTGGCCCCGCAGGGTGGCAAGGCCGGAGCTGAGAGTCATCATGTTCAGGTCGGAGTTGACCACCAGAGGCCACATCAGGTCGCTGTACGCGAACACGGCGGTGAAGATGGTCAGGGCGGCCACGGAGGTGCCGGTGAGAGGGAACATGACCTTATAGAAGGTCTGCCACTGGTTGCAGCCGTCCAGGTACGCCGCCTCGCCGATCTCCTTGGGGATGCCCATGTAGGTCTGGCGGAGGAAGAACACGCCGAAGGCGCTGACGATGCCCGGGAAGACCAGGGCGAAAATGGTGTTGGCCAGGCCCATCTTGGCCACCATCTGGTACTGGGGGATGATGAAGATCTGAGAGGGCAGGGACATCTGAACCAGCACGATGCCGAAGAACAGCTTCTTGCCCCGGAACTCCAGCATGGCGAAGGCATAGCCCGCCATGGAGCTGAAGGCCACGGCGCAGATGACACGGAAGAAAATCATGAGCCCGGTGTTGATGTACAGCTTGATGAAGGGCAGACTTTTCATCGCGTCCGAGAAGTTGTCGAACATGATCTTCTCGGGGAAGATGGTGGGCGGAACCGCCAGGCTCTCGGGGATGGTCTTGGAGCTGGTGAGGATCATCCACACAAAGGGGAAGATCATAATCACGGCGCCGAGAATCAAAGCGGTGTAGGTGAGAATGGTCATCCGCTTTTGGGAGGCTTCTAAAGAACGGTTTTTCATCTCTGCTCCTCCTTATACGTCGTAGTTGACCCACTTCTTCTGGCCGTAGAACTGGATGACGGTGATCAGGCCGATGAGAAGCACGGTCCAGATGACAATCGCGGATCCGGTGCCGCGGCTGCCCGCGATGAAGGACTCACGATAGAAGAGGTACATCAGGCTCTGCACGCTGGTGACGGTGGGGTTGGTGTCCTCCACCATCATGTAGATCAGGTCGTAGACCTTCACGGCGGACATCAGCCGCATAATCATGACTACGAACAGCGTGGGGGAGACCATGGGAAGGGTGATGGTGAAGAACTGCCGCACCTTTCCCGCGCCGTCGATGCTGTTGGCCTCGTAGAGGGTCTTGGGGATGTTCTGGAGGCCCGCCAGCAGCAGCACGGCGTCATAGCCGATGTTGCTCCAGATGGCCACCACGGCGCAGGAGATCATGACCACGTTGGGGTCGGTGATCCAGCCCACGTGGGTGCCCAGGGCCTGGTTCAATATGCCGTATTCGCCGTTGAAAATCCAGCGCCACACCATGGTGACGGCGGCGGGGGCGCAGACCATGGGCAGGAAGAAGATGGTGCGGAAGCCGCCCTTGAACTTGATCTTGGCGTTCAAAAGCATGGCCACCAGCAGGGACAGGAACAGGCCGATGGGCACGGTGAGAATGCAGAAGTAGATGGTGTTCCAGGTGGCCTTCCAGAACTCGGGGCGCTGGAAGATGCTGGCGAAGTTCGCCAGGCCCACGAACTTGTAATTACCGAAGCCCAGATGCTCGCAGAAGCTGGTGTACAGCGTCTGGACGAAGGGCCACAGGTTCAGAACGATCAGGCCGATGACGGTGGGGGCCACCATGATCCAGCCCCAATTCTCTTCCCGCCGGGCGGCGGGGGACAGTTTGTTCTTCACAGAAAACCCTCCTCTCACTCGTTCGCCATTTTTTTGGCGGTTTCAGTGTTGATGATGCTTTGGATGTTGTCCATTCCGGCGTCAAAGTTTTGCTGGCCGTTGTAGACTTTGTTCAGTTCATCCAGCACGGGGGCCTTCCACTTGGGACGGGCGGAGTTGTTGACGCTCTGGACGCCGTAGGCGAATTGGTCGTTGAGAACCTCCAGGTCCAGGTCATAGCCCGCGTTGGTAAAGGCGTCGAAATAGGGCTGCTCGGTTCCGTTGTAGGCGGAGATCGCCGCGCCGTAGGAGCTGGCGATGTTCTGGGCCTCCTCGGTGCCGAAGAACTTGATGACATCCAGGGCGATGTCCTTGGTTTTGCCGTGGGCGGCGGTGGAGTAGCAAAGGCCGTTGGAGATGGTGGCCCGTCCATCGCCCTGGACGGGGTCGGGGCACTTGGGCAGGGGCGCGATATCCCACTTGCCCCGCATGTCCGGGAAGCTGGTCATATTGTTCCACAGGTTCCAGTTGCCCTCCAGGAACATGGCGCCCATCTCGGAGAAGAAGGCGGTGCCGGGGGCGGTTTCAGCGAAGTATGTCTGGTCCGGGCACCAGTCGGTTTTCTGGAGATTGATGTAGAAGTCCATGGCCTTCCGGGTGCCCTCCCGGTCGAAGCCGCCCTGGGTCTTGTCTTCCGTGAGGATGCAGCCGCCGGCCTGATAGACAAAGTTCCAATAGCCCATCTGGTCGTCGTTATAGGCCATGTAGCCGTATTTGCCCGTGGCCTGGTGGATTTTCTCGGAGGCGTCCACCATGTCGTCCCAGGTCCAGTTTTCGTCGGGGTAGGCCACTCCGGCGGCGTCGAACATCTCCTTGTTGTAGCACAGGACGATGTTGTCTTTGTCCTTGGGTACGCCGTACATTCTTCCGTCGAAGCCCTGGGCGTTGCCGATGGAGATTTCGGAGAAATGCTCCTGGTAGTAGTTGGGGTCCACGTCGTCATAGAGATTCGTGACATCCGCCAGCATACCGAACTCGGTGTAGTAGAGAATCTGGTTGGTGTGCATCCAGAAGATGTCCGGCATGGTGTTGGACTCGGCGGCGGCCTCCAGCTTGGTCCAATACTCGTTCCAGCTGGTGACCTGGACCTCGATGACCACATCGGGGTTCTTGGCCGTGTAGGCGTCGCAGATGGCCACCATGCTGTCCCGTTGATAGACATCCCAAATCTGGAAGGTCAGGTGGGTCTTGCCGTCGGCGGCGCCGCAGCCGCACAGGCTCAGCAGCAGTGTGAGGGCCAGAGCGATGGCGGCGGCGCGGGAAATTCTTTTCATAACTCCACTCCTCTTTTTCAAATTCGCTGGGGTCCGGCTCCCTTAAACATATAGAATAATAAGACTACCTATGAGAACCTGTAAATGGATTGAATTTTATAAAATATACCTAAATGCTATACAATACCCAATTAAGAGCAAGTCTTGTGACATACATGCATATTTTTGAAAAATTCATGAAAATTTTACAGATACACGGGTTCTTGTTTGTGCAAAACGGAGATTAAATATGCCTAACTCGCTGGGGACTCAAATCGCTTCCAGAAAAAGGAGAATTTTCTGGAAAGATTTACCTGTCATTATGCGATATTGACAAGGAACGGACCCCCTTCGGCAGGAAGGCCGAATCTTCGATGGAGGCGGGGGGCGGCGGTTGACGAGGACGAAAAAACCGGCCGCCCAGGAGGGCGGCCGGAATGTTTTTCCAGGCGGTCAGACGTGATAGCAGCCGCCGCCGATGAACTCCCGCATGAGGGAGGTCTTGGGGATGTTGTCGGCGGGGATGGGGAGGAAGTAGTTCAGGAATTTCAGCAGCCTCTTGGCCTCAATGAATTCCTCGCTGTCCCTGGGGACGCCGAAGAGCAGGGGCTGGACGTAGGGCTTCAGCAGGGCGGTCTCGTAGATCAGGGCGGAGTTGAAGATGGTGTCGGCGCTGTCCTGGAAGGGGAAGATGTTCTCCTCCTCGCCCCGGCGGACGTTGGGCCACATCTTGATGGTGGCCTGGGCGCTGTAGCCCCGGGTCCGGGCGTCCCGCTCGATGCGCCGGAGGAGCCGGGCGTCCGTCGTCGGGATGCGGTTGTGGTCGTCGATGTTCAGGGTGGTCAGGCAGCTGATATAGATTTTGTATTTGCTCTCGGCAGGCAGGGCGTGGGTGAATTTTTCGTTGAGGCAGTGGATGCCCTCGATGACCAGCACGTCGCCCTCCTCCAGGCGGAGGAAGTTGCCGTTGTACTCCCGCTGGCCCTTCTTGAAGTTGTAGGTGGGAAGCTCCACCGTCTCCCCGTTCAGCAGGCGGACGCAGTCCCGGTTGAACTGCTCCACGTCCATGGCCCCCAGGCCCTCGAAGTCGTAGTTGCCGTTTTCGTCCTTGGGGGTCTGGTCCCGGTTGACAAAGTAGTTGTCCGTGGCGATGGGGTAGGGCCGCAGGCCGTGGGCCCTGAGCTGGGTGGACAGGCGGTGAGAGAAGGTGGTCTTGCCGGAGGAGGAGGGCCCGGCGATCATGACGAAGCGCACGTCCTTCCGGGAGGCGATTTCCGCAGCGATGTCGCCGATCTTTTTCTCCATCATGGCCTCGTGGGCCAGGATCAGCGGCGTGGCGCCCCCCTGGGAGATGGTGGTGTTCAGCTCCGCCACGTTGGAGGCGCTCAGGGCCTTGGACCGCAGGGTGGACTCGTAGAGCTCCCGGAAGACCTTGACGGAGGGCTTGAAGTCCCCCAGGACATCGGGGTTCTTCTGGGTGGGGAGGCGGAGGACAAAGCCGTTCTCGAAGAGCTCCAGGCCGAAGCAGCGGATGTAGCCGGTGTCCGGGGCCATGTAGCCGTAGAAGTAGTCCACGAAGCCGTCCAGGGAGTAGACGTTCACGTGGGAGTTGATGCGGAAGGTGAAGAGCTGGGCCTTGTGGACCAGCCGGGCCTTCTGGAAGAGGTCGATGGCGTCGTCGGTGCTGATGGAGCGCTTTTCGATGGGAAGCGCGGCGGCGGAGAGCTCCCGCATCCGGGACTCCACCTTGTCCAGCAGGGCCTGATCCAGGGCGAAATTGCCCCGGGCCAGAATGAACAGGGCGCTGCTGAGGGAGTATTCCACGGAGATCTGCTCCACGTTTTCCCGGCCTGCCACGTCGTAGAAGGCCTTGAGCATCAGGAAGACGGCGCTGCGCTCATAGGTCTGGATGCCGGGCTTGTCCCTGGCGGTGACCATCTTCAGCGAGCAGTCCCGGTCCAGGACCTTGTGGAGCTCGCAGAGCTTCCCGTCCCGGTTGACCAGCAGGATGTCGCTGGGGAACCGGCTTTGGAAGTCTGCGGCAATGGTCCGATAGGGCGTACCGTGGGGGTAGGCGTATTCCACGCCGTCTACGGTCACCTTGATCATTCTCTTTTCTTCCATAGGATGGCCTCCTTCATAAATCGTTGCGCCGGGGGAGGCGGGGCAGTCCCCCGCGTCCTGCTGGGGTTGGAAATAGTTTACCACAGGGCGCGGAAAAAAACAAGCGGTGTCAAGGCTGTTTCTGCGCGTCCGCCGCCCGGCCGGGGGGGTGCGGACACAAAAAACCAGGGCGGCAAAGCCGCCCTAGTTTTCGGTCCTTTAGGAAATTGCCCCGGGAGGGGAAATCACTGCATAAAGGTGCCGTCGATCATCTGCTGGATATAGGCGTTGTACTGCTCCTGCTTCTCGGCGGGAACCAGGTCGCTGAGAGCGCCGGGGGAGAGAACGCCGTTCTGGAGGTTGCCGAAGAGGACCTCGCCGCCGAAGGTGCCGTTCTCCACCGCCTCAAAGCTCAGGGCGATGAGGGAGGAGTTGTCCGTAATCTGGGAGCCGATGATGCACTCGTTCTGGCCCAGGTAGTCGGCAGGCTGGGCGATGTCATAGACGGAGATGGAGCCGGCTTTGGCGTTGTACTCGTCGATGGCCTGGCGGGCACCGGAGTCCACGGCGGAGGCATCTCCAAAGAACACGTCCGCGCCCTGTTCAATCATGGCGTTGGCGAATTCGATTCCCTTGGAGGAGTCGTCATAGGTGTTGGCGTAGACGGCGTCCAGGGGACGGATGGTCTTGCCCCCCTGCTCGCCCACGTACTGGGCGGCTTCGCAGAAGCCCTGATACTTGGCCAGGGTGGTGGTCAGCTCCATGCCGCCGATGAAGGCGATAGTTCCGCTCTCGGTCATGAGGCCCGCCAGAGCGCCGGCGATCCAGCCGATCTGCTGGCCGTTGGGCAGCAGGGAGGAGAGGTTGCCGTTAGAGGCCAGGCCGGGGGTGTCCTCGCCGCCGTTGAGCAGGGCAAAGCACACGTCAGGATACTCCGCGGACACCTGAATCATGGCGTCGGTGTACTCTCCGCCGGGGGCGTAGATCAGGTCGAAGCCCTCGTTGCAGTAGGCCACCATGGCGTCATAGAAGCTGTCGTGGGAGAGGTTGTCCGTGTACTTCATGGACCAGTTGGGATTTTTTTCCACGGCGGCGTTCAGCTCGCTGTAGCAGGCGGTGCCCCAGCCTCCGTCGTTGATGCTGCTGTCCAGGATGAAGCCCACGCGGTAAGTTTTTTCTCCGCCGCCGGAGCTGTCGCCGCCGCCGGAAGCGCTGTCGGACCCGCCGGAATTGCCGCCGCAGGCGGCCAGGCTCAGCGCAAGGACCAGGGAGAGCAGGATTGCGATGCTTCTTTTCATAATCATTCCTCCTGAAAAAATGGTATAGCAAAGCGGAGAGTTCCGCCTTGTCTCGGGGTGAATTCAGCGCTCCTCCTTGCGGTAGGGGAGGCCGTTGGCCTTGGGGCCGGATTTCTTGGAGCCCACGATGGCCAGCACCAGCACGGTGGCGATGTAGGGAATCATCTGGAAGAACTGGTAGGGGACGCCCACGTTGGTCACCTGGAGGCGAATCTGGAGGGCGTCGCACAGACCGAAGAACAGGCAGGCCACCAGCACGCCGCTGCCGGTCCAGCGGCCGAAGATCACCGCCGCCAGGGCGATGAAGCCCCGCCCGGAGACGATGCCCTCGGTGTAGGTGGTGGAGTAGCAGGTGGTGAGGTAAGCGCCGCCCATGCCCGCCAGCGCGCCGCAGATCAGGCAGGAGAGATACTTGACGCCGATGACGTTGATGCCCAGGGTGGCGGCGGCCTTGGGGTGCTCGCCCACGGATTTGTAGTTGAGTCCCGCCTTGGTCTTGTTGAAAAAGACCGCGGTGAAAATCACCAGGGCGAAGGCCAGATAGACCATAGGGGTCTGGTCGAAGAGCAGGGGCCCGATGAAGGGGATGTCCTTCAATCCGGGGACGCCGATGCCGGGCATGAGGGTAATCTGCATCAGGCTGCTGCCGTCGCCGAAGTAGACCCGGTAGATGAAGGAGGCCAGGGCGGGGGCCAGGAGGTTTACCGCCATGCCGTAGACCGTGTGGTTGGCGCAGAGGGTGATGGTGGCAAAGGCGTAGACCATGTTGACCAGGGCCCCGGCCAGGGCGCCGCAGAGGATGCCCAGCCACACGTTCCCGGTGGTGTAGGCCAGCATGAAGCCCCCCAGGGCGCCCACGGCGGCCAGGCCTTCCAGGCCGATGTTGACCATGCCGGCCCGCTCGGAGTAGAGCTCGGCTATGGCGATGAACAGCAGGGGCACCGCCATGCGGACGGTGGCCAGGATGATACTGGAGATAAAGGTGCCGCTCATGCTGCCTGTCCCTCCTTTCCCTTCCCGTGGAAGACCCGGAGGCGGAACGCCTCGAACTCCGGCAGCTTCGTCAGGGCCATGCCGGCCACGGAGAAGACGATGACCAGGGCCTGGATGATGTCGGACACGCTGGTGGGCACGCCGGTGGCCACCTGCATGGAGGTGGAGCCCACCCGGAGGGCGGCGAAGAAGATGGCCACCACAATGGTCGCCAGGGGGTGGAGCTGGCCAATCAGGGCCATGGCCACGCCGTCGAAGCCGTAGCCCGCGCCGTACCCGTTGATGAGCCGGTACTGGGTGCCCAGCAGGTCCGACGCGCCGCCCAGGCCCGCGATGGCCCCGGAGGCGATGAAGCTGATGAGGATGTACCGGTTGACCGGGAAGCCGTCAAAGCGGCTGGCGGTCATGTTCAGGCCCACAGCCCGGAGCTTGAAGCCCGGCGCGGTCCAGTAGAGGAAGTAGTACAGCAGAACGCCCGCCAGAAGGGCGATGACCAGGGCCCAGGTGAAGCGCATGGAGGGGATTACCCGGCTGAGCTTCAGGGAGTCGTCAATGGACGGCGTCTGGGGGACGGTCACGTCCCGGATCCAGTTGGTGTAGATGACGCCCATGAACAGGGTGGCCACATAGTTCAGCATGATGGAGATAATCATCTCGTTGAGTCCCCGGGTGATTTTCAGAACGCCGGGAATCATGCCCCACACGCCCCCGGCCAGGGTGCCCGCCAGCATGGCGGCCAGGATGCCGGGGAGGCCCGTCAGGCCCAGGCAGTGGACGGTGCAGAAAGCCACGGTGGCGCCGAAGAGGAACTGCCCCTCGCCGCCCAGGTTGAACACGCCGCACTTATAGGCAAAGCAGGCGCACAGGGAGGTGAAGATCAGGGGTACCGCCTTGTTCAGGGTGGTTCCGATGCTGGCGGCGGTGCCGAAGGCCCCCCTGAACAAGGCCGCCATGGCCGTTACGGGGTTGGAGCCCATGGCCGCCATGATGATCGCGCCAATCAAAAAAGCCAGCAGGATGGACAGCAGGGGCACCAGAAAGCTGGTCAGTGATTTCCGAAATTTTTCCATGATCGTCCCCCCCTTTATTTACCCGTCATGGCCAGGCTGATCTCCTCAATGGGCGGATTTTTCCCGGAGAACTCGCCCATGATCCGGCCCTCGAAGATGACCAGGATGCGGTCGGACATCTCCAGCACCTCGTCGAAGTCCGCGCTGACGAGGAGAATGCCCACGCCCCGCTCCCGGGCGTCAATCATCTGGTCGTGGACAAAGCGGGTGGCGCCGATGTCCAGGCCCCGGGTGGGGTGGACGGCCACCAGCAGTTCCGGCTGAGACTCCAGCTCCCGGGCCAGGATGACCTTCTGCTGGTTGCCGCCGGAGAGGCTGCGGACCTCCTGTCCGGTGGAGGTGCAGCGCACGTCGTATTTTTCCACCATCTTGTCCGCATGGGCGTTGATGGCCCCCTTTTTCAGGAGGAGCCCCCGGCCCATGCTGAAGGCTTCGCTGCCGATGCTTTTGAGCACCAGGTTGTCCGCGATGGACATGTCGCCGATGAGACCCTGAAGGTTCCGGTCCTCCGGCACGTGGGAGACGCCCTCCTCAATGAAGGCGGAGGGGTCGTAGACGGAGACGGCGCTCTCCTTGAGGGAGAGGCTGCCGGACTCCGGGGCGATGACGCCGGTGACAATCTGCGCCAGCTGAGTCTGGCCGTTGCCGTCGACCCCGGCGATGCCCACGATTTCCCCGGGGCGGATTTCCATGGAGACCCCGGCCAGGCCGTTGTGCTTGGAGCTCTCGTGATACTTCACGTTCTCCAGCCGCAGCACCGTGTCCCCCCGGACCTCCTTTTTCTCGTACTGAGAGCCGGAGAGCTCCCGCCCGATCATGAGGTTCGCCAGCTTCTGCCCGTCGGTCTCTCCCCGGTGGACGGTGGTGACCACCTCGCCGGCCCGGAGGATGGTAATCCGGTCGGAGATGTGGAGGACCTCCCGCATTTTGTGGCTGATGAAGATGATGCTCTTTCCCTCGTCCACCAGCTTGTGCATGATGGCGAAGAGGCCCTCTACCTCGATGTCCGTCAGCGCGGCGGAGGGCTCGTCCAGGATCAGCAGGTCCGCCCCGTGATAAAGGGCCTTGAGAATCTCCACCCGCTGCTGGGCGCCCACGGAGATGTCGGTGATGAGCTTGTCCAGTTCCACATCCAGGCCGTAGCGCTGGGAAAGGGCCAGGATCTCGCTTTTCCGGGCCTCCCGATCCACGAAGACGCCCTTGGAGTTCTTGTCCCCCAGGATGATGTTCTCGAAGACCGTCATGGCCTCCACCAGCATGAAGTGCTGATGAACCATGCCGATGCCCAGCTTCACGGCCTGGCTGGGCGAGTCGATGCGCACCTCCCGGCCGTTCAGGAAGATCTTTCCCTCCGTGGGCTGGTACAGGCCGATGAGGATGTTCATCAGCGTGGACTTTCCCGCGCCGTTCTCCCCCAGCAGCGTCAGGACCTCACCGCGGTTGACGGTGAGGCAGACATCCCGGTTGGCGTAGAAGCTGCCGAAGCGCTTGCTGATGTGCTCCATTTTCAGCAGTTCTTCCAATGTCCGCTCCCTCCTTTTTCCTTATGTTGGGCACTTGCGTATATCGTCAATAAGCCCGAAAGGGCCCCCTTCACCGGCGGAGAGCCGCCGGGACCGCCTGGGGCGGTCGGCTTATATGACTTCCTGCCTTCCGGTCCCGCCTGAGAACGGGGTCAGTCCCGCCCGGCGGGCCGGTCCCCGGTTTTCTCCGCCAGCCGCAGGGCCTTGCGCTCCTGTAAGGCGTAGATTTCGCTCTCGGCCCAGGAGTATTGGCGCATGAACTCCCCCTGGAAGGCGCAGCCCGCCTCGTCGCTGCCGTCCAGGAACTCCTGATAGTCGGAGTCCGCCAGCTCCATGCGGACCCGGAGGCTGCCCCGGTTGCGCAGCAGGAGCTCCTCGGCCCCGGCGGCTTTCAGCGTGTCCGCCAGCTCCTTGATGGTGCGGCGGTAGCCGGTGTTCTCGGTGGAGATGGTGGAATTTTCCCCCCAGAGGAACTCCACCATCTCGTGGATGGACACCGGGCGGCCGCCCCGGCAGACGCACAGGGCCAGCAGTTCCTTGGCCTTGCCGGAGCGGAAGTGAACGGGCCGCCCGTCCACCAGCATCTCGAAGGGGCCGAAGGTCTGGAAGCGGATGCGCTTTTTCTGGCGCTGGCGGAAGAGCTTGGCCCGCTCCATCACGTCGGCGATGTCCTCCTGGTCGAAGGGCTTGAAGATGATGTAGTCCGCCTTCATCCGCAGGGCGTCCACGGCGAATTTCGGGTGGGCGGTGGCGAAGACGATGATCATGTCGGAACGGATCTGCCGGAGGCGCTGGGCCAGCTCAATGCCGTTCATGCCGGGCATGTCGATATCCAGCAGGGCGAAGTCCACCTCGTGTTCCCCGGCGTAGGCCACGGCCTGGGCGGGGGCGGTGAACTTGCCCACGATTTCGAAGTCGGGCAGGTCGGCGCACTTGAGCTCGAAAAGCTGCAAGTCCAGCAGCATGTCGTCCACAAGGATGGTTTTCAAGGCGTCCCGCCCCCTTTTATAGGCTATTATAGCAGATAAAGCGTACGGGAACCGTACGCCCATTTTAAGTTTCTATGGAAATTCCCAAATTTTTGGGGACGTGCAAAAAAATTTTTGTGCCCTCTCCCGGCGCGCTCTGGACCTCCAGGCGGCAGCCGGGGAACTGGGCGATGCGGCTGCGCAGGTTGGGCAGGCCCACGGAATTGCCCCGGCCCTGCCCGGCGGGGTCGAAGCCAACGCCGTCGTCCTCCACGGCCACGCGCCAGAACGCCGCCTCCTCCGCCAGGGAGATGGACACGGTTCCGCCGCCCACCTTGGGCTTGATGCCGTGGAGAATGGCGTTCTCCACCAGGGGCTGGACCGTCAGGGCGGGAATTTTAAAGTCCGCGCCGGGCACGTCGTAGACCACCCGGAGGCGGTCCCCCAGCTGTTCCTTGTTGATGTCCACATAGGCCCGGACGGCCCGCAGCTCCTCCTTGAAGGAGACCACGCCGCCCTCGGCGGTGATGGTGTCGATGTTGAAGCGGAGATAGCGGGAGAAGTCCCCCGCCATTTTATAGGCGGCCTCGGGCTTTAGGACGATGAGGGCCTGGAGGGCGTTGAGGGTGTGGTAGAAGAAGTGAGAGCTGATCTGGCTGAGGAGCATATTGGCCTGCTTGCGCTCCAGCTGGAGCTGGAGGCTCTGAATCTCCCGGTCGGCCTCCTCCCGCCGCAGCTGCCGGACCTTTCCGGCGGAGTACACGGCCACGCCCGCCAGCAGGCTGATGAACAGGCCGCCCAGAAAGCACAGCCACACGCTGGGGCGCTGGTACCACTGGGTCAGCGGGGCCATCCAGATGGTCCAGGTTGCGTTGAACATGGCCACCTCCCGGGCCATGACGGAGGCGCCCGGCGGAATGGGCCGGGGGGTCTCCAGGATGGTCTGCGCCTGCCTGTCGTCGGGGTTGACCCGCCAGATGCGGCAGGCGTAGCCCTGCTCGTTCACCTGCTGAATGGGGCTGCCCTCGAAGACGGCGGGATAGTCCAGCGTCACGGTGACAAGGCCCCAGTATTCCCGCTCTCCCCGGCCGTTGGGCAGGTAAACCGGCAGCCGTCCGCACACGCCCACGCCGCCCTCCACCAGCTGGAAGGGCCCGGCGATGAACAGCTCGCCCTTCTGGATGGCGGCCTGGGCCTCCTGGTTGCCCAGGCCGTCGCTGTTGAGGTCCAGGCCGAAGAGCACCTCGTTGCCCTCCCGGGGGAAGACGCCCCGGACGATGCCGCCGGGGGCGAAGACCAGGCTGCGGACCATGGGCTCCTCCAGGAGGCCCTGGGCGATGGGGGCGAAGCCGTCGTAGCTTCCGCCGGTCTCGATCAGGTGCCCCTCCAGCACGCGGGTTTTCTCCATCTGGTAGATCAGGGCCTCATAGGTCTCCGAGGCCACGGTCTGGGAGATGTACTCCATCTGGAGGCGCTCCTTCTGGCGCTGCTGGCCCAGGAAGAAGGCCCCCAGAGCCGCCAGCACCCCGAGGCAGGCCAGGGCCGTCAGCGCGGCGGACAGCCCCGGGCCCCAGCCCCGTTTTCGGGGAGAGCGGTCCATCAATCGTGGTTGTCAGGGTCCCAGAAGCCCCGGTGAACCTCCACGATTTCCTCCTCGACCTCCTCGAAGGGGCCGAAGACCTGGATGTCCTTCTGCCCGGCGGCGACGACCTTGTCCGCGCCCATGTTGAAGGTGGGGTTTTTGTCGTCCGCCCCGGTAAGCTCCAGCAGCTTGGTCTCGGAGATGCCGTAGGCGATTTTCCCGATGTTGGCCCAGTAGATGGCGCCGGTACACATGGGGCAGGGCTCGCAGGTGGTGTAGAGGGTGCAGCCCCAGAGGCGCTTTTTGTCAAAGGCGGCGCTGGCCCGGGAGGCCAGGACGCGCTCGGCGTGGGCGGTGGCATCGTGGAGCTCGTGCTCGGCGTTGCCCTGCTCCATCAGGACCTGGCCGTCCTCGTCCACCAGAATCGCGCCGAAGGGGGTGTTGCCTTCGGCGCAGGAGCGCCGGGCCACCTCGTTGGCTTTGCGAAGGTACTCGATGTGCTTTATAAAGCAGTCCTCCTCGTTGTAAAATCTGTTTTATTGTAGCATAGGGGAGGGGAAAAAGCAAGGCTGCCCTTTGCAGGGGGGAAGTGTCCAGCCGCGCCCTTTTTTTGAAAACTGCCCATATGTCCTTTTTCGCCCTTTTCCGAATCAGGTATAATAATGCCATCAACGATAAAGGAGTGGGCCCCATGAAAAAAGCCGTGCGCGTGTACGCCTCCCTGAGAGAGCGGGTCAGGATGGAGTGGATTCTGTACCTGCTGGCCTTCGTCTTCATCCTCATCGCGGATTCCATCGGGCAGATCAAAATTCCCGTCTGGAAGGGCACCTTCATCATCTTCCCCATTTTCTACGCCCTGTTCCTGGGCATCCTCACCGGCCCTAATGTGCTGAAAATCCTGGACGACAAGAAGGTCAAGGCCGCCTCCGGCCTGGTGGGTGTGGCCATTCTCCCCTTCGTGGCCAAGCTGGGCATCAACGCCGGGGCCAACATTTCCATCGTCATCTCCGCCGGGCCCGCCCTGCTCCTCCAGGAATTCGGGAACCTCTGCACCATCTTCCTGGCCATGCCCATCGCCCTGATGCTGGGGCTCAAGCGGGAGGCCATCGGGGCCACCCACTCCATCAACCGGGAGACCAACCTGGCGCTGATGCAGGACATGTTCGGCGCGGACTCCCCGGAGGCCCAGGGCAGCCTCTCCGTGTACATCGTCGGCGGCATGGTGGGCACCATCTACTTCGGCTTCATGGCCTCCATGGCTGCGGCCACGGGCCTGTTCCACCCCTACGCCCTGGGCATGGCCTCCGGCGTGGGCGCGGGTATTCTCATGAGCTCCGCCGTGGCGGCGTTGTCCGAGGTCATGCCCGCCTGGGCGGACCAGATTGCCGCCATGGCCTCCGCCAGCGAGACCATCTCCGGTATCGACGGCATCTACATGGCGATTTTCCTGGGCGTGCCCCTGTGCAACTTCCTGTACCGCAAGTTGGAGCCCACCCTGGGCCGCCTGACGAAATCCGGCCAGGAACTGGCCGGGAAGAATTGAGGAGGAGAGCGCTATGACCATCAAGGATTGGATTTTCGTCCTGGCGATTTCGGGCCTGGGCATGATGACCGCAAACTTCATCGGCTTCGACGTGGCCTTCTCTGAGTCCCTGCCCGGCGTGTTGGTGCTTCTGCTCATCGCCCTGTGCGCTGCGGGCCTGGCCCATGTGATTCCCCTCAAGCTGCCCACGGTGGCCTACTGCTCCATCCTGGGACTGCTGTGCGCCTGCCCGCTGTCCCCCGTGTCTCAGTTCGTCATCGAGTCCGCCGGGAAAATCAACTTCACCGCTCCTCTGACCATGGTGGGGGCTTTCGCCGGCATGTCCATCAGCAACCAACTGAAGATGTTCTTCAAGCAGGGCTGGAAGCTGATCATCATTACCATCCTGGTCATGACGGGCACCTTCCTGGGGTCCCTGGTGGTGGCCCAGGTGGTGCTGAGCCTGACCCATGCCATCTGAGCTGATTCTGGCGGCCCTGGGGAGCTGCGCTGTGGGGCTCTTCATCGGCTGGTGCGGCGTGGCGGGCTTCCTGCTGCCCATCCTGTTTGTGAACGCCTGCGGCCTCTCGGTGACGGAGAGCCTGCTGCTGAGCTTCCTGTGCTTCGCCGTCTCCGGGCTCATCGGCTCCTGGAACTACCACCGCCGGGGGGAGCTGCCCCTGCGGCCCGCCCTGGTCCTCTCCGCCGGAAGCCTGGCGGGGGGCCTCCTGGGGGCGGCTTTGGGAGGACTGCTGGAGCCGGAGACCGTCAAGGTGGTCCTCTACATTGTGGTGTTCCTCTCGGGCCTGGCCATCGCCGTCCGGGAACTGCGGCCCCAGAAGGGGCCTGAGAGGGGAACCGCTTTCCCCAAGCCCCTGCCTCTGCTGGCCCTGGGCTTTGCCACGGCCCTGCTCTGCGCCCTCTCCGGGGCGGGGGGGCCGGTGCTGGTGATGCCCCTGCTGGTGGCCATGGGTGTCCCCGCCAAGACGGCGGTGGGCGTGGCCCTGCTGGACTCCGTGTTCATCGCCCTGCCCGCCGTGGCCGTGTACGGCAGCCGCTGTCCGTCCCTGGCGGCCCTGGTTCCCATTCTGATGGCGGCGGTGCTGGGCCACGCCCTGGGGGTCTTCGCGGGCAGCGTCACCGCCGCCCGGGTGCCCCAGTCCCTGCTGAAACGGGGCGTGGCGGTGTTCTCCATCTGCTTTTCCCTGTTCATGCTTTTGAAATAGGAGGGTTTTTCCCATGGCTGACAGCCTTCACTGCGACCTTCTGCTCACCAACGCCCGCTATCTGGCCCCGGACATGACCCTGGTCTCCGGGAAGGCCATCGCCCTCCGGGAGGGGCGCGTCCTGGACATCGTGGACCAGGCCCAATGCGCCTACCGGGGGGACGCCGTCCTGGACGGCCGGGACCTCCTCTGGATGCCCGGCCTGGTGGACGGGCACCTCCACACCAGCCAGCAGCTCCTCCGGGGCCGTCTGCTGGAC
>CAJUJW010000055.1 GCA_910586735.1 uncultured Oscillibacter sp. | reverse complement strand
ACAAGCTGAACCTGACCTTCTCCGGCAGCGTCTGCCACGTCTTCGACAAGGACGGCAAGAACCTGGAATTCTAAGATTTTTTACTCAGCGCGAAAGCCGGTGCGGAAAAATCCGCGCCGGCTTTTTTCCGCAAACAGGTTGATTTTTCCCGCCGCATCCTGTAAACTGTGTCCCAGTCCCCCCAAAAACTTCACCACAGGAGGCGCTCTATGAGACAGCTCTTTCTCCTGGCCGCCGTCATATGCTTCGGCATGGCCATTCTGAAATTCTACTCCGCCCGGATGGACCGTCCCTCCGCCAAGCCCCAGGCTTCCGACAAGCCCTGGGCCACCATCACCGCCGAGGAGGCCAAAACCCGCCTGGATGAAAACCCGGACGCCATCCTCCTGGACGTGCGCACCCAGGAGGAGTACGACGGGGGCCACGTTCCCGGCGCGGTGTGCTTCCCCAACGAGGACATCCTGCCGGAGCTGCCCCTCCCCTTTGAGAAAGACGCGGAGATTCTGGTCTACTGCCGTTCCGGCCGCCGCAGCGCCGAGGCGGCGGAAAAGCTGACCGGCATGGGCTATGCCAACGTGTCCGACTTCGGCGGCATTCAGGACTGGCCCTACGAGACCACCACAGACTGACAGGGAAAAGCCACGCCTTTCGGCGTGGCTTTCTTCGCGCTCAGTCCTCCGGTACGGCGTAGATACCGTAGACGAAGTAGTTATTTTGCAACTCCTCCGGGCTCACCAGCTCCGGGAAGACGGTGATGGAGTTATCCTCGTTGAACTCGATTTTCAGCTCCCCGCTGTGGAGGCGGTAAACTTGGGTTTTCTCCGTCCCGTCGGAGGAGATGACCGTCACGGTCAGCGTCCCGCCGTCGAAGTAGTCCGCGTCCATCTGGTTTTCGATGGTGATGCCCAGGCCCGTATTGGCGGCCATGTCCTCCGGCGGCACCCAGAAGCCGTAGCTGGCCTCGGGGTCGTAAGCCTCCTGGAAGCTCTCCCCCAGAGTGGTCATCTCCGGCATGTACCAGGTCCCGTCGTCCCGCTGGCTGATGGCGGCGGGGGCCAGGGTGCCCTCGGCCATGGCCTGGCGGTAGGCCGTCATCTGCTCCCCCGTCAGGTTGTCCCGGGTGTAGTAGCTGTACAGCCCGCCCCGGTCGATGGACATCTTCACCTGGGCGATGTTCTCCCCGGTAATCTGGAAGAGGCACCCGGTGAAGTCCCCCCAGTCCGGGGTGACGCAGCCCTCCCCCACGGCGAAGGCAATGCTGCCGTCCTCCGCCGGGCCGTAGGCGCTCTCGGTCATGGCGGCATAGGCCGTCAGGCCGAAGGTGGGCACCAGCACCTGGGGCCCTGCGTCCGCCGGGGCGGCGGTTCCGGGCGCATTCCCCGACTGAGCGGTGGGCGCGGGCCGGAGGGAAAAGCCCCCCAGCAGCAGGGCCAGGGCGCAGACGGCGCAGACCGCCGTCCGCCACAGGGTCCGTGTCCAGTTCCTCGGCACTGCCGCCGCAGCTGCATAAGCCGTTTCCGGCCGCCCCCAGCCCCTTCTCTCCCTCCGGGAAACCGGCGCTTCCTCCGCCGCCCGGCGGCGGGCCTCGAAGAGGACCCGGTCATTCAGCCCGGCGGGCGTATGGATACTTTCCGTCAGCTTCCGATACCGATTTTCCATCGTCAAAACCTCCCAATAAATTCCGCAGTTCCGCCCTGGCCCGCCGGAGGCGGCTTCGCACCGTGGCCGCCGGAACGCCCAGCAGGGCCCCGATCTCGCCGCTCTCATAGCCCTCGCCGTAGAAGAGGTGGACCGCCGTCCGCAGCTTTTCCGGCAGCCGGGCCACCGCGTCCCACAGTTCCGCCGCCCCCTCGTCCACGGGGTGGGCCATGTCCGGCACCTCGTCCAGGGACATGGTCCCCCTTCTTTGGCGGGCCCGCCCCAAATCGGCGCAGCGGTTCAGCGCCGACCGGATCAGCCAGGCTTTCAGATGTTCCCCGTCCCAGCCGCCGCGCTCCTGCTCCAGCAGCCGGAGGAACACGTCCTGATAGACATCCTCCGCGTCCGCCGCGTTCTGGAGGCGGCAAAGGGCCAGGCGGTACACCGTGTCGCCGTATGCGTTCATGGCATTGCTCAGTTCCTGTTCCGTCAAGGCAATGCCTCCTTTCCTTCGTCTGAAAAGCGCCTTTCACTTACAACACGTTTGGGGGGGCGCATCTGTTCACTCCGATGAAAAATTTTTCGATAAAAAGGCGGGCGCAAAGCGCCCGCCCTCTCCCGTTATTCCGGCCTGATGCCGTAGACCTCAAACCTGCCCAGGATATTCTGCAAGGTCAGCTTCTGGGCCAGCAGCTGCTGATAGGTGGCCCCCTTCTGCTTCCCCGCCTCCCGTAGTTTCTCCATGTCGGCCAGGACTTTGTCCCGCTCCTTCAAGAGGTCCTCATACATGCGGTCGTAAGCCGCCAGGCGTTCCTGTTCCGTCATGGCCGTCTCAAACATTAAAGCGGAAGTAGATCATGTCGCCGTCCTGGACCACGTACTCCTTGCCCTCACTGCGGAGGAGTCCCTTTTCCTTGGCGGCGGCCACGCTGCCGCACCGCAGCATGTCCTCATAGGCGATGACCTCCGCCCGGATGAAGCCCCGCTCGATGTCGGTGTGAATCTTTCCGGCGGCCTGGGGGGCCTTGGTGCCCTTTCTGATGGTCCAGGCCCGGCACTCGTCCTTACCGTAGGTCAGGAAGGAGATGAGGCCCAGCAGGGCGTAGGAGCACTTGATGAGCCGGTCCAGGCCGGATTCCTCCACGCCGATCTCCGCCAGGAACATCTGCCGCTCCTCGCCCTCCAGCTCCGCCACGTCCTGCTCCAGCTTGGCGCAGATGGGCAGCACCTGAGCGCCCTCGGCCTCCGCCACCTCCCGGACCTGCCGGTAATACCGGTTGTCCTCCAGGTGGGCAAAGCCGTCCTCGTCGGTGTTGGCGGCGTAGATAACGGGCTTGAGGCTCAGCAGGTCGGAGGTGGCCACCAGGGCGGCGTCCTCGCTGGAGCAGTCGAAGGTCCGGGCGGACTTCCCGGCGTCCAGGTGCCTGGCCAGGGCCTGGAAAACCTCCACCTCATGGAGGAACTTCTTGTCCCCCTTGGCGGCCTTCTGGGCCTTTTCCACCCGGCGGTTCACCATCTCCAGATCCGCCATGATGAGCTCCAGGTCGATGGCCTCCATGTCCCCCAGGGGGTCCACGGGCACGTTGGTCCCGGCGTCCGCTACCACGTGCATGATGTTTTCGTCGTCAAAGCACCGGACCACGTGGACGATGGCGTCGGTCTCCCGGATGTTGGCCAGGAATTTGTTCCCCAGGCCCGCGCCCTTGCTGGCCCCTTTCACCAGGCCCGCGATGTCCACGAACTCAATGACCGCCGGGGTCTTCTTGTCCGGCTGGTACATCTCCGCCAGCTTGTCCAGCCGCTCGTCGGGGACGGCCACCATGCCCACGTTGGGGTCTATGGTGCAGAAGGGGTAGTTGGCGCTTTCCGCCCCGGCGTTGGTAATGGCGTTAAACAGGGTGGACTTGCCCACGTTGGGGAGTCCCACGATTCCTAATTTCATATGTCTTGCAACTCCTTTGTTGAAGCTGATACAGCCGATTAGGGTTATTATAGCACAGGGCCTCCCATTTCTCAATACTAAACCCCACAAATTCCGCCGCCGCTTCCCCGGGAAAAAAGAGAGGGCCTTTCGGCCCTCTCGCGGTTCCAATTCTCAGTCCTCCTCGTCGGTGGCAATGAGGCCGTAGCCTCCGCTCTTCCGGCGGTAGACGATGCACAGGCTGTCGTCCTCGCTGCTGCGGAAGACGAAGAAGCTGTGGTCCAGCAGGTTCATCTGCAAGATGGCCTCCTCCGTGCTCATGGGCTTCACGGCGAAGCGCTTGGTGCGGACCACGGGGAATTCCTTCTCCTCCGCCACATCGAAGTCGCTGATGGGGGCGGGCGGCGGGAAGCCCTCACTCCGCAGGCGCTTGGAGAGCCGGGTCTTGTTTTTCAGAATCTGGCGCTCGATATAGCCCACGGCGGCGTCCACGGCGCCGCGCATATCGCCGTCCGGCGCCTCCGTCTGGGCCCGGAGCAGCGCGCCGCCGCTCCGAACGGTGATCTCCACTGTGCAGCGGTGGTCCTTCTCCACCGAGAATGTCACAAACGCGGTGGTGTCCTCCCGGAAATACTTCTCCAGCTTGGCAATTTTCTTTTCCGTGTAAGCCTTGATGGAATCGTTGAGGGAGACCTTTTTACATGCGTAGGTGTACTTCATCGAGATCGCTCCTTTCGTGTGAAAAAGGGGCCGCCGGGGAATCTAGGACCCCTTTTGTATAATATAACATATTTGTATTGAAATTGGAAGAGGGAAGCAGCCTTTTTTCAAATAATTCACAAAAAAATTTCCAGCGGATCTTCCGGCGGCAAAGTTCGACAAAAGTAGACGGAAATCGACAAAACTTCCTATTTACAAAACCTGGTAAACATGGTACTTTGATATAGGAAGCTTTCCAATATCCCACTCGCTTGGGCCGCATGGCGCGTCTGCCGTGCGGCTCCTTTTTATAGTCCGGTCCAAAGAAAAACCGCCTGTCTCCAGGCGGTTTTCATTATCTCCTTCTTCTTCCCCGCTTGCCGTCCATGCTGCGGTTCAAGTCCGCCATCTTCCCCTCGGAGGAGGACAAAAAGCGCTTCAGCTTGTCCTCGAAAGCCTGGTCCCCGGAGGGCGGCAGGGGCTCCTGCCTGACCCGGCTCTGGAACTGGGGCTGCGAAGGCCGGGGGGCGGCGGATCTCGGCCCGGCCTGGGGACCCGGACGGGGCGCACGGGGGGCCCGGCGCTCCTGCTGGGGCAGGGCCTTCTTGATGGAGAGGTTCACCCTCCCGTTCTCCGCGGACAGGACCAGGACCTTCACGGCCTGCCCCGTCTGGAGGTGATCGTGTACGTCCTCCACGAAGGTGTTGGCGATCTCCGAGATATGTACCAGCCCGGAACCGCCTCCCTCCAGCGCCACGAAGGCGCCGAATTTCATGATGCTTGTGACTTTGCCTTCCAGAATGCTCCCAACCTGAGGCTCCATACGGTTTCTAGTTTCTCCTTCCCTTGATTCATGCGGGGAACTTCGGCCTTGCCGGAAAAATGGCCTAGCTGCCAACCTCGAACACATACTCGTCGGGCAGGGCCCAGCCCAGCTCCCGGCGGGCGATCTCCTGCATCTTGTCAGGCGTGCAGCCCTCCTGGATGTCCGCCGCCAGGGCGGCGTTCTCCTGGCGCTTGCCCTCCACCAGGGCGGCCACCCGGGCCTTTTCCGCCTCCGCGCCGGCCACCTTTTCCCGCAGGGTGAACACCTCGCAGGCCAGCGCGGCCAGCAGGATGACGATCAGCAGCTTTGTCAGCAGGCCCGCGCGGAGTTTTACCGCCTTTGGCGTTTTTCGTTCCTTTGCCATTTCCGACCTCCCCTTTCCCGGGCCTGTACCCACTTTTCCTTATTGTAAAGCATTTGCGCCAAAAATAAAAGAGGTTTTTTCCCTGACGGAGCATTTTTTTCAAAAAAATTCTGGTCCACCGGCCGGGGAGGCAGAGAAGCCGCCACAAAAGTGCCAGCGTATCCGCCCAAAAGGCCCACACAGGCCGCAAAAGCGCCGAGAAAGCGCAGAAAAACAGCACCGCGCCTCCCAGGGCCCCCACCAGCACAAAG
Organism: uncultured Oscillibacter sp.; assembly: GCA_910586735.1. Taxonomy (GTDB): domain Bacteria; phylum Bacillota; class Clostridia; order Oscillospirales; family Oscillospiraceae; genus Oscillibacter. Next base: position 10,957 of record CAJUJW010000055.1, on the reverse strand, counting down.
CCCCTGAGCTGCCCCTCCGCCCGGCGCAGCAGGAAGAGGAACATGGCCCCGCCCACCGCCAGGCAGTAGGCCCCGTCCAAAAGGCCCGTGGCCCGGGGAGCCCGGACCCGGAAGGGGCGCAGCAGGTCGTACAGCAGGCCCGCCGACAGCCCCAGGAGAATGGACTGCCCGAAAACCAGCAGCTGCTGGCCCGCCTGGACGCCCATGCTCAGCCGAACAGGCGGCCCAGGAGCCCGCCCCGTCCAGGGCCCTGGTCCTCGTAAGACAGGGAGTCGATTCTCCCGTCCACATGGAGCTCGCCCCCGTCCAGGGACAGCTTCCCGATGTGCAGGTCCTCCCCCGTGACCACCAGGGTGCCCACGGCGGTGGTCATGACAATGCCGGTCTCGTCAAAGCGCTCCACGTCCTCCACGCCGGAGACGGTCAGGCTCTCCCGCCCGTTCAGCTCCAGGCGGTGGGCGGTCTGGGGCAGCGAATAATCGTTCATGGTTCGTCCCTCCCTGTCCACAGACTATGCGGCGGGACGGGCCGATATGCCGCCCGTTAAAAAATCTGCCTGTAAAGCCCGGCGGCGTCGGCCTGCCGCACGGTCTCCTGGACGGAGACCACCTCCACCGTCACCTCCCTGGCCCCCAGGCGGAGGGTGATCCGGTCCCCCTCCTTCACCTCGTAGGAGGCCCGGGCGGGGCGGCCGTTGACGGAAACCAGTCCGTTGTCACAGGCTTCGTTGGCCATAGTCCGCCGCTTGATGAGGCGGGAGACCTTGAGATATTTGTCCAGGCGCATGGCGCGCCCTCCTTTCTATAGGAATCGTCGGAGTGCCTGACAAGCAGGTCGGCCAGGGGGCCGACCCCTACAACGATTTGTAGGGGCCGCCGCCCTCGGCGGCCTGGTGCCGGCAATCTTGAATACAGCTATAAAAACAGACAGCCGGCAGAGATCTGCCGGCTGTTTGAAAAACGGCGCTGTCAGCCGCCCACGATGTCCTTCAGCACCTTGCCGGCCTTGAACACGGGCACGGTGGAGGCGGGGATCTCGATGGGCTCCTTGGTCTTGGGGTTCCGGCCCACCCGGGCCGCCCGCTTCTTCACCTCAAAGGAGCCAAAGCCCACCAGCTGGACCTTTTCGCCCTCTTTCAGAGCGTCGGTGATGGCGTCCAGCGTAGCGGTAATGACGGTCTCGGCGTCTTTTTTGGAGACCTCCGCGGCCGCGGAAACGACATTGATGAGTTCTGCTTTGTTCATGAATGGTATCCTCCTGAAATCATTTGTGTTCTTTGCCACAGGCCGCCGGGGACTGCCGCCCCCTTCGCGCGCCGGTGGCTCTATTCTTAACGCAATGGCGTGTTAAGACTCGTCCTCCTTGGCGGAGCGCCACAGCTCCACCAGTTCCGCCTCCCCGCAGTCGGAGAGGGGCTTGTCCGCCGACTCTTCCATCCGGCGGAAGCGCCCGTCAAACTTGTCGCAGGCCCGGTGGAGGGCGTCCTCCGGGTCCACGCCCACAAGCTGGGCCAGGTTGGCGGCGATGAAGAGCAGGTCCCCCAGCTCCTCCCGGACGCCGTGAGGCAGAGAGGCGTCGCCCCCGGCCTCCACGGCCCGGCGCAGCTCCCCGGCCTCCTCCTCCAGCTTCCCCAAGGCGCCGGAGGCACTGTCCCAGCGGAAGCCCGCCTTGGTGGCCTTGCTGGAGATTTTCTCCGCCCGCCAGAGGGCGGGCAGGGTGTGGGGCACGGCCTCGATGGCGTCGGCGGTGGAGGTCTGGGATTTCTCCTTTCGCTTCAGGGCGTCCCAGTTCACCAGGACCTCCCGGCTGTCCTCCACCCGCACGTCCCCGAAGACGTGGGGGTGGCGGTACACCAGCTTCTGGGACACGCCGTCCACCACGTCGTCCATGGTGAAGCGGCCCCGCTCGGCCTCAATCTGGGCGTGGAAGGCCACCTGCATCAGCACGTCGCCCAGCTCCTCGCGCATGCCGCCGGCGTCGTCCCGGTCGATGGCGTCCAGGGCCTCGTAGGTCTCCTCCAGGAAATTCCGGCGGATGGACCCGTGGGTCTGCTCCGCATCCCAGGGGCAGCCCCCCGGCGCCCGGAGCAGCCGCATGATCTCCAGGAAGTCCTCCCAGCCGTAGCGACTCTTACTTTGAAAATCTACCATAGATTGCCCGCCTTTGCAAGAAATTTCGGAAAAAAAGTTAGAAAAATGTTTATATTACTCTATTCTTTACTGTTTTTTAGCGCAAATGCAACATTTTTGCCAGTTTTTCACCATGGGGAATCGTTTTCAGGTCCTCCGCCCGCAAAATCCGCATAACCACCACCAAAATGGCGTAAACGATTACCCCCGCCAGGATGCCGCAGAGGGTGGCCACGGCGTTGGCCCCGTAGGCGGAGTGCTCCGAGAGGGCCCGGCTCACGAAGCCGTGAACCGCCCAGGCGGCGCCGCCCATGAGGACGGAAGCGATGACCGGTTTAGTGAATATCTGGAGGTAATGGGGCCGCCGCGGGGAGTAGAGCCAGACCAGGAACAGGTTCAGCCCGGCAATGGTCACGTAGCAGCAGAGGGTGGAAATGGGGGCCCCGTGGATATTGATGTCCGGGTTCCCCACCAGAACATAGTTCATAATGATCTTCACCAGGCCGCCCAGAATTACGGTCAGGACGGGCAGTTGTACCTTGCCGTAGGTCTGCAAAATGGCGTTGGTCAGGTTCATGACGCACACAAAGATGCACGCCAGGCCCAGGACCTGGAGATGGGGCCCCGCCGCCAGCGCCGCCTCCGGCCGGGCCGGGAGAACCAGGCGCATAATGGGCGTTGAGAGCACACTGAGCCCCACGCCGCAGGGCAGGCCAAGAATGGCGATAAGCCGGAAGGCGGAGGAGACAATCCGGTCCACCTCCCGGTGGTCCTGCCGGGCCAGGGCCGCCGCCGCCACGGGAATCAGGCTCATGGTCACCGGGAACACAAAGGCGGGGGGCAGATTCAGCATATCCATGGCATAGCCGTAGGAGCCCTTCAAGGTCGAGGCGGCCTCCTCCGTCAGGCCCAAGCCGTTCTGGAGCCGGCCCATGACGATGGAGGTGTCCACCAGATTGATGATGCTCATGGCGGAGTTGCTCAGGGTGATGGGCACCCCGATGGCCAGGATACGGGAGGCCAAGGCGCCCCGGCTTGCGGGAACATCCAGGCTCTCCGCCGGGGAACGGTGGGTCGTCAGGTAGCCAATCAAAAAGAACATGGACAGCACGGTGCCGATGGTGACTCCCAGAATGGCCCCCGCCGCCACGAACTCCTGCCCCATGCCCGCCCGGAAAATGTACCAGGCCAGGGCCAGGCCGATGCCCAGCTTGCTCAGGGCCTCCAGGACCTGGGAGACGGCGGTGGGCGTCATGTTCCCCTGGCCCTGGGTATAGCCCCGCATGCAGGCCAGGAGGCACACGCAGAACACCGCCGGGGACAGGGCCCGGATGGCCCAATAGGCGGTCTCGTTGTGGAGCCGGGCGGCCACCCAGCTGGTCCCGAAGAACATGATGGCGAAGCCCGTCACGCCCAGGGCGAAGAACATCCAGATGGCCGTGCTGAACAGCCGCCGCTTCTCGTTCTCCCGGCCCTGGGCCTGGGCCTCGGACACCAGCTTAGAAAGGGCCAGGGGCAGTCCCGCCGTTGAGATGGAAAGCAGGACGTTGTAAATCTGGTAGGCGGAGTCGAAGTAGGTCTTGCCCTCCTCCCCCAGAATGTTGTTCAGCGGGATTTTGTAGAAAAAGCCTATGGCTTTCACGATGGCCACCGCCGAGGCCAGGATGGCCGCGCCGCCCAGGAAGGACTGCTTCTTTTTCGTTGACATGAAAAGTTTACCTCGAATACTCAAAAAAATGCGCGGACACCTTCTGTCCGTGAGGGGCGGGCCCCCATTGTCCACTCTATGGGACCGGGGCCCGCCTTAGACCAGATTCCCTCCGGCGGCACAGCCCGCCTTTTGATTACATGCGCTCCAGGCAGCCCTTTACCAGGGCGGTGAACTTGGGGCCCGCAGCCTCCCCCGCCGCGATGACCTCCTCCCCGGAGAGGGGCTGCTCCAGGACTCCCGCCGCCATGTTGGTACACAGGGTGAAGCCCAGAACCTCCATGCCGCAGTGGGCGGCGGCGATGGCCTCCGGTACCGTGGACATGCCCACGGCGTCCGCCCCCAGGAGCCGGGCCGCCCGGATCTCCGCCGGGGTCTCGTACTGGGGGCCGGGGAAGAACATGTAGACGCCCTCTCTCAGCTCCAGGCCCTGGGCCCCGGCGGCCTGCCGGGCCTTCTCCTGGAGGGCGGGGGTGTAGACGTGGCTCATGTCCGGGAAGCGGGGACCCAGCTCCTCCACGTTGGGCCCGCAGAGGGGGCTGACGCCGAAGAGCTTGATGTGGTCCGTAATCAGCATGATGTCCCCGGCGGACCAGGCGGTGTTCACCGCCCCGGCGGCATTGGTCACCACCAGGGTGTCAATCCCCAGGAGCCGGGCCGCCCGGACGGGGTAGGCCGCGTCGGCGAAGGACCAGCCCTCGTAGGTGTGGAGGCGGCCCTGCATGACGGCCACGTTCTGCCCCGCCAGCCTTCCAAAGAGGAACTGGCCCTTGTGTCCGGGGGCGGTGGAGTGCTTCATGTGGGGCACTTCGGCGTAGGGCACGGCGACGGGGCGCTCCACCTCGTCCGCCAGGGCCCCCAGGCCGGAACCCAGGATCAGCAGGACCTTGGGCTGAAAGCCGTTCAGCTTTTCCCGGAGGGCCTGGGCGCTCTCCTGATACTGTTGATAGGTGTAAAATTCCATATCCGTCCTCCCCTTTCCGCTCAGTCCAGCTTCTCGCCGCAGGAGCGGCAGAAATGGTCCCCTTCTTTCACGGCCTCGCCGCAGCCGGGGCAGACGGGGTCCTCCTCCGGCGTCCGGCCCAGGGTCTCGTTCAGCTCCGCCAGGCGGGCTTTCAGCTCATCAATCTCCTGGAGCTTCTGGAGCAGCTCCCCGGACTCCGTGGGGTTGCCGGAGTGGGTGGCGTAGACCAGCTCTCCGGCCTCCATCAGCTTGCCGTCCACCTCGCCCTCTACCCGGGCGGCCTGGCAGCGAAGCCTCACCGCGTCCGCCAGCTTCTCCGCCCCCTCGCAGGCCAGGCCCAAGGTCCCCAGGGCCAGGGTGCCCGCCGCCTCCACGCCGCCGCGGAGGCTGTCCAGCAGGTCGTAAAACTTATCCTGTTTGCTCATAGTGCCGCTCCTTTCGTCTTCCGTTAATGGTTGTCATAGGGACTGCCGCCGATAAACTCCCTGGAGAGGGACTTGGCGGGTATATACTTCTCGTCCAGGGCCTCGATTTTCTCCAGGCCCCGGAGAATGTCCTCCACCACCTGGTACTTCCCCCTGGGAATCTTCTCCAGCAGGGGCGTCACAAAGGGTTTCAGCACGCTGGCGCTGAGGGCCAGGGAGGAGTCGAACATCAGGTCGGCGTTCTCCTTGTAGGGAGAGATATACAGCCGCTCGCCCCGGCGGACGTTCTCCCAGAGCTTCAGGGTGAAGTCCGCGTCGCTGCCCCGGAACTTGAAGTCCCGGACAATCCGGCGGCAGAGGCGAATCCAGGACTTGTCGAAGACCAGGCTTCCGTCCTCGTCCAGGATGTCGCTGCGGGCGGCGATATAGAGCTTGAAGGCCCGGGGGTTTTTGCCCACGATGATGTCGTTCAGGGCGTGGATGCCCTCGAAGATCACCAGGTCGTCCTTCCCCAGGCGCATGGGCCGGGTGAAGGTGTCCGAGCGCATCTGCCGGGCAAACTCGTACTTGGGGACATGGATCAATTCCCCCCGGTCCAGCATGGCGAAGTGCTGGTTCAAAAGGCCGATGTCCAGGAAGAAGGGGGACTCGAAGTCGATGGCCCCCTCCCGGTTCCGGGGGGCGGTGTCCGGGTCCAGGGTGTAGAAATAGTCGTCCATGGAGACGGTGTGCGTCTCGATGCCCATCCCCTTCAGCCGCTCCTCGATTTTCAGGGCGGTGGTGGTCTTCCCGGAACCGGAGGGGCCGGAGAGGAGGATGATGTGGGACTCCGCCCGGTGGTCCGCAATCCGCCGGGCGGCGGCCTCCACCTTCTTTTCAAAGGCGGCGTCGCACGCCTGGGCGAAAGCGGCGGGGTCGCTCCTGACGGCCTCGTTAATCTGCTTGAGGGAATACACAGGGTCCCCCCTCCTTTCCGCTAGGTTCTGTAAAAGGCGGCGAAGTCCGCCTGATTGGCCAGGGTCTTCTCGGGGCGCTCCACGTACTCCTTGGGATACTTGGGGTTGAAGCGCCGCTGAATCAGCCGCCGGGACGGGTCCACCATCTTGGTGGAGCCCCCCGCCCCCAGGGAGAGGATGGAGCACAGCTCCGACATGATATAGATGTTGTAGAGGCAGGCCCCGCCGGGACGGGTCCAGCCGATGTTCTCAAAGCTGCCGGACATGTATTTCTGCCGGTAGAGGTAATAGGGGGCGTACCCCCTGTCCCGCAGGGCGGGCCCGGCGTAGTCCAGCATCTCCCCCACCGCCTCCGGGCCGGGGATGGTCAGCCCCTCCAGCAGGATGCGGCTGCCCTTTTTCAGGGCCAGGGTGTGGACGGTGACGTTGTCCGTGCCGAAGGCCAGGCAGCGGTCCAGGGAGCGGCGGAAGCCCTCGGGGGTGTCCTCCGGCAGACCCGCGATGAGGTCCATGTTCACGTGACGGAAGCCCGCCGCCTCCACCAGCTCCATGGCGGCCTCAATGTCGCCGGGGCTGTGCCGCCGGCCGATGGCCCGGAGGACGTGGTCCTCCATGGTCTGGGGGTTCACGGAAACCCGGGTGGTTCCACTGTCCCGCAGTACGCCCAGCTTTTCCGCCGTGATGGTGTCGGGCCGCCCGGCCTCCACGGTGATCTCCAGCCCCAGGCCCAGGGGAAAGGCGGTCTCAAGCCCGGTGAACAGGCGGTGGAGCTGTTTCGCGGTCAGGGTGGTGGGCGTGCCGCCGCCCACGTACAGCGCCCGGATTCGCAGGCCGTTCTCCCGCACCATCTCCCCGGCGGCCCGAATCTCCGCCGTCAGGGCGTCCAGGTAGGGCTCCACCAGGGAAAAGCTCCTCTCCACCGACTGGCTGACAAAGGAGCAGTAGGCGCACCGGGTGGGACAGAAGGGAATGCCGATATAGACGGCGATGTCCCTGGGGCCCAGGCTTTTCGCGGCCTCAAAGGCCGCCGTTCCCGTCTCCAGGGCCAGGGAGGCCCGGCGGGGGGTGACGAAATACTTCCCCTCCAGCATGGTCCGGGCCTCCTCCGGGGTCTTCCCGGCCTGGAGGGCCTCGGTGACCAGCTTGTCGGGCCGGACACCGGTGAGCATGCCCCAGGGGGGGCGCCCACCGGTGAGCGCCTGGTACGCCTGGAAGAAACAGGCCCCCACGGCGTGGCGCCGCTGGCCCTCCCGGTCGTAGTCCGTGCCGGAGAGGGCGGCGGTGTGAAAGGCCGTCGTCGTCTCCCCGTTATAACAGAGGTCCGTTGTCACCAGCAGCCGCCCCGCCTCCTCCCGGCAGGAGACCACGGCCCAGCTCTCGTCGCCGGGCCCGATGGGCTCGTAGACCGGCAGCTCGCCGGGGAACAAGTTCAGCAGGCTCTGCTCCACGGTGTAGCGCTCGTCGTGGCCGTGAAATTCCAGCTTCATGGCGTCTCCCGCAGGGCGTGGCGGAGGTAGGGGTTGTGCTTCCGCTCCTCCTCCAGGGTGGTGAAGTCCATGTGTCCGGGGAACACCTGGGCGTCCCCGTCCATCAGCCCGAAGAGGCGCAGGGTGCTCATCATTTTGCCCACGTTTCCGCCGGGGAAGTCCGTCCGGCCGCAGGACCCGGCAAACAGCGAGTCGCCGCAGAAGAGGGGCCCGCCGCTGACCCGCAGGGTCACGCTGCCCTCCGAGTGGCCGGGGGTGTGGATGGGGTGAATGACCAGCTCGCCCAGGGGAAGCTGCCGGGCCTCCTCCGTGGGAAGGTCCCGGTCGTTGAACGCCTTGAAAAAGCGGATGTTGGGGCAGTCCATCCCGCCCAGCTGGCCGTACAGGGGGAACAGGCCGGGGTCCGGGCCGGGGTAGTCCTTGGGGTGGATATAGACCTCCGTCTCCGGGAGGGCCTCCAGCAGGGCCGGCACGGCGGCCGTATGGTCGTAGTGCCCGTGGGTCAGCAGGATATAGGGCACCCGCGTCCCCAGTTTTTTCAGGTCCGCGAGCAACTGCGGCGCGTCCCCGCCGGGGTCGATGACGGCGGTGAGGCCCGCGATCTGGTCCGTCACAAAGTAGCAGTTGGTGCCCAGGCTTCCCGCCACCCGGCAGACAATGCTCAGCCGCTGCTTCCGCTGGTTGGAGGCCAGCAGATGGGACTGGTCCTCAAAGCCGGTGAAGTCCACCCGCCCGTTCTCCCAGACGCCCCGGAACAGGGACAGGACCCGCTCATAGTCCCCGTACCGCTCCACCAGGGAGGGGCCCTTGGGGCCGGACCAGCCGCTGCTTATAACATACTCCCCCGCGTGGGGGCCCGCCAGGACCACGGCGCTCTGGATAAACCAGTGGTCCTCTCCCTGTCTCTGCTCCAGAATGACAAAGCTGTCGTCATGGGGCCCCAGGCGGTTCAGCGCCGCCTCCAGGGACGCCCAGTCCTCCACGGGACGTTTCTCCCTCCTCCCCTCCTCCAGGGTCCAGGGGGCGCCCTTCCAGGGGTGCTTCTGCGGAATCATCAAATCCCCTCCTTCCGCCTCGTGTCAAAAGGGTCTCTCCGTGTCAAAGAGGATGGTCACCGGGCCGTGGTTCAGGGAGTCCACCTCCATCTCCGCGCCAAACTCCCCGTGCTCCACGGCAAAGCCCCGCTCCCGGCAGTGGGCCATGAACTTCTCGTACAGGGGGATGGCCAGGTCCGGCTTGGCCGCGCCGGTGAAGCCCGGGCGGCGGGAGGAGGTATCGGCGTACAGGGTGAACTGGGAGATCACCAGCAGGCTTCCCCCCACCTGCTCCAGGTTCCGGTTCATCTTTCCGTTCTCATCCTCGAAGACCCGGAGATTGCAGATCTTGTCCGCCAGCTTCACGGCGGTTTCCTCGGTGTCGTTGGGGCCCACGCCCAGGAGGACCAGATAGCCCTCCCCAATCCGGCCGCGAACCTCCCCCTCAATGGCGACGGACGCGTGCTTTACGCGGGTGACAACCGCGCGCATAGGCAGTCTCTCCTTTCTTATCCCGCGGGCCTCGTAACCTGGAGGACCCCGGAAATTTGATTCAGCTTGTTCATGATGGCCTTCATCTGGACCCCGTCCCGGACGCGAATCTCCAGGCGGATGACGGCGTAGCCGTCCTCGGTGCTGCGGGAGTTCAGGCCGGAAACGAAGGTGCTGGTGCTGGAAAGGGCCGTGGAGATGTCCAGGAGCAGGTTGTACCGGTCCTTGCACATAACGTCTATGGTGGTGGGATAGCTCTCGTTGGTGTCGCTGCCCCAGGTGACTTTCAGCCAGCGGCCCTCCTGGCCCGCCCGGCGCTCGGGCGCGGCGTTGGGGCAGTCCGCCCGGTGGACGGACACGCCGTAGCCCCGGGTGATGAAGCCCACGATCTCGTCCCCCGGCACGGGGGTGCAGCAGCGGGAGAACTTCACCAGGCAGTTGTCCAGGCCCTCCACAATGATGCCCTGCTCGCTCTTGCTGACGGGCCTGGGGGGCACGGAGAGGGGGGCCTCGTCGGATTTGTCGCCGGGGAGCTCCTCCGCCTGGTGCTGGCGGGAGATGCGCAGAAGCTCTCCCTTCATCCGGCTGACGGCCTTCTGGGCGGTGAAGCCGCCGTATCCGATGGCGGCGTACATCTCCTCCAAGGTGCCGTAGGTGACTTTTTTCAGCAGGAGCGGCAGGTTCTCCGGGGCCGTCACGTCCTTCATGGAGAGGCCCGCGTGTTTCAGCTCCTGCTCGAAGGAGGAGCGGCCGTTGGCGATGTTCTCCTCCCTTTTCTCCTTTTTGAACCACTGGCGGATCTTGCTCCTGGCCTCGCTGGACTTGGCGATTTTCATCCAGTCCCGGCTGGGGCCCTTGGCGGACTTGGAGGTCATGATCTCCACAATGTCCCCGTTTTTCAGGACGTGGTCAAAGGTGACAATCCGGTTGTTGACCTTGGCCCCCACCATGCTGTTTCCCACGGCGGAGTGGATGGCGTAGGCGAAGTCGATGGGCGTGGCCCCGGCGGGGAGGTTCTGCACGTCCCCGTTGGGGGTGAAGACGAACACTTCGTCGGCGAACATGTCGACCTTCAGGGAGTGGATATACTCCTCGGCGTCGGCCCCCTCCTGGTTCTCCAGCAGGCGGCGGACCCACTCGTACTTTCCCTCGCTTCCCGCCCCCTGGCCGTGCTGCTTGTACTTCCAGTGGGCCGCCACGCCGTACTCGGCGATCTCGTGCATCTTCCAGGTGCGGATCTGCACCTCAAAGGGCAGGCCGTCGGGGCCCATGACGGTGGTGTGGAGGGACTGGTAGCCGTTGGGCTTCTCGGTGCCGATATAGTCCTTGAACCGGCCCGGTATGGGCTTGTAGATGTCGTGGATGACGCCCAGGACGTTGTAGCAGTCCCCCACGGAGTCCACCAGCACCCGGAAGGCGAAGAGGTCGAAAATCTCGTCCAGGGACTTGTTCTGGGCGAACATCTTCCGGTAGATGGAGTAGGGGTGCTTGATGCGGCCGTAGACCATGTGCCGGATGCCCAGCTCCGTCAGCCGGTCGTCCATCTGGGTCTGGGTGCGGAGGAGGAAGGCGTCGTACTCCGGCTTTTTGGCGTCCAGCCGGGTGATGATCTCGTTGTAGCCCACCGGGTCCAGGTACTTGAGGGACAGGTCCTCCAGCTCCCACTTGATGCGCTGCATGCCAAGGCGGTGGGAGATGGGGGCGTAAATCTCCATGGTCTCCAGGGACTTCTGCTTCTGCTTCTCCGGGGACTGGTACTCCA
>CAJUJW010000054.1 GCA_910586735.1 uncultured Oscillibacter sp. | reverse complement strand
ACTCGTGGTCGCAATAGTCCCCGGTGGAGGCCGGGCTTTTTTTGACAAATCAAGGGCTGTCAGATTGTGTCGAATGACTGTGTACTTCATAGCGGCTGCCTCCTGTCAGCCGCTGGTAGATATAAAAACGGCGGCCTTCGATTTCTCAAAGGCAACCGTTTTGGGGTATGACGAATTGTGCTGTACGACGGCTTTTTTTCTTTTGCCGTCGTGCGGCAATGTCTTTCTATTGATTTACATTTCGTGCTGAATGGGTAAGAAGCTCCTGCCCATCCAGCGTTTGTAACTCAAAGTTTGCTGTGTATGTTAATTCTCAAATATGTTGAGTTGTTCTGCGATTTTTTGCATTTTGACATCTGTTTCAGAAAGCATATCAGCACATTCCAGCAGTTCGCAATCAATCTCCGGGCCGCAGGGCCTATCCTTTTTGTAGGGCAGGCTGTGTTCCAACGCCGCCCTGGTGCCCATTGCTGTTGTACGAAGCTGCAATTCACAAATAACTTTCTGAACACCAGCTTGAAAAGGAACAGGGACAGCGACAATCAGGTGCAGGCTCCGATAGCCGTTTGGCTTTGGCGTTTTGATATAGTCCTTTTCCCGCAAAAGTTCCATGAAACCGTCCGCAAGCAGATTGTCCCGCACTTTGTAAACGTCTGCTAAATACTCGCAGATAATCCGCACTCCCGCCACATCATGCAAGTTCTCCATAATGGATTTCGTTGTGAGCGGCCCCCCCTGTTTCGCAGTTTGCGGTTGATGCTAAGAGGCTGCTTGATGCAGCTGGAAATGGGGCGGCTCGGGTTGTGTTTTCCAGTGGTGTCCGCCTCCTTTTCCATGATGTTCAGGCGCATGGCAACACAGCGGATCGCGCTTTCATACAGGGCCATAAGCTGCTTATAGTGCAGAATGAATTTTGTAAAAGCATTATCTTCCGGAAAACCCTGCCATAGAGGAGCAATGCCAGACCGATGGAAAGAATATCCGCCACCGGCTGCGCCCACACAAGGCCGGTGATGCCAACAGCCGCCTGTAAAATAAACAGGGCAGGAATGAAGATAAATAATCCCCTGACGGCTCAAATTGATAACCAGGGCAGGAGTGGCGGCTCCCATCGCTTGCAGCGTGTTAATCAGCACATAGAACACGCCGAACAGAGAGCTTGTGGTCAGGAGGATGCAGGAGAATTGTACGGCGTAGGAATAGGCGCTTGCGTCCGTAGGAACGCCCCTACGATTTGATTGACAAACAGGTAGCAAATGACCGTCAGAACTACTCCCAGCGCAAGGGAGAAAGCCAGCGAAAAACGCAGCGCTTTTTTGAACCGCTCCCACAGCTTCGCCCCCATGCAGCAGCCCAGCAGCGGTTGGACACCCTGACCCAGCCCCATGCAAACCATTCCGGTGATCGTCACGACTTTCATAGCAACGCCCATCCCGGCCACGGCCATATCGTCATACTGGGTCATTTGGCTGTTGATAATAATTTGAGAAACGCTCATAAGCAGGGAACCCAGCGCCGCCGGAACATCGATAGCCAGAACGCCGCTGCACACTTGATCTTTCAGCGTAAAGTCCTTGATGCTGACACTCAAAGTAGATCTGCCCCACACAAAATAGAGAATGTAGCAGAGAGTGCCAGCCACATTTCCGATTACCGCCGCAATCGCCGCGCCAGCAATATTCCAGCCAAAACCGAGTATCATAACCGGGTCAAGAACGACAATCAACAAGTTACCAATGATTTGCCCCATCATGGCTTGGCTTGACCGGCCCCCGGCACGAACCACATTTGAATAGCAGTTGGAGTTCAGCACGAACGGCCCGCCCAGGCTGACGATGGTAAGGTAGGATTTTGCGTAGTCCCAGGTGTCGAGGCTTGCTCCCACCAGGGAGAGAATTTCATCCATAAAAATGAGGAAAAAGGCCGTTGTGGAAAAGGGCATTTCGTTTCTTGGAAACGCGGCGTTCAACGGATTGGAAAAGCTGAAAGAGGTCACGCTGCCGGATAGCCTGACCAGTATAGGAGGATCTGTCTTTTATTCCACCGCCCTCACCAGCGTCGATATCCCGGACAGCGTGACGGAAATCGGCAGCTCTGCCTTTTCAGGGTGCAAAAGCCTGTCCAGCGTCACGCTGCCCCAGGGCCTTACCCGGATCAGTAGCTCTTTGTTTGAAAACTGCGAAAGCCTGACCGGCATTGAGATTCCCAACGTGGATGTCATTGCTTCCCCCATGGAAATGGCTTTGTATAATGGAACCACCCTGACAATCTACGGCCCCGGCGGCGGCGTCCTCGAGGGCTGGCTGAACAAACAGATTGCCGAGAAATACCCCAACTGCAAATTCGTGGCCAACGACTGACCCAGGCGCAGGGCCCCGTCCAGACGGACGGGGCTCTTTGCTTGGACCCTTGCCTCTTTCTCCCTGAGCTGGTATACTGTACCCATAGTCACAAGAAAGGATGATGGACATGAGGCGCTGGCTCAGCGGCCTGCTGGCCGCCCTGACTCTGTTCTCCCTGACCGCCTGCGGCGGCCTGGCGGACCTGCCGGAGATACCGGAGAAAGCCCAGGTCGAGGACGCGGGCCTCCTCCCGGCGGAGGAAGCGGAGGGCATGGAGGACCCAACCGACACGGAGGACCCGGGGGACGCCGCCCAGGAGGAGGGGGACCCCGCCCTCCCCGCCCAACCGGACGCCGGGCCGGAGGGCCAGGAGGCGGAACCCGCCCCCCTGCCGGAGGACGGGTCCTACACCACCAAGGAGGACGTGGCCCTCTACATTTACACCTACGGCCACCTGCCGGGGAACTTCATCACCAAGAAGGAGGCCCAGAACCTGGGCTGGCCCGGCGGGGACCTGGAGCCCTACGCCCCCGGCAAGTGCATCGGCGGCAGCCGCTTCGGGAACTACGAGGGCCTTCTGCCGGACGCGGAGGGCCGGACCTGGACGGAGTGCGACATCGACACCCTGGGGGCCGGGAGCCGGGGGGCCAAGCGGGTCGTCTTCTCCAACGACGGGCTGATTTACTACACGGGGGACCACTATGAGTCCTTCGAGCTGCTGTATGGAGACGCGGGCGATGGCTGAGGTTGTGCTGGACGGGCTGGAAATCCGGTCCGTGGAAGAGGTTCACGACCGCTTCGCCCAGGCCCTGGACCTGCCGGACTACTACGGGCGGAACCTGGACGCCCTCTTTGACTGCCTGACGGACCGGCGGGAGACCATGACGGTCCGGCTCCTCCACCGGGAGGCCCTGGAGGACCGCCTGGGACGCCGTGGGGCGGCGATGGTCCGGCTTCTCCGCCGGGCGGCGGAGGAGAATCCCGCGGTGACGCTTTTGGAGGCGGAAAATTAACCCTTTTCAGACGGCCCCTCCTGTGCTATACTAAGGGGTACTGAGTTTCCCGGATCAACTTCCGAAAGGACGCGTTTGCTATGAATCAACGTTTCGCCCTCCCCCTGACGGCGGCGCTGGGCGGGGCCGCCGCCTGGGTGCTGCGGCTGCTGCAAAACCACACCGGCTACGAGGCGGACACCGGCCTCCCCATCCCCGGCAACCCCGCCGGGCTGGCCCTGGCGGCCCTGCTGGCGGGTCTGGCCATTGCCCTGGCCGTGACGGCCCGGCTCCTCCCGGCGGAGGAGGACCCCGGCCCCGTCCTGCCCAGGGATTTCTCCACGGAGAACGCCGGGCTGCTGACCGTTCCCATGTGCGGCGTGTTTCTCCTGGCCCTCAGCGGCCTCTGCGACCTGGCGGAGAGTCTGCGGATGCTGCCGGGGGGCCTGGTCTCCTCCCGCCACGCCATCTACGGCATCCTCCGGGCCGGGGGGCTGGGCTACTCGCCCCAGGGGCAAATTCTCCTGGGCGCGCTGTCCCTGGCCGCCGCCGGAAGCCTGTTCCCGGTGCTGGCGGGCTGCCGCCGCCGGGAGGGCGGGCCCAGGCACAAGGCCCCCTCCGCCATCACCCTGCTGCCCGTGGCGGCGATGGTGGTGCGGCTGGTGCTGACCTACCGCATCGACTCCGTGAACCCCTCTTTGTCCATGTACTACGTGGAACTGCTGGCCCTGGTCTTCATGACCCTGGCCTTCTACCGGCTCAGCTCCTTCGCCTTTCAGGCGGGGCGGACCCGGCACTTCGGGTTCTACGCCGCCGCCTCCCTGGTGCTGTGCGCCGCCTCCCTGGCGGACGGCAGCGCCTACCTCTCCTCCCTGCTGCTCTACGCCGGGGGGGCGGTCACGCTGATGGGCTTTCTGCTGTTGCGCCTGGCCCACAGCGTGGAGGCCGAGCGGGACGACGGGACCATTATCGGGCCGGTGGAGTGAGCCCCTCTCTTATTATATATTATAAACAAGAACGGCTGGCGGTTTTCCGCCGGCCGTTCTTGTTCTCACTTGGGGCCCTCCGTGATGTGGACATCCAGCTTGTTGTAGGGAATCTCCACCCCCGCCTTGGCGAACTCAGCCCGCAGGTTCTCCGCCAGGGCGAACTGGGTGGCCCAGAAGTCCCCGGTCTTCGCCCAGCAGTAGACGGTGTAGTCCACGCCGCTGTCCCCGAAGGCCGTGAGATACACCGCCGGGGCCGGGTCGGAGAGAAGATGTTCCGTGGCTTCCACGGCCCGGCGGCAGGCGGCCTTCACCGTCTCCGTGGGCGCGTCGTAGGAGGCGCTCATCTTCCAGACAATCCGCCGCCGGCCCAGGGCCGTGTAGTTCACCACCTTGGAGGCCGCCAGCTCCTTGTTGGGCAGCAGGGCCGTCAGGCCGTCGGGGGTGATGAGCTTGGTGTGGTTCAGGCTGATCTCCTCCACCGTGCCGGAGACCCCGCCGGACTCGATGAAGTCCCCGATGGTGAAGGGATGGGAGGACAGAATCACCAGGCCCCCGGCCACGTTGCCCAGAATGTCCTCCGCCGCCAGGGTCACGCCCAGGGACCCCACGGAGAGGAGCGCCACCAGAGAGGTCATGTTGACCCCCAGGCTCCCGGCGGTGAAGACCACCGTCAGGGTGTACAGCAGAAGTTTGAACCCTGCCTGGACATAGCGCCGGATGCGCTCCTCCAGCTTGGTCCGGCTCAAAAGCCGGCGGGTCACCTTCAGCAGTACCTTCGTGGCGATCAGGCAGACCAGCAGAGTCACGGCGGCGGCCAGTATATTCTCCAGGGCCAGCTTCCCGGCGAAGCGCTCCAGGGTGCCGTTCAGGTCGAACACAGGCTCTTCCCCTCTCTTTTATTGTTGCTTTATAAAAGCGGTTTTATTAGCAGATGGCCCGGACGCGGATGACGTTGGCCAGGTTTTTCAGTTCCTCCAGCACGGCGGGCTCCACCCTGGCCCCCAGGTCCACCAAGGTGTAGGCGTAGTCCCCCTTGCTCTTGTTGCTCAGGTTTTCCACGTTCACCCCGTCCCGGCTGAGAAGGGCCGTAATGTTGGCCAGCATGGCGGGGATGTTCTTGTGGAGGACGCAGAGCCGCTGAACGCCGCTGCGCTCCAGGTACACGTCGGGGAGGTTAACGGAGTTTTTGATGTTGCCGTTTTCCAGGTAGTCCCGCAGCTCCTCCGCCGCCATGACGGCGCAGTTCTGCTCGCTCTCCGGGGTGGAGGCCCCCAAGTGGGGCATGGCCACCACGTGGGGGTTGGCCACCAGCTTGTTGGTGGGGAAGTCGGTGACGTAGGCCGTCACCTTCCCCGCATCCAGGGCGGAGAGCAGGGCCTCGTCGTCCACGATGCCCCCCCGGGCCAGGTTGATAATCCGGACGCCGGGCTTCATGGCGGCGAAAGCGTCCGGGCCGATCATGTGGCGGGTCTTTTCGTTGAAGTGGATGTGGGCGGTGATATAGTCCGCCTTTTTATAGAGCTCATTCACGTCCCGGACCACATGGACATGGCGGTCCAGCCGGAGGGCGGCGTCCACGGAGAGGAAGGGGTCGTAGCCGTACACGTCCATGCCTAAGTCCAGGGCCACGTTGGCCACCAGGGAGCCGATGGCCCCCAGGCCGATGACGCCCAGGGCTTTCCGGTAGAGCTCCGGGCCCACGAAAGCGGCCTTGCCCTTCTCCACCACGGTCTCCACCTCCACGCCGGAGGCCGCCTGGTTCTTCACCCAGCGCACCGCGCCGGTGATGTCCCGGGAGGAGATGAGCATGGCGCATAGGACCAGTTCCTTCACGGCGTTGGCGTTGGCCCCGGGGGTGGAGAAGACGGCCACGCCGCTTTCCGAACAGCGGTCCAGGGGGAGGTTATTGACGCCCACCCCCGCCCTGGCGATGGCCAGCAGGCTGTCCGGGAAGGGGTAGTCCAGGAGATTGGCGGAGCGAACCAGGATGCCCGCCTCCCCCTCCAGGTCCTCCCCCACCTGATAATGGGCGGTGTCCAGCCGGGCCAGGCCCTTGGGGTCGATTTTATTAAATGTCTTGATCCGGTACATAAGGGACCTCCGATCAGAAGAAATGATATTCTTGTCCCGGAAGGCCGGGGGGCTTTCACCCTGGGCGGGGTTCCGGGTTTCCGGTATTAGTATAGCTTTCTTTTCCCCCTGGAACAAGTGGCATTTCCACAGTATTTTCCCCCGCCGTTGCTTTTACCATGGCGTTTTTACGAAAAGAGGCGTATACTAAGAAGCTGTACCAATAGGTGCCGGCACGCATCTTGACGGAAAATTTTCGGGAGGTTTTTCTCATGACGATCTTCACCCCAAAGCCCCTGGCCCAGACCCATCCCCTGGAGGACCCCGCCGGGGATTACAAGACCGCCCGCCGGGCGGAACAGTACCGCGTCAGCGGACAGGCCATCTATTTCCCCGCCTTTCCCGGCACACAGTACCTCTCCTTCGCCTCCCTGTCCAGGGCCCTGACCCGGAACGCCAGCATGCCCCTCACCGGCTGCTGCGGGAAGGCCCTGCCCGTCACCCGGCTGCGGCTGTACTACGACGGCGGGGAGTTCTATCAGGACTTCACCTTTGAAAAGCTGGCCAACGCCAACGGGGTGCTGGACGCCGTGGCCGCCGCCCGGCCGGAGATTCCCCTGGAGCGTGAGGAGCGGGCGCAGAGCGCGATCTGATTTTTGGCGTTGAAAAAAATCTGTTCGGTGCTATACTATACTTAACTCAATCTGAAAAAAGGAGGCATCAACATGGGAATGACCGATAAGCAGTTCGCCGGTTTCCTTCGTCAAATGATTCGGACCTTAAAGCGGGCCTTGGCCAGCGACAACGTGGAGGACATGAAAGAGATCGTCTCCGGGCTGCTGGAGGACTTGCAGCAAACACTGGAAGACTGAACGTAACCGCCGGGGGCAATCCCTCCGGCGGTTTTTCTCCCTTTTTTCGGGAATTCAAAAAATACCTCTTGACCTTCCCCCTGCTGGAAGGTGTATCATTATCCCAGAAACCGAGGTGAGGGCTGTGAAAATCAACGAGGTGGAGGCCCTGGTGGGCATCACACGGAAGAACATCCGCTTCTATGAGTCCGAGGGGCTGCTGACCCCCCGGCGGAACAGTGAAAACGGCTATCGGGACTATGGGGACGCCGAGGTCCGGGTCCTGCTCCAGATTAAGCTGCTGCGGAAGCTGGGCGTGCCCCTGGAGGAGATCCGGCGGATGCAGAGCGGGGTCCACACCGTGGGGGACGGCATGCGCCGCCACCTGGTCACCCTGGAGCGGGACCGGGACAACCTGGACCAGGCCATCCGCCTCTGCGCCGGGCTGACGGACCGGCAGGAGCGGCTGGAGGACCTGGATGCGGGAAGCGTTTTAAAGGAGATGGAGGCCATGGAGCAGGGCGGCGCCACCTTCCAGAACAAGCAGAGGCGGGACGTGCGCATCCGCTATGTGGCCCCGGTGGTCATCGCGGCGGGGATGGTTCTGCTGATGGGCTGCTTCGCCGGGCTGGTGCTCTGGATTGTCGCCATGGGGGCGGAGGACGCGCCGCCGGTGCTTCTGCTTTTGATTCTGGCCCTGGTGCCCCTGGTGATTATCGCCGGGGTGGTGCTGGCCTTGATTCAGCGGATACGGGAAATCGGGAGAGGAGAGATTGACGATGCGAAAAACTACTAAGAAGAAAATCGCCCCTATTGCCATCACGGTTCTGCTGGTGGCCTACCTGACGCCTTTGATTGCCATTGTGCTGGCCCTGGCGGGGTTCCTGGGGGCAAGAGACGGTCTGCCCGCCCTGCCCTTCCTGCTGGGCTACGCCTTTTTGGGCGGCGCGGTGGTGGTGGGGGTCATCCTGGCCCTGAACCAGCGCCTCCGGGAGATCGACGGCGGCGAGGAAGAGGAGGCCAGCCAATACTGACCCCCGCCCCGGCATGAAAAAGGCGGGACGCTTCCGCGTCCCGCCGGGAAACCGGTCTGTTATTTGCCCGTCCAATAGCCCTGCTCGGCGCGGGAGTGCTCCCGCCGGTTGCCCAGCTGGATGTTGAAGAGCATCTTGGTCAGGCTCTCGATCTCGTCCTTCTTCAGCTGGGCGAAGAGTATGCCGCACCGGAAGCCGCCGGGGCCGCAGTCGTTCACCCGGATGACCTCGCCCACGAAGTCCATGGCCACGTACTCGTCCAGCTTGATTTTGAGGTGCAGGACCTCGCCCTCCCCGTGGAGGTACTCCGACTGGATGCAGCAGCCCTCGGTGCTGATGTCCACCAGGATACACTGCTCGGGGCGCTCCATGCGCTCGTCGTTGAGATAGTAAATGGAGATGGGAACGTTGACCGCCAGGCGGAAGTTCCGCCGCTTGTTGTCCCGAATCTCCGGCTCCAGGTCCACCAGCTTAGTCATGGTCCGGGTGGACTCCGCCACCCTGGCCCGGAGGTAAAACTGGGTCATCTTGTTGTCGCAGCCCCGGAGGAAGAGGGTGCTTCCGATCTCGCTGATCTTGAAGGACAGAGAGCCGGGCTTCCGGCCTATGGTGGCCTCCCGGTCCTTGCACTCGGTAATCAACCCGGCGTTCAGCAGATGGCCGGACTCCTCCATGACCTCCACCGGCATACCCACGTTCAGCTCCGGCAGTGTCCCCACGGAGGACTCGACCGCCGCCGTCTCCGGCTCCTTCACCGGGAGCTCGATGTCCTCATAATCCCGATACCGATTGAAAAACGAAAAAATACCCATACCGCACCACCTGTAACAAGTTTTCAAAAACACACCCGCGGCGCCGGGAATCAGGCGGCGTTCCGCCCGGGGCGCCACAGGTTTGAGCAAGGCTGTTATGCGGGTATTATAACATAGATGCTCCCTGGCCGCAAGCCCTAAAAGGAGGAATCCCAATGTCAACAAAAACCTGGAAACAGCGGCAGCGGCGGCAGGCCGCTCAGAGCGTGGCGATGTTCGCTCTGCTCCAGCTGGCCTGCGCGGGCTGCTTCGCCGCTCTGTGCTTTATCCCGGACCTGCCCAGGTGGCTTGTCTGGCTCTTCGCCGCCCTGGCGGGCGTGTGCGGAGTGCTGGTCATCCCGGCCCTGGTGGTGTTAAAACAACGTTTCAAAGAAATCGAAGGAGGAGAATACGATGCTGCTGCTCAATATTGACTATGTGCCCGGAAGGGAAATCGAGGCCCTTGGAATCGTGAAGGGAACGGTGGTCCAGTCCAAGAACTTCGGCAAGGACTTCATGGCCGGCATGAAAACGCTGGTAGGCGGGGAAATCGCGGGCTATACGGAGATGCTCACCGAGGCCCGGCAGATCGCCACCAAGCGCATGGTGGACGAGGCCCAGGCCCTGGGGGCCGACGCCGTGGTGAACGTCCGCTACGGCTCGTCCTCCGTCATGCAGGGGGCCGCCGAGGTGGTGGCCTACGGCACGGCGGTGAAGCTGAAATAATGCGGGTCACGTTTCTGGACCACAGCGGCTTTCTGGTGGAGACGGAGTTTGTCACGCTGCTGTTCGACTGGTGGAAGGGGGACCTCCCGGCGCTGGAGCCGGGGGGCCTCCCCCTGTATGTCTTTGCCAGCCACCGGCATGAGGACCATTTCAAGCCGGAAATTTTTGCCCTGGACCACGGCACGAGGGATGTTCGCTTTCTCCTGGGTCACGGCATCAAGCTCCGGAACCTGGGGCGCTGGGGTTTCCCCCAGTCCACGGCGGAGAAGTGCCGGAACCTCCGGGGCGGGGAAGCTCTGGAGCTTCCCCGCGCCAAGGTGGAGGCTCTGTCCTCTACCGACGAGGGCGCGGCCTTCCTGGCGACGCTGCCGGACGGGCGGACCGTCTTCCACGCCGGGGATTTGAACTGGTGGCACTGGGAGGGGGAGGACAAGGGCTGGAACCGGAATATGGAGGTCAACTTCAAGAAGTGCGCGGAGCCCCTTCGGGGCCGGAGGATCGACCTGGCCATGCTGCCGCTGGACCCCCGGCTGGGGGAGGCGGGCTTCTGGGGCCCGGCGTATTTCCTCGAAATCGCGGATGTCCGGCGGTTCCTGCCCATGCACCAGTGGGGTGACTTTGATTACACCAGGAAATTTCTGGAAAAGTATCCTGCCTTTACAGAGCGGACGGTCCAGACGGAACGGGCCGGACAGGTCTTTGCATTCTGACAAGGAAAAGCCCCGCCTGACCGGCGGGGCGCTCCTTTGTTGGGTTTCCTTACAGCAGGTACTCCGGGCCGAAGCCGTGGGGCAGCAGCTCCCGGAGGGTCTGGGACAGCTCCTCCCCCTTGCCGTTGAGGCTGATGACCTCCATGTCCGGGGCGAACTCGTAGAGCACCTGGCGGCAGACGGCGCAGGGGACGCAGAAGTCCTCGCACCTCCCCGCCACGGCGATGCGGACGAAGTCCCGGTGTCCCTCGCTGACGGCCTTGCCCACGGCCACCCGCTCGGCGCAGAGGGTGGGGGAGTAGGCGGCGTTCTCAATGTTGCAGCCGGTGAAGACCGTCCCGTCGGAACACTCCAGGGCCGCCCCCACGGGGAAGTGGGAGTAGGGGCAGTAGGACCGCTCCGTCATGGCGATGGCGGCGGCTTTCAGTTCTTCTCTTGTCATGGCAAAGGCTCCTTTCTCATTCCTCCGGCCAGAGGACCTCCCTTTCAGGGCGGGCCTCCAGGTCGATGATGTCCTTGGCGTCGTAGAATTGGAGGTACTGGTCCCGGTGGCGGCGCAGGGTGGTCCCGTCGGGGTGGAGGCGGTCGCAGATGACGGCGCAGATGTCCTTCTTGATGAAGCTGAAGCTCTCCACGCCCACGGAACAGAACACCCGGAAGCCCTGGGACTGTAAGTATTTGAAGGCCGGGCCGGTCTTGGTCCAGTCGTTGCCGTCGGGGCGCTCGCCGTGGGGATAGAAGAGAATCGCGGTCTCCCCCACCAGGCTGCCCACCTCGTCCAGCCAGCGGCGGGTGTCCGCCTCGATGCGCTCCTGGTTCCCGTCCCCCAGGCGGATGTGGCCCCAGGTGTGGCTGCCGAAGGTCCAGCCCGTCCGGCGGAGCTCCTCGACGATGGGCAGGACGGCCTCCCGTTCCTTCTGGCGGTTGGCCTCCTTGGCGCCGTCCCACGTTTGGGTGTCCGTCTGGGTGCGGTAGCCCAGGATGCCCTCGTAGCCCGTGAGGCTCAGGCAGCCCTTGGCCCCGAAGGGGGAGAAGTCCGGGTGCTCCTCCACGAATTTGTCCAGGATGGGGATGGCGTCCAGGTCCCGGCTGACCACCTCGTTCCCCGCCGGGTCCCGGCCCCAGGAGGCGATTTTCAGGTCCTCGCCGATGATGAGCTTGTGGGCAAAGCCGTTTTCCAGCATGTAGGGGTAGTAGTTCGTGTCGTCGAAGCTGAGGACCAGGGGCTTTTTGCCCTCGGGGAGGCAGAGGGTGTTGCGGACCATATGGGGGCCGTCCTCCCCCTCCTCCTGGCTCCAGACGCTGTTGATGTCTACCAGGACGTAGTCCTTTTCGTAGAGGCTCGCCAGGATTTTCTTGTACTCGCCCGCCGTGAGCATATAGTCGTCCAGGCCGTTCTCCTGGGTGTCGCCGTCAAAGGCCAACTCCGGGTAGGCGATGACCGGGTGGAAAAACAGGTGCTCCACCACCCCCGTCCAGGGTACATAGCCCTGGCGCTCCTGGGTGGGGTCCTTGATCTCGTAGGGCTCCCGCACCGGGGCGGGGGGCGGTTCCGGCTCCTGGGGCTCCTCAAGCTCCGGCTCCGGCGGGGGAGGCGGTTCCGGGGCGGGGGCGGCGCAGCCGGACAGGAGGAGCAGGAGCAGAAGCAGGGTTATCAGTCGGCGCATGGCAGCGGGTCCTTTCTCTCTAAGAGTCTGTGGGTTTAGTATAGCAGATTCTCCGGCGGAATGGGGTAACAATTTCGTGACAGTTTTGCGGGGGCGCTGCGCTTGCGGGGCTTGCCGGAATGGGGTATAGGACGCTGCCCTCCTGGCAACAGGAAGGAGGTGAACCAAATGTCTTACATCCTAGACTTCCTGACCGCGGTCGCGGCGAACGTTTCAGGCTACTATGTCTGCAAATGGATTGACCGCATGCGTAAGGGCAGCTAACCGCAAAGGGACCCCCGGAGAGACGCAACCTCTCCGGGGGTCCCTTTATGCTGCGTGAACCATGTCTTACGTCGACTTCCAAATCGGCAAGTACAGTATACCACGCCCGGCGGCGGAACGCAAGGGCTTTTTTACCGCTTGGCGCTGGGCTTGAAGACGGCGGCCATGACGGCGGCGAAGAACACGGCCGCGGCTACGCCGCCCGCCGCGGCGGTCAAGCCGCCCGTCAGCACCCCCAGCCAGCCGTCCATGTCCACGGCCCTGCGCACCCCCTTGGCCAGCAGGTGGCCGAAGCCCGTCAGGGGCACCGAGGCCCCCGCGCCGCCCCACTGGGCCAGAGGCTCGTACAGGCCCGCGGCGCTGAGGATTACTCCCGCCACCACGTATCCCGTCAGAATCCGGGCGGGGGTGAGCTGGGTCTTGTCAATCAGAATCTGGCCGATGGCGCAGAGGACGCCGCCGCAGAGAAACGCGTTGAGATAGTCCATGTGAAAACCTCCCTTTGGCGGTAGGGTTTCCCGGCAGCGGGGGGTTTATGCAGAGAAAAGGCCCCCGGACAGTTGTCCGGGGGTTTTCTTTATCTGAATTTTACAGCGTCAGAATCCGTTTTCAGGGCGTGCCGGGGCCCAGTCTCAGATGACCAGGTTGCCGCTCAAAATCACTCCGCTCACAGCGCCACGGATCTCCCAAGGATAAGTTCCGTTATCCAGAGCAGTAGTGAGCTTTCCGTTTTCATTGTCCCCGTTAACGATATCATCACCGAGCACCTGGATGAAGAAGTAGTGGCCAGCAGTATCGTTGAAGGACGCAGACTCCGTGTGCTTGGATTCGCCGCTCGAATCCTTCAGGGTGAAGGTGTAAGTCTCGGACACGCCGGTTCCAGTGAACTTGAAGATGCGGTTCTGATCAGGCGTACCGCTAATCAGCAAGGATTTCGCATTAGTCGCTCCACCAATCTTATCCTGAGGAACGTTGGGGAACTTGTAGCAGCCGTCCTCTTTGGCCTTGATCTGGCCAATGTAGTCGTCCGCAATCTCATTGGCAGTGCGATCGACTACAGACGTCGTCCCATTCTCATTCTCCACGGTCTTCTCAAGCGGAACATTCGTCTGGACGGTTTCGCTTCCAGTGGTATTAACCACTTTGCCCGCAGGAGCAACAGTGATGGTGCCGTCGGCCAGGACCTTGCCGGAGGGAGAGGTGATCGCCCAGGGATAGGTGCCGGCAGTCAGGGGAGTGCCATTACCCGCCATAGAGCCGTTGCTTTCGGCCCCGTTAGTGCCCGAGTTGTGGAAAACGTTGCTGTAGTTCTTGCTGACCTGTACGTTGAAGATACCCTTCCCGGTATTTCCAGCGTTCTCAGCAGTGAACTTCTCATTGAAGACAGTTCCATCAGCGGTTCCGTTCACGGGGCCGATCTTCAGGGTGTAGTCGCCCTGCTCGCCATTGCGCTGATAGACGAAGGTACGGGTGTCGCGGCTGTCGCAGGTCTGGTCGAAGGGACCGTCGTTATCACCGGATTTATCCAGACCCTCAAGGGTATACACACCGGGCTTCAGATTCTCTTTCACCCAGGCCGTAGTAGAAGTCGCGGGAGCATCCGTGCGCTTCTGCTCCGTCTGGTTCAGAGCGGGCTCGATGTCGACCACGGTCTTCCGCAGATCGAACACGACCGTCACAGCGCTCTTGGAGTTGGTCACGTCGACGCTGACATCCAGGTTCGGCGAGCCACCGCCGAAGTCGCTCGAAGTAAGATTCCTCGTAGCGAGGGTTTCGCCGTTCTGCTTAACAGTCACGGTACCAGACAGGTAGTCAGTGCCGGGGTTCTTGAAGGACACACTGCCAGTACTGGCGGTAGGCAGCCACGTGGTACTGACGGCCAGTCCGTCGAACTTGTCGGCGTTGCTCTCGACCTTAACCTTGGACCAGAGCGCGCTACCCCACTTGAAGGTGATCTCGCTGCTCGCGTCGGCGAACCTAGTGTCCACCACACCCGTGAGAACCACAGAGGACTCGCCAGACAGGAGCGTCCCAGTGACGGGCTGGGTGTAACCGTCGATGCTGATCGTGCCCTTCAGGTTCAGGGTCGCATCGTCGGGAACCCAGGCGGGACGATACGCAGTAACGGTGTAGCTCACCGCGCCGGACTTCTCATAGACCTTGGTGGTGGTCCTGATCTCAGTTCCGTCGACACCCTTGGTCTCAGAGGCAGTGCCGTCCTTGCTGCCGCCGGTCACGACGATGGCATAGGCGCGGCGGAAGGAATCGGTAGAATCGTTGGCGTTGAGCAGGACGCTGATGCGGACGGTGTCCTTATTCAGGTCGAGCAGGTCGCCCAGGCTGCGGACGTCATCGTTGCCGCGGTTGGCACGCAGATCAATCCACTTGGCGCCGGCAACCTTGATCAGGCCCTTATAGCCGCTCTCCAGCTCATCGATCTTCTCCAGAACATCGGCCTCAACCTTCTTGTTGGTCATGATGCTGGCAAGTTTGCCCTCGCCGTCCATGTTGGCCAGGTTGACGCTTCCGTTCTGAGACAGGACGGTGTAGCCAGTGTTCTTGCCCACATAGAAAGCGATCTTGCTCTTTTCATCCAGGCCGTTTCTCAGAGCCGTGATACCAGCGGCCTTCAGAACGTCGGGGTTGCGGTCGCTGTAGAGACCGCCGTTGAACATCTTGCAGTCCATGACGTCGTTGGCGGTAGCGCGGATAACCACAATATCGCCAACGTTGTGCTGGTTCTTGAAGTAGCCGGTCTTCTTCTCGGAGAAGTTGGGTCCCTGCCAATACTCACGGGCGTGGGCGTTGGTGGGAGTGGTCTCCTCAGCGCCGGTGCTGCGGCCAATCTCGCTGCCGACGTACTCGCCGACGATCACGACGTTGGACAGGTCGGCCACGGTGGGCTCGGACTTGATGACCACGGCCTCGACGTTGCCCTCGTCGTTGACATAAGCCTCAGCGGGGCTGACGACCCACTTGATATTGTTGGGAGCGGTGATGTTGGTGGCGACGTTGCTCCATTTGAGGTTCTGGGCCTTCAGCTCGTCGTTCTCAACATTCTGGGCATCCTTGCGGACGCTGATGTAGTCAACCTCACCGGTGGTGCCGTCGAAGTTCACATAGATGAACTTGACGCCATCGTCCTTATAAGTGGTGCTCTGATAGTCCCACACGTGGGCCTTGGCGTCATCGGTGGTAATGGTGCGATCGGGATCGCTCTCATTGGCGAAGATCGCGCCGCCGACAGCCTGGTAGGGCGTGGTGGGTTTCTTATAGTTGGTATAATCCTCCAGGGGGATCAGGGAGTTCGCGGAATGAATCTCATAGCGGGTGCTCACGTTATTGCTCTTGACATACTGAGCAACATTGTAGATGCCTTCACCGCTGTACTGGTCAACTCCGTCGACCTTCTTGGTCAGCCGGCGCTCGACGACCTGATCGCCGTCATTGTTGTACCAGCTGCTGAAGCCGGTGTTGTTGGGCTTCTCCAGCTCATACTCGCCGGTGCCGCCCTGCGCCAGCTGATAGTGAACCAGCTCGCCGGGGGCGTAGATCTCGGCCTCAGCGCGGATGGTGCCCAGGTCGACGTCGATCTCCTCGCCGCCGATGGTCCAGCCATGGGCGAACCAGACGACCTTGCCGTTGGTGTTGGTGGCCTGATAGTAGTCGCCAACGATCATCCAGGCGTCGGAGTTGCCAATCTCAGTGGTCCACAGCACGGTGCCGTCAGCAGCCAGATAGGCGGTGACGTCCTTGCGGGTGGAGTTGATCTGGGCCTTCTTGACGTCCAGCATATCCAGGTTCCACTCGTTGATGACATACTTGGTGCCGCCAATGGTGATGGAAATGGCGTTGCCGTCGGTCTTGCTGGTGTTCATGTACAGACCCACGTCGGACAGACGGCCGGAGACAGTCTCAGGCACGTAAGCCACGCCGACCTCATAGGTCTTGCCCTCGTCGGGAGTGTAGGGAACAACGGCCACGCGGTCGCCGACCTTCAGGTCCTTCAGGTCATTGTAGGGATCATAGTTGTTGTCCTTCACATCGGCGACGTCCACGTCGACGGCGAAGGCGTTGTAGCCGGTGATCTTGGCCAGGCCGTCGCTGGGAGTACGGCGAGGATCGCGGCTGTCGGGGCTGATGCGCTCCAGGGTGACGAAGTCGGTGCCAATGCGGTCGACCTTCATCAGCTGGGTGCGGGTAACGACGACGTTGGTGATGAAGTCGGCGTCAACGGGGCAGACATAGACTT
>CAJUJW010000053.1 GCA_910586735.1 uncultured Oscillibacter sp. | reverse complement strand
CATCCCTGCGGGTATCCCTGACGGATGGGAGAAGACTACCTATGCGGTCGGCGGCTTGATGTATGTCGGTTTTTCCAATGTGCGCACTGAGAAATTGGTTGTCATATCATCCCAAGGCCAGAGCGTAATAGACTGCAAAACAGGCAGCAAAACATATTGCACCGAAAACTATGATGAAGGCGATTTAATAGCTCTCGCAGAAGAATTGGGAGATGAAACCGTACCAATCGCTGGAGAGGGCGGCGGCGGTTTGCGGCGATATTCTAACGATGGAAATACATTGATGTCAGTCGCCCCTTTTTGGCCGGCAGAGAAAATCATATTTATGCCCAATTATACTCTGTATACGCTAAATCCTGAAAAATGTACCATTGTTTTTGAAGACTACGAAATAAAAGCATTTGGATTCAGCAAGTGCGGAAATTACATGGCTGTGTGCAATTCACACACACTGGATATCTTCAAAAAGATATGCCCCTGAAAGAATGCGAGGCAGGCCGCGTGAGAAACGTTTTTTGAGTGAGGTTTCCATGGTGACGTTATCAGACATTGTTCGGTGGTCGAAAACTGAAAAGAGAGCCAATGGCGAGGTCTTCTACAACCTGGCAGACTTTCGGAGACAGCTGGAGGCGCTGAAAGAAGACTCGCTTTCTGTGCCGGACTGCATCCTCACGCCCTATTACATCCATGATGGGGCGCTGTATGAGCTGTACGAATATGAGCTGAACATCCGCTTGACCGATCGCCGGACTTTCACCGCTACCTGCTGAAAAAGACGGGTAAAGGAACGGTGGAAGAGGTCCCGGACCAGATTGTGCGCCTGCAAAGAGAATGCTATATCGAAGTCTTAAAAGCCGACGGCCAGCTGCCGGTGGGACGGCTCCTGCAATATGTAGACTTTCTGTTTGCGGAAGAGACCGTGATTTCCCAGGTACAGCAGGTGTTTGGCGTTTATCAGCCGGATGGTCTGTGGTTTTCTGTTTATTGATTATCTTTAGAGCAAGTGAGGCGGGTGGGTATGAAGCCTGAATGGTACTGCAAGCTGTTCATCCGTGCAGAGATACCGGAGGAGGAGTTGCTGGATTTGATCAATCTCCGTCTGCGCGGTGCTAGGCAGGGAATACGGACTGTCCGAACCGAGCTGATGGCGCTTGATCTCATAAGGAACGACGAATATGTGCCGGGCTCCCAGGACTTCCTGTTCTGGAGATACTACGCCGACCTGGAGGCGGTGACGGAGGAGCGGGCGGCGTATGTCCGCTGTATTCGGGGACTGATGGCCTTTTTACAGGAGCGGCAGATTGAGACAGTGGCGGCCTGCGACTTTGAGCAGGAGCTGGTATAAGCAGGCCAAAGCCCATTTGACAGGAGAAATTGCGATGGAAAAGGACAGAAAGACCGCTATCACCAATGCGGAAATTGACGCTATGACCAACGAGGAGCTGCTGCGGCTGGCAAAAACACGGGGGAAGTACATAGATCGGTGGACCCGCGGCTTCCATGAGGACCACTACTGTGACCGGGTGCTGGACGTGCCCTATTTCCTTCGAAGGCTGCTCCAAGTACATCCCAAGCAGTTCACCAGAATCCTTGACAAGCTCACCTATCCCGACTCCGCCCACTGGAGTGCCGTGGCCCTTTCCCAGGGGCTGAGCGTCCATAACCTGTCTGTGATGGAACGCCGCATACCCTCCGGCTTCTTGGATTCCGCTCTTTTGCTGGAGGTCAGCGCCGTGGCCCGGCAGGTCTGGACGGATCAGTACCCGCAGTACCATTTCCAAGAAACTAAGTGCCATCAGCTGGTCCGAGCTATGGTGATGAGGAAGTATTGGCTGCAAAAGTCCCATGGAGAAACGGCCCGGCTCTTCTATCAGCTGGGCTGGAAGCCGCTGGACGTCATGCTGGCCTGGATCATTGGAGACTATACTACTGCTGGAGAGCCGATTGACCCGGACTGCGCCGCCGAGGCCGCCAGAGAGGACCCGGAAACGGCGGTGTGGCTCCTGGACCCGGACCACTACCGGGCCTATTTCACCGACCAGTTTCATCCCGCCTACGACTCTTTGATGGCCCAGGCGTGGACCACCTTCCTCTACTGCTACTGCGGCTGGACGGACATCGCGCCGCTGGAAAAGGGGCACCGGCTGAAAAAGATGAACGCCCACTACCAAGCAACCCTGGAGCGTTGCCGCACGCCGGACTGGCCCCGGCTGGAGCTGGAAAAGGAGCTGCGAAAGACCGGCCTTCTGGCGTCCGAAACGCCCCTGGACTGGAGCAGTCCCAAGCTGGCAAAGGCCCAGCGGCTGGCCCTGATGAAGGCCCTGGTGTGCCACTACCAATGGCGGGCTTCGGACCTCCTGGCGGCCCTGGCGGCGGCGGAACAGCCGGAGGTCTTCACCAGCCTTTTGTGGTGCGTCTATCGGGAGGATCAGCTGGAGACAGCTTTCCTGCTGAACCGGGACGGCACCGCCAGCGAAGAGAACGGCCAGCCAGTGGACCTTCCCGCCGATGCCCGAGTGGGCTTGGTTGCTACCACGGAGCTGGACAAAAAGCAACTGGCTCTCTGGAAAAAGCGGGTCAAGGACGCCGGCGGAAAGCCGCCCATCCGCCAGCTGTCCATCCCGGCCCAGCCTCTGGACTTCGACGACATCGGAGGCCGGAACACGAAGCACATCACCATCTACACCGTGTCCGGGAAATGGGGGCTGGACATGGGCGATCTGCCGGGGCATGAGCGGGCGGACCTGCTGGACCCCATCCACGGCTACGGGGCGCGGATATTCTTCGATGGCGTCAGCAACGGCCCGGAGTACAACAACGACGACGTGATGGTCCACGGCGCGGCCTTCTATCGGCTGGAGGGGATACCTTTTGGAGACTGCCTGCCCCAGCGGGCCGTCGTTTCGCCGGAGGAGCTTCCGGCCCGGTTCGTGTCCATGGCGGGGGCCGCCTTCAAGCAGCTGGCGGGATTGAAATGATGGAAAAAATGAGCGGCAGGGCTTTGCGGGCCCTGCCGCTTCGTTTTTATAGCCGTCTATGGACTTTATTCAGTTCACGATTTCAATGCAATGCCGCAGCTCTTCGGCATCGCGAAAGGCAAGATGCAGCACATCTATGAGATTCCGGCCGTCACTGGTGATAAAATAGTTTGCTAGGCTGGTAATCTCCTTGCTAATGTTGTTTCCCCAAGGCGGCTGCTTGGACAAATCATCTATATCCCATACCACGCTGGAGGGGGGATGTTTTTTCAGTCGCTGTTCTACTTTTTTTAGCTCCTCCCGCGCTGAGGAAATGTCGGTCCATTCCAGTCTGCCCTGGTACAAACAGTTCATGAGATAGGGATACTTACTTCCCCACCGGCCATGCTCCAGCCGGCTGCAGATGGTAGAGAAAAAGGCGTGCAGGAAGTCACTGTGCCCAACAGGGTACAGCAGAAAATCGGCCTGTATCATCACCGACATACCGATAGCCTCCATGATTCAGCAGCGCTTGATCCCAACGCCGGTCACAACCAGATCCCCATGCTCCAGGCCTGGCATGAACAAGCGCCAGCACTCTTCCTGGGAGGAAGCGTTGACAAAGCTCTCCAAGCACAACCCGTTGGAAAATGTAATGGTCAAATCATAACTGCTGCTCAACCCGGCAAAAGTGGCCATGATCTGAGAACCTTCCGGGAATAACAATTTTGCCTTTTCGTCAAACAGGTTGTTCCCTTGAACATCCCAATTAAAATCTACATCTAAGACATGCCCGCTGGCCGGGGCAAATATATCCGCTGACCCCAGTTCTATGCCGCCGCTGCTGTTTCTGATCCTCCACGGGCAGTCCAGGTCCAAAGCAAACTCGCCCACTACTCGCTTCCGGCCCCGCGACTCTATCTCCACCGGCCGCCCAAAGTGAATCCAGCACATGGCGGCGGCCCGGCCGATCTTGCAGACGCTCTTGCCGACCAATTCCTCTGGCTGAATCATTTGACCACCAGCCCTTCCGAACCGCCCTCCCGCCGTTCCTTAACGGCAATCGAGCGGATGACGGCCTGATATTCGGCCCGCATGGCCTCTCGGGCCTCCGGCGGAAGGGCTTGCTCTATGAGGCATAGGACCTCCATGGTCCCCTCCCCATCCCGGTAGATTTGGGACGCGATCTCGGCCTTCGCAGTCTTTCCCTGGATGGACGCCAGCATCGGCGGCTTCCTTCGGCGCTGAAAGCGGAACTCGGAGAGCGGCCCGTACTGCTCCTGCCATTTCTCCAGAACCGCCGCCTTACTCAGCTCCTGATAACCGCTGTCGATCAGGAATGCGATGTGGCTTCTGGGAGCGTCCTCCAAAGCAAAAACCTGATAGGCGTCCGTGTGGCCGTCGCCGCAGTCTGCGAAGGCGTCCGAAGGCCTTCGATAAGAGACTATGCCGCCATGAATAGTCTCAAAAGATAGAGTTTCATTGTCGGGGATCTCCAGGCCGGGGGAGAACAGGGACAAGATTTCCGCCCCCATCTGAGCCGCAGGAGTATCTGCGGGAATCTCCAGAGGAGGCTGGTTCTCGGGCCAGACATACCCGCCGTCCGACTCCCGAATCAATTTGAAGGCCTCCAGAAAGGGGCCTCTCTCTTGGAGATCGACGCATTGGAACTTCCGGCTGAAAGCGCCGAAGCCACGGATGCCGGTGACCTGCCAGAAGCGGCCCGCGCCCTTATCCACCTTGGGAACAGGCGGGGCGGTTCTGGAGCGCTCCAGGGCGGCTAATATGGCCTCACCCAGAGCAGTCTCGGTGAAACCCTTCCTCAACACGGCGACCGGCTCAATGACCACCCGCATGGGCGTGTTCCCTACCGTGGTCTGCGGACAGACGATGCAGCCAAAATCGGCGTTGTAGTAGACGTCCATAGCAAGCCCTCCCTGATTCAGACAATGCCGGAGCCGGAGTTCGGTTTGGACACCCTTCCCGCCGTCTGGGCGATAAAGGCGATATGCTCTCGGAGCTTGTATTTCCGCAGGTGTCGGACCTCTCTGCTTCCGCCCAGGGCCGGCAAGGGCGCGTAACCGAAGCATTCATCAAAGCCAAGTGGGCCTAAAGTCTGGACAGCCTCCCGATACCGGCCCAGCTCCAGGAACCTGTCGTTGAAAACGCCGTCCGCCAGATCGCCCCAGAAGAATTTCAGCCCGGCGCAGACGCCCTCAAAGGTGCCGCTTTGGTAGTTGACAAAGCGGAGGTAGCGGCCCTTCTCCCAGGTCAGGAGCCCGGCAAAGGCGGTGGCGAACACGGGGATGGCGGAATCACCGAGGGCATAGGTATCCCGGAGCAGGTCCTGATACTCGTCCGGGTTGATGATTTTTAGACAGCCGTCCAGCAGGGTGCCGAAGCCATAGTCCCGCCAGACGTTCAGCAGTTCCGGCGGGAGGGCGGAGGCATATTTCTCGCACAGCGCGGCTGGAGCCGGACACTCTCTTTGAAAACTCTGAAACAGATCCATCACACCCTCCGGCAGTATTCTTCCACCAATTCACCGAAGCTCTTTCCGTTGATGATAATGGCGGGAATCATTTTCTTTCACTCGTTTCTGCGTCTATGCCATTCGTTCCAAAACGCTATATAACCATTCTTGGAAAACTCGTTTTCTGGGAGAACCTTGGGCTGACAGGACTTGTAATATGCCTCCACTTTATCCGCAAAGCGGAATACCTCCGCCTTATAATCAGCAAAATCCACCTGTTCTTCCACACCAGATGGCAGAATGATTTTAATTCCTCCATCGCTATGAATGACAGACCAGTCCGTCCCGGTATCGCAGCCGCTGATCGTTACCTCGGATCGATCCGCATTCGCTATCAGAAAATGGCCGCAGCATGGTATCATCTGAATGTCGCAGCGGTTCATTATTTTATCTTCTTTCAGTGACTTCAGGAGGTACAACGCTGTTGCGCTGACGGTTCCATCGTCATCAAAAGAATTTGTGCCAACCTGCACCATTACATGGCCGTGCAGACAGAGGTCATTTGGGTCATCTTCCGGCCCGTTGATCCATTGAAATTGGTCTGCATCGATCTTGAAGGTTCCCATCGTCAAACCGCTCCGTTCCATCAGAAATTTGTACCCGGTCTTTTTGCAAAGAAGTATAGCACAACGACCTGACCAAATCAACCGGCCGGAGCCTCTTCCGCTATGTCTGGCGGCAGTTCTCCGGATGTTAAAAAACGGGATTGTCGAAAGCCAGATGACAGACTATAATAAAGCTAGCTTTTTACCGGAGGCGATTGCCTTCGCAGACAGGAGGATTCATATGGCAATCATCGGCATCGACTTAGGCACCACAAACTCCCTTGCCTGCGTCTACCGGGACGGCAGGGCGGAGCTGATCCCCAACGAGCTGGGAGAGTACAAGACCCCCAGCGCCGTCAGCGTCCTGGAGGACGGCACTGTCCTGGTGGGCGCGGCAGCCAAGGAGCGGCTGGTCACCCACCCGGAGGCCACTGCCGCCTCCTTCAAGATCTGGATGGGCACGGAGAAGGCCCTGACCCTGGCGGGCCGGCGGTTCAAGCCGGAGGAGCTCTCCGCCCTGGTGCTCCGCCAGCTCCTGGAGGACGCGAAGCGGTATCTCGGCGAGCCGGTAGAGGAGGCCGTTATCAGCGTCCCGGCCTACTTCAACGACGACCAGCGATGCGCCACCAAGCTGGCGGCCCAGCTGGCGGGGCTGAACGTGAAGCGGCTCATCAACGAGCCCTCCGCCGCCGCGCTGTACCACCGCTATTCCGCCCAGACCGGCGACTGCCAGCTGATGATTGTGGACTTTGGCGGCGGGACGTTGGATGTGAGCATCGTGGAGTGCTTCGAGAACATCATCGAAATCACGGCCATCGCCGGGGACAACCGCCTGGGCGGGGACGACATCGACCGGGCCATCGCCGCCCACTTCTGCCAGGAGAACGGCCTGACGGAGGAGCGCCTGTCCCCCTCCCTCCGGGCCTCCCTCTACCGGCAGGCGGAAACAGCCAAGATCGCCCTCTCCAGCGCTCCGGCGGCGTCCATCTCCCTCCAGCAGGGGGAGACACGGTACAGCCTCGTCCTCACAAACGACCTTCTGCGCCAGCTCTGCGGCCCGGTGTTCCAGAAGGTCCGGGGGGTCATCACCCGGGCTATGAAGGACCGGGGCCGGGGCGGCAGGCTCAACGACGTGATCCTGGTGGGCGGATCCGCCCAGCTGACGGTGTTCGGGGACTTTCTGGAGGAACTCTTTGGCCGGAGGCCCCACGTGGCCGCGTCGCCGGATGAAATCGTGGCCCTGGGCGTTGGCCTGTGCGCGGGCATCAAGGAGCGGGCGGAGGATTTGCAGGACCTGGTGATGACGGACGTGTGCCCCTTCTCCCTGGGGGTCTCCACCTACAGCCGCCGGGATGACAAGACGCCTCACATGGCGGTGCTGATTCCAAGGAGCAGTATGCTTCCCGCCAGCCACCAGGAGCGGTTCTATACGCTGAACGACAACCAGACAGGACTGCGCTTTGAAATCTACCAGGGGGAGGGCTACTTCGCCTCGGAGAATCTGAAGCTGGGAGAGGTGGAGGTCCAGGTGCCGCCGGGCCCGGCGGGGGAACAGTCCGCCGTGGTGACCTTTACATACGACATCGACGGCATCCTCCATGTCAGTGCCCAGAGCAGCGGCGGGGACTTCCGGGAACGGCTGATTCTGAACCCCAACCTGCACCTGACGGAGGAAGGAAAAGAGCGGGCCATGGAGCGCATCCGCCAGATTCAGCTGGCGGCCCAAGGGGACCAGCGGGACCAGCTTCTGCTGGAGCGGGCCCTGCGGCTGTACACCCAGACCATCGGGCAGGGGCGGGAGATGGCCGCCAGCCTGATTGGTTATTGGAAGGACCTGATGGACCGCGGCGACCGCATCCAGCGGCGTCGGGACTATGACCGGATCAAGGAACAGCTGGACATGCTGGAGGCCGCTGTGGAGGCGGATCCCCTGGAGGGCGGCATTTGGTTCGGGGAATCGGAGGAAGAGGATTTCGGCCAGTATTTTGACGGAGATTTGGAGGAGTGAGGGATGGATACCATTTGGACCACTCTGGGAATAGAGCCTACAAAAGACGTTTCCGCAATCAAGCGGGCCTATGCGGAGAAGGCCAAGGCCTGCCACCCGGAGGAGGACGCGGAGGGCTTTTTGCGGCTGCGGCAGGCGTATCAGGCGGCGCTGGCCTACGCCGAAGGGGAACAGGAGGAACCGGGCTTCTCCCTGTCCGGGGAACCCCCGCTCCCGGAGAATGGAAAGGTGACGGAGGACCCGGGCTGGAGTCTCCGGGAACAGGAGGATGAGGGCCCCAACCCCTTTGAGGGCGGCGAGGCCATCACGAAGTTCCTGGAGCTTTACACCGGGAAGCAGAGGAAGAACCCGGCCATGTGGATGGACTATGTTACCTCCGCCGCCTTTCTGGACGCCGCCTGGAACCCCCGGTTCACGTCTTTGCTTCTGCAAAAGGTCCGGGAGCTTCGAGGGGACTTTCCCCCCAACAAGGAATTTTTGACCTGGCTGAACGTTGCCTACCAATTCTCCGGCGGGGAGGCCCGGAGCTTTGACGGCATGAAAGACATCCTCCAGATTGCCGCCCTGGGGCCCGCGCCAAAGCGGCCCAAAGGGAACGAGTTCGCCGTCCTCCAGAGCTTCCTGGACTATAGGCGTTTGAACGGTCTGGCTGCGGCGGGGCGCTGGGATCAGGAGGCCATCGAGGCGTTCCGGCAGGTGCTGAACAGCTACGCCCCCGCCTACATCCGGGAGCGCTGTGAGCAGCGGGTCACCCCGGACTGTGAGCGCCACCCCGCCGGGCTTCGGGTCTTCATCCACTTTTTGAGGCGGGAGGACCTGCCGGAGGAGGTCTACCGTTCCGCGTGGCAGAGGCTGGACCTCAAGAGCGCCGTGCTGGGCCGGGCCAAGGTCCTCTACGGACCCATCCGGGAGCTGGCGGTCCAGCGGGTGCCGGGAATCGGCGGAGAGGTTCCGGTGAACTTCCTCCAGCTGAACCGGAACCTGGACGCCTACCAGAAACGCATCCGAATGGCCCCGGAGACAGAACCGCCGGAGTCCGAGGCGTTTTTCCGGACGCCGGAGATGCAGAAAGCCCTGCCGGTGCCCCGGTTCCTGGAGGAGCAGCTTTTGACCTACTCCCCCTGGAGGCGGGAGGGCATGGGGGAGACCCTGGTCCGCCGGATGCTGGAATACTATCAGGAACACGCCGATATTCCCGGGGCGGAGAAGGTGATCTCCGGGCTGAAAGAGGACCTCCGGCTCTGCGAGGCCAAACGCTGGAGCCGGGAGGACGACGCGGCGGACCCGGAGGGCGTCCCCTATTACAAATGGGTGCGGCTATGCTACCGGCCTTTCTTCCGCTGGTGGCTGAACACCGCCTTTTACACCGCCAGGGACCCGGAGAGCGGGACTCCCCTGCTGAAATACCTGGAGAAATACCTGCCCTATCAGGAGGGATGGAGCCGCCGCTTTACGGTGCGGGCGGACGGAACGCCCCGGACCATGGCGGCCGCTATGGGCATGGTGGAGATCGACTGCTATCCCCTGCATCTGGAGTATCGAGTAAACGGGAAGCCGGTATACCGTCCCTGCCTCACCTGGGAACAGACGGCCCAGGAGAGCGACGATTGGTTTGCCCTGCTCCTGCCCATCACGACGGCGCCCTATGGGGACTTTGACAAGGTGGCCCGGGAGATTTATCGCCGGTTGAACTACCTGCCCGTGCCGGAGGAGGACCGAGGCCTGATCGCCTTGTGCCTTGCGGGCCATGTGTGCCGTCTGCCCCTGGACCAGGAGACCGGAGAGCCGGTGCCGCCGGAGAAGGCGTTTCCCCTGGAGCTGTCTATGGAGGGCGGCGGGAAGCTCTACACCGCCGAATGGATGGAGGATGAGGCGGTTGTAACTATCTACAGGCAGACCTTCTCCGGGCGGCGGGTGCAGGAACAGCTGCTGCCGGACCCAGACGGGACCTGGACGGCGGCGCCCGGTTCTGTGAAGAGGACGCCGGACCATGAAAAGGACTTTCCCCCTATCCGCTTCACTGCGGACAGCGGCTTTGAGGCGGCGCGGCGGCGGCTGGCGGAGCTGACGGCCCCCCGGTTTTTCGACCTCTCCCGCCTCCGGGAACTGCCCTGGAAAATCTTCTATACACCTGTCGGCGGCGTGGAGGAGCGCCTGTCCCACATTGACATCCTCCGGGAGCCGCCCAAGGTCAACGCCGAGGCGTTTCTGGCGGAGTGGGAAGAGGCCGGGGAGATTCCGGCGGACATGGAGCCCATCATCGCCAAGGTGCGGCGGGCCGTGGAGGAGCAGCCGAAGGAGGAAGAACCCATTCCGCCGGAAATCCTGGTGACCGGGGAGGCCCTTTCCGCCCTGCTGTACCGTTTCTCTCAGGACGAACTGGAACGAGGGCCGTCTGGTACTCCACCGGGACGGCGGCAAATATGCCTGCCTCTATTTCGAGAACAGCTTTGGCCGGGGGGAGAACTGGTACGCCCTGCTGGCCGACGCGGAGATGTACCGGACCATAGACTGTAACGACGTCGTGTACGTGCCCTTCGGCATGGGGAAGCTGGCGGAATACTCCATCTTCCACAGCGCCCAGGACCTTCTCCGGGACATGGATCTGGTCCTGGGCCAGATGGGCTGGGGACAGCTCCAGGCCGGAGGACCGGGCGGTTGGCTCTGGAGCTGCGACGTGAGCCGCCACGACCCCAAGCACAAGGTCCTCATGGCCCAGCAGAAGCTGGGCGGCGTCCCGGCGGCGCGGGGGAGAAACTACAGCCTGGCAAAATTCGTCCTCAGCCGCCCCGCCTCGGAGCTGGAGACTGTGGACCCGAGCGGAGAGCGGACGGTCACGGCGCTGAGAAGCGGCAACTACGGCCTTGCGGCGGAGAGGCTGATCCACTTCATGATGGGCAAGCTGGCGGGCGTCCGCGTCAGCTGGACCTTCCGTCCGGCGGAGGGGGAAACAGAGCTTCGGCATCTGGTCCTCCTGCAAGATCAGGGCAAGTATATGATGTTCTGGCTGGAGGACGGAAACCGCCGGGCCCTGGCCTACGCTTCGGACGAACCCCGTCGGTTTATGGGCCGCGCCCTGCCCGCATGTCTGGTCCATGAGGACCTCAAACGGCTGCGGAACGGCATTGACCTGCTGCTGGACGACATTGACAACACGGAACCGGTATTGAGCCAGCCGGGCCAGTTCGCAGAGCTGCGCACAGACTATGAGGAGCTGCGGGCGGCGCTGGTACACGAGACATAAAGGAGGCACAGCGGAATGGATGATATTTGGACCACATTGGGCCTGGACCCCACAAAAGACGTCTCCGCCATCAAGCGGGCCTACGCCGAGAAGGCCAAGACCTGCCACCCGGAGGAGGACGCGGAGGGCTTTCTCAAACTTCGGCAGGCCTATCAGGCGGCGCTGGCCTACGCCGAGGGCCGGGAAGAAGCTGCGTCCCCGCCCACCGTACCGGAGGCGGCGGAACCGGAAGATGAAGGCTGGACCCTGACAGACCGCCCGGCCGTTATTGACGAAGGCCCCAACCCCTTCGCGGACCACCCGGCGTCGAAGGCCTTCCTGGACCTCTACACCGGGAAGCGGCGGAAGGACCCCCAGGCGTGGATGGACTACTTCACCTCCGGGGACTTCCTGGACGTTGGCTGGGAACGCCGCTTTGCGGGCTTTCTTCTGGAGCAAGCCGTCCGGCTGGAGGAGGAGTATCCCATCCCCCGGGAGTTTTTGACCTGGCTGTGCGCCGTCTACCAGTTTGCCGTGGACCGGTCGGTGTACCGGAACTCGGACGGCAGTGAGCGGACGGAGTTCAGTTTCCGAATCGAACAGGACGCCCAATTCGAGGGACAGGAGTTCTTGTTCCAGCTGGCCGCCCGGGGCCCTGCGGTGAAGCCCCTCAAGGGCGCGGAGCGGGCAATCTCCCGGAGCGTCGCGGACTACCGGGCCCTTGTCCGTCTGGCGGAGAAGGGCCGCTGGACCGAGGGAAAGCTGAAAAAAGCGGGGAGCATTTTGGACTGCTATATGATCGGGAACTTCGAGGACAGAAACCCCACGCCGTCGGAGCGCCACCCGGCGGGGATGCGGCTCATCAACCACTTCTTCCGGCGGGAGAAGCTGCCCAAGGAGCTTTATCAAATGGCCTGGCAGAAGCTGGAGCTGAAAACCGCCCTCATGGGCCGGGCCAAGCTGCTCTATGGGGACCTTCGGGCCCGGGTGCTGGAGCAATTCCCCGACATCGCCGAGGGAGAGCTGGACATCCGAACGCTGAACAGGGAATTTGAGGCCTTCCGCCAAAAGGTACGGGCCCTGGAGGAGACCGGGAAACCGGAGGATTGGGAACAGGCCGGGGCAGAGGTCAGGGCCTTTTTCAGCCGCCCGGACTTCCAGAAGGCTTTGCGGAACCGCAAGTTCGCGGAAGAGCACATGAAATACCATGTCCAGTGGAGCGGGGAACACTTTGCCCAGGAGGTCCTGGACTACTACGCGAAAAACCCGGACGCCCCCTGCGCTGCCCAGCTGACACAGCTGATAGAAGACTCCCGCCGCCGCCGGAGAATCGACCTGCGGAACCATCAGGACAACGAGGCGGAGATACCGGAGACCTTGACCCTTGCCTGCCGGCCCCTCTTCCGCTATTGGCTGAACACCGGGTTTTATCACTCCATGGACCGGGAGACGAAACAGCCCCTGTTGGGGTATCTCAACCAGGAGTTTCCCTACCTGCCGGAGTGGAGCCGGAAGTTCCTGGGCGTGGAGGGGGAGGAGACCCCGGAGCCGGTCTCCGTGACGTTGAAACTGGGGAAGGACATGTTCACTGTCCAATTCCACCTTCGGTATATGAGCTTTTTGAGAAACGGAGAGCCGGTACGCCGCCCCTGCCTCATATGGGACCAGCTGATGGAGTGGGCCACGAACGCCGATACGTTCCTGCGGCTTCTGCCCATCACCGCCGCCGACTACAATCAGTACGAAACCGTGAAAGCGGAAATCCTCCGCCGCCTGGAGGACACCGCCGCCCCGGAGGAGGGACGGGCCTTCATCGCCGCCTGCCTTGCCGATCAGGTCTGCGGGCTTCCAATTCCCGACGCGGTGGGCATGGAGGGCGCGGAGGAACCGGAGTGGGCCC
The DNA here is from genome assembly GCA_910586735.1 of uncultured Oscillibacter sp. Classification (GTDB taxonomy): domain Bacteria; phylum Bacillota; class Clostridia; order Oscillospirales; family Oscillospiraceae; genus Oscillibacter. Next base: position 3,934 of record CAJUJW010000053.1, on the reverse strand, counting down.
GGTCCCTGCCTCCGGTCAGTTTCCTGCCCTATCAGATTTTTGCCGAGAACACGGAGGTGCTGTACGTCTGCATCTGGTTCCAGCGGGACCGGGTGCTGGCCCTGTTCCAGCAGACGCCCTTCGGACAGAAGCTGATGGAGCAATTCGAGGACGTCCGGGACGCCCAGACCGCCGAGGCCCTGGCAAAGCAGCTCTTGGACGGCCAGCTCCACCCCAAGGGCTTCCCCATGGAGGCGCTGAAGGTCCTGCCGGAGGCGGTCTATGTCCAGTGGGACTATGCCGTCCGCAGTAAGGACAAGGACCTCCCGCCCCTTTGGAGTACCCCAGTGGAGCTCCACGGGGAGGCGGTCACGGCGGAGAAGCTGGAGGAGCTGCTGACGCTTTTCTCAACGGGCCGGGTGGAGCGGCTGGAGTGGTCCTGGAAGTGCGCCTTCCCGGTGGATGAGCCGCCCATGGACTATGAGCCCCGGCGGTCCCTGGTGCTGATGAAAAGCGGCGGTCGGTACATCTGTCTTTACTTCGACGACTTCTGTGCCGAGAGCTGCGCCCTCCTGGAAAAGCCGGAGATCTACGGGCAGGACAAGCACGTCCCCCAGGCCGTCCCCTTCCGGCAGAGCCGGTTGTTCCCGAACGTACTCCACCGGAACTTCTTCACCATCCGGCGGCATCTGGGGGAGATCTTCTCTCAGGTCAGCTGGCCCAACAACGTCAAGCCCATGGCGGGCCGCATCTGGAGCTATGCCGTCAACGTGGATCATGGGCGGGTAAAGTACAATCTGGACAAGCAGCTCCTGGGCGGCTTCCCCATGGAGCGGGCCCACAACCGGCCCGACGCGCCCTTCTACTTCTATGAGCATCCCAGCTCCGCCGCCCGGGTAGACGACGGGGGGAGCGTGGAGACCCTGGCGGTGACAGAGGGGAACCGCCCCAAGGTCCAGCAGCTCCTGGCAGACTTTCTCCTGGGCGGCGGCCAAAAGCTCCGGCTCACCTGGGGGAAGACGGCGGGAGAGCGGCGGCACATCGTCCTCCGGCAGGACAGCGGGCGCTTCCTCCTGGCCTGGGTCCGGGAGGACAAGAAGACGGCGGAGTTCCATGCGGCGGACAAGTGGACCTATATGGACGTGGAGGGGAAGAAGTATCCCAAGGACACCTTCCTGGGCAAGGTCACCCCCGCCTACCTCATCCACGACCTGCCCGCCCTGCGAAACGCCCTGGACCTGCTGCTTGCCAACCTGGACCGTCCCGAGCGGGTCACCAGCCCCATGGGCGAGTACGCCAGGGAAAACCCGGTGAAGCCCCGGCCCTATGAAACGCTGTGGGCGGAGCTGGTGGGGGATACGCTGGAATAGGCGGCCCGCCGGACGACAGGCGCTGTTCCACCCTCCCGGCAACCCAAAGTTGCGGAATAGTTGGCAGCCGCAACCGCCCTTGTCGGGATAAAATCGAAGCGAAAAGGAGGTGGCTTCATGGCCGCAGGATTCAAGGTTATTCTATTTTCGCTGCTGATTTTGATTCCCCTGGCCGCTCTCTTCGTGTACCTGATTTTTCTTGTGGTGAGGGCACTGCGCAAGTACATCAAGGGCAGCCCGGCGAGAGCGGAGGCCAAGGAAGTCCGGGGGACCCTTGGGGAGAGGCTCCAGGAGAACCGGGTCCGGGGGACCCTTGGGGAGAGGCTCCAGGAGAACCGGGCCCGGTGCAGGATGTCCCAGGAGTTCGTGGCGGAGGCGGTGGGCGTCAGCCGGCAGGCGGTCAGCAAATGGGAAAACGGCACGTCCGATCCCTCAACGGCGAATCTGATCGCCCTGGCAAAGCTGTATGGCGTATCTGCGGAGGAACTTCTAAAAGAGCTGTAAAGGCGTAAGAGAAGGACGGAGGCCCTGAGATGCAGGGCCTCTGTCCTTTTCAGCCGGTCTTTGCTTAAAGGAGCGGGGCTTGACCATGCTCCGGTCCGTTAGTATGATAGTGTCAGAAGATAACAGCAATGGCGGTCACGCTTTCAAAGGCAGTATGATTACGATTGACGGAGGGGATTATGTGATACGTTACCTCACTAGGCCCTGTTTGAAAAATGGCGGAATGACCAACGGCGAGAGATTTTTCCGCCAATCAAGGCAAATTTTCGCAGGCGGGCTGTCGCCCGGCAAGAAAATTTAACGCAGAGTGGCGGAAAAAGATCCGCCGTTTGGGCGTTTTGACATTTTTCAAACGGGGCCTAGACGGGACATTATTGCAATCTCTGAATTTGAGGATATGGTAAAGCCGGCGCGGAAACTTTCCTCATGGAGTATGGCGTAGGAACTTCCTGACAAGGGCAGCACCCTCTCCGAATACCCCGACACTATCATTGCCCCAGGCTTCGACCTGGACGAACCCGCTGTATCGTAGGAATGATTCGCCGCCGCTTTTTACAAACCTTGACTTTTTGACCAATTGCCGATATGATAGAGACAGCGTTCCGGCATATCATTCTGCTTGGTTTCGTCCGGCAGTGAGAAGGATGAAGCTCAAAAGGCCCTTAAAGTTCCTGCTTTTGGGGGATATTTGCCCAAAACCTTGTTTTTTAATGGAATTTGCCGATATGCAAGTAGGAAGGTATGTTTTCGGGCTCCAAACGCCTGTCAGGAGGTAGCGCCTATGCTGATGCTCTATCTGCAAATGCTGGATACGCCGGAGGAAAAGGTCCGGTTTGAGGAAATCTACCTGAAATACCGTGAGAAAATGTTCCATGTGGCGGACAGTATCCTGCATAACGATCAGGATGCGGAAGACGCGGTTCACAATGCCTTCCTGCGGATCATCAAGAAGTTTTCCAGGTTTCAGAACATACCGGCCAAGGATTTGGCTCCGCAGGTCATTGTGATTGCCAGGAACGAGGCGATTTCTCTCCAGCGCAAGAAGAAGGACGCCGCTCCGCTGGAGGATTGGGACGGCTTTACGGAAACGGCGGAGTCTGTCAGCGATTATCACACCCTGGTGGAGACCTTTGCCCGTCTGCCCCTGTCGTACCGTGCGGCCCTGGAGATGAAGATGGTGGGCTACTCCGATGGGGAAATCGCCTCCAAACTGTGTTTGACGAAAACGGCGGTCAGCACTCGGATCAGCCGGGGCCGCCAGTTCCTGCGGAATATCGTGGAGCAGGAAGGCTTTTTGATGGATGCGTAACGACCTTCCGTCATGGCTCTGAAAAAGTTTTTCAGGTTTTTTAGAAAATCATGTGAGAATCCGCTTCCTCGTTGCGTTAACATAGTGAGGGAGCGGATTTTCTGTTGCCTGGACAGACGAAACGAGTGGTTGGGAGGGACAAATATTGAATATATGGGCCTGCTTTGCAATGCTTGCGATTTTCCTTTGTGCCGTGATGTATTTCCTATGAGCTGATACTGAATACGCAATTGTCAAAGGGGGAGGCGGAGTTTTCCTTGCTTGACAGAAAGAAGCGGCCCTTATTAAAGCTGAACCGCCGCTGTCCTTCCAGCAGGGTGGAATTGTATGCGGACAGCAGGTATTATCTGCGCTGGCAGTTTATAAATGCCACCGGGGAATGCGAACTGCGTTGGAAGCCCTGTCCGCTCATCATGGAAGGGGAGAAATGCAAATGAAAACGATAACCATACTGTTCTCGGCTCTGATCTGCTTGTTTGGCCTGACGGGCTGTGTGCCTGCCCCTGAAGGGAGCGGTCCAGGCCGTCCCATAGCGGCTTACATCGCAGATGATGTAACGAAAGCGGAGATCACGCACCGGACCGTGGAGCAGGAACGCTCGATGTCTCGAAGTATGTGGTAAAAGGAGCGGACGGAGAGGCGGCCGAGCTGTCGGAGGAGGACGCGGAGATTTTGACACAGGTGCTTTCGGGCGGCGCCTGGGCGGATGGAACAACGGATTGCGCCAGCGACTGTACCGTGGGCTTGGACGGCAGATGGTTCCACTATCATT
>CAJUJW010000052.1 GCA_910586735.1 uncultured Oscillibacter sp. | reverse complement strand
GACCTCATGAGCTTCTGCACCCTCTGCCCGGAGGTCCACAGCAATGCCGTCGCCCTCTGCGGGCTGTACAGCGGGTCCCTGGACACCTACCTTCGGGACCATCCTCATTTGAAATCCATTAAGCTCCTGCTGGACAACGACGGGCCGGGGATCGCGGCGGCAAAGGAGATGCGGGGGAGGTATCGGGAGGCCGGGTATGAGGTGGAGATTCGGGTTCCCAAGTACGGCAAGGACTGGAACGCCCAGCTTATGTACAAGCTCACAGGGGTGCTGGAGGAGGTGAAAAAGCCCCAGAGGAATCCAATCCCATGGCGAACTTAGGCAAAATCATCAGCGACAAGTCCACAGCGGACACCAAATGGCGGGAGGAACGGCAGGCGGACAAGGAAACCGCCGCTGCCCTCCGGGATGCCAGCGTCATACAGATCACCAAGAACCTCAGAAATTTGCCCGTTACCTGGAGCTTCAGGGGGACAACCCCTCCTATAGTTCCGGGAACATCGCCCTGGCCATGGCCCAGCTCCCGGAGGCCTCGTCGGAAGAAATTCCGCTCTGCTCCGTCCCCGCCTGCGGCAAGGACTCCGCCCGCTCCATTCTCCCTCCTCTCCCCACCGCAAACGCTGCGCTGGTTTGCGGCGGGGGACTCAAACTATTGTTAACAAAGTCCAAGGTAACGAGCCGCGAAAGATTCAGCACAGGGATGACACCAGAACCACGGAAGCGGCCCTGACCGCCCTGCTGAACTTCTCACCCGTCCAGGTTTACCGCTGGTGAAAACCTGTCCTCCGGGGCCTATTATGACCCCTGGCAGATGACGCTGGCGGTCAATCTCGGTTACAGTCAAAAGCCCAGGCCGTCTCTACCCCCCCCGCGCGAGCCCAGCGAAGCGGGTCGCGTGGGGAAAGGAGGAAGGAATGGAGCGAGCGCAGTTTTCGCCGTCAGGGGGAAACGGAGCAGAGCGGAATTTCTTCCGACGCGCCGCCGCTTCGGCGTCCAGCGGGAGCTGCCGGACCTGACGAAGATGGCGGAGCGCTGCCAGGGCTGGGAGATCGAGGACCGGCTGGCCTTCCTGAAAGAGATTCAAGGCATGAGACGTCAGATTGGCGGTTCCATTGAGAAAACCATCGCTCCGCCCCAGAGAGCGGCCCCCTCCCGCCGCGAGGCGGAAAGATAATGAAATAGGAGAAAAACAGCTATGAAAAGAACAATCCCTTTGTTCCTGGCGACATTCCTGCTCTGTTCCCTTTTGGCCCTCCCCGCCTCTGCCACCGAGGCCGCTCAGGCCGCTGGACCGGGCAGGGACAGCGCCTATTACCCCATTTCCGTAGAGGAATACACCTACGGTGACTTCGACGAGCTTCGCATCCAGAAGGTGTATCAGCTGTCCCTGGACGATGACCCCAGCCTCATTCCCACGGAGGACTTCGAGCGAAACGGGCGGCTGTACTACCTGCTGGACATGACCCGGAAGGACGAGGTGGGCGTGGACACCAAGCCCCATGTCCAGACCGTGACCATGCCCAGCGACACCAATAACATGGAGAAAATCCTGCAGACTCTGGACGCCGAGATCGAAACCGTCACGGAGGACGGCTACACCGGGAAGCTGCACCTGGACCACACCACGGTCAAGGTGACCACGGACGGCTACGCCACCAAGACCGGCACAGTGTCTGCGACTCGTACCTATCCGAATTTGTCGGACGCGGACCTGTCCCTGGTGCCAAAGACCATCTCGGACGGCGGACGGAGCTTGACCCTGGCGGACGTGCAGTGGAGCAATTCCACTCAGGAGTCCGGCGAGGGCGTGGTCACCCGCTACACCGCCACGGCCCGGTATACCGGCAGCACCTCCAGCAAATACGCCACCGGGTATACGGTGACCGCCGACTACTCCGGCGAGGTTTCCAAGACCGGCTGCAATGTGGTCACCTATACCGCCGTGTTCGGCAGCACCGAGGCCCCGAAGGACTCCGGCGTTCAGGACGGCGAACCCGTTGATGCTTCCGGTATCAAGCGCCCGCTTATGATCGGCGGCGCGGTTCTGGTGCTGGCTCTCGGCGGTGCCTTTGTGTACAAGAAAATCAGAAGGAGATAATGCCATTGAAAAAGTTCAGACTGTTCCTGCTGGCCTGCATGATCTGCGTCCTGTGCGCCGTCCAGGCCAGCGCATTGGAGTACAGCTACGATGGAGCGGACGATTTCCTCTTCGCCCGGCCCACCAGCGACGATACCATCTATGAAGTTGAAAACCCCAACGTGGACCGGAGCAAGAACGTGGCTCTGGTGGCCCCCGGTTTCGGTACCCCCACCAGCTACCTTCCCGGCAGCGGTGAGTACCTGACACCTAATCTGGTTCCCGGCGCTTTGAGCGGCGGGCTGGTGAATCAGGTAGGCGGAGCGAATTACTCTGTTTCGGAAAATGGTGTGTCCAGCGGCATGGGCGGGTTCCTGCCCAGCACGTCAATCTCCGCCAGCGGAAGCGGCTCCTCCGGCTCTTCCACTCCCCCGGAGCAGTTCACTGTCACCACCCGGCCCAATGACACGGCCTCCGTGGGCTTCACCAGCGTCACCGAGGACAGCTACTACAGCAACGGATTCCTGGGTACCCTGAAAATCCCCGCCATCGGCCTGAATGTCAAGATCGTGCAGGGCACCGACAGCGCCGCGCTGAAAAAGGGCGTGGGCCACTTTGAGGAGACCTCCATCTGGAACGGCAACGTCGGGTTGGCCGCCCATAATCGGGGGACCAATTCGTACTTCGGCAAAATCCATACCCTGGAGGCCGGGGACGAAATCACCCTGACCACCAAGGAGGGGACCCGGACCTATGAGGTGACCTCCATTGCCAAGGTGACGGAAACGGACCTGAGCAGCCTGGAGAATACCTCCGAGAACTGCCTGACGCTGTACACCTGCGTCCGGGATGAGCGGGACCTCCGTTGGTGTGTGAGAGCGGTTGAGCTGACGGATTAAGCTGTTCAGCGATTCCATTCGACAATCCCCCAAATCTGTGGTAGTGTTGCGGTTGCGAAAGCCCTGACAAAATCACGGAAATGGAGGAAAAGCTATGAAAAGGAACAGTAAAGTGTTCGGGATGTTGGCGGCTGGCATACTGTCCGCGGCGCTGCTGGCAGGCCCGGCTCTGGCGGCAGACCCGGAGATCCGGGTGGGCAGCTACAAGGGCAATACCCTGGAGGCAGGCGAAAGGAGCTGCCTCATCATCGGACCTGTCGGACCGGAGTACATCGCCGAATCCAGCAACCCGGAGGCTATCACCCTGGAGCGGGTCCTGACCTATTGGGTAGCGGTGGCCAGGGCGGAGGGAACGGCTGAGATCACCGTCACCGATAAGGCCGGAAGCACCGGCGGTCTGACGCTGACCGTAGAAGCGGCGGAGCCGTCCCCGGCCCCCAGCGAAGCCCTGGACCTGTCTGTCAACATGGACATCCGTCTGGAGATGGTCCGGCTCATCAACGAGGTGCGCCGGGAGAACGGCCTCGCGGAGCTTCCCATGGATGAATCCCTCATGAATGCCGCTCAGGATGTCTCCGGTCAAGGCGTCACGGAGCACCGGCCCTATGACCACATGGCACTCATCCGCTACGGCTGGCCCCACGGCGGGCTCTACAACCTCACCATGTTCGGCGCCTATGACTGCCCGGACATCGCCCGGCAGGCCATTGACTACTGGATCGCGTCGCCTGGGCACTATGCCACTATGCTGCTGGAGGAGGCATCCCACGTTGGAACCGGCGTTACCTTCCAAAATGGCCGGGCCTACTGCTACATGGTCGTGGGCGACCCCACCAGCCATAATCCCTACGAATAAACCACTCTGGAATAGCTTCATACCACACGGAGGCCCATTGGCAAGACGCCAGTGGGCCTTTTTTGTTGCCAAATTCAAAATGGAAAGGAACCCTTTATGAACGAAAAACATCATTCTTTGCGAACGCGCCTGACGGCCCTGCTACTGGCGCTGGTCTGCGTCCTGAGCCTGTTCCCCACCACGGCCTTCGCCGCCGGGGATACCATCACGCTGAAGGAGTTCGGTCACTCCGGCGTGGCCTATGAGTCCGCGGCCCTGGGGCGCTGTACTCTTCATGAAATGACCTTTAAAAACGGAAATAAGGACACCACCGGCTTCTGCGGCACGAAAGGCGGAGGCATGGGCTCCTCCCTCCAGGGCCAGACCTGGGGGAACAAGCGGTCGATCTCCGACCCCACCGTGGAAATCATGATGGCCTATTATTACGCCCATTCCACCGGCGTCTTCACCGACGAGGCGGAGGCCCTGGGCGTGGCGGATGTGTGGAGCGGCGGCTACCGCTGGTATATGAACGCCTGGGTCCAGGCATGCATCTGGCGGTATCAGCAGGGGACCATGAGCGACCCCGTCGTGGCCTGCGCCGAGGAGCTCATGGCCGTGTACAACACCCTGGAGGGCACCCACTACACCAGCATCGACCAGAAGCAGGGGGAAAGCTCCTTCCGGGACCGGACGCAGTTCATCCTGGACCTGGGCAGCCAGGGCGTCTGGGGAAAATGTGCCGTGTACGAGTACACCTTCACCGGCGCCGGCAGCTCCGCCCACCCCGCCGGATTTGTGCAGAAGATCATCCTGGGCGACCTGACGGTGGAACACATCGAGCAGGAGGAATACGTCCTCATTGTTAAGAAGGTGGACGCCACCAATCCCAGCAAGGGCCTGCCGGGAGCCGGGTTCCACATTGAATCCACTAACGGCTCCTATTCCAAGGACGTGGTCACGGGCCAGAACGGCACCTACCGGATCAGCGGCCTCAGCGCCGGAACATATGCCGTGACAGAGACCTCTGCCCCGGAGGGCTATGAAATCGACAGCGCCACCCCGCAGTATGTCACCCTGCCCAGCAATGGGAACAATACCGTGACCGTCACCTTCCGGGACAGCACCACCATCACCAGCGAGGGCAGCATCCGTAAAGTGGACGCGGATAATCCCTCCAAGGGCCTCGCCGGAGCGGTGATCAAGATCACCGGCGTGGACAATTCTTTCACCGGAACCTACACAACCGCCGAGGGCGGCTGGCTGACGGATGTGCCCTGGGATTCCATGCCCATCGGCAGCTATGTGGCGGAGGAGATGACTCCCCCGAAGGGCTACACGAAAAGCTCTGACCAAAGCAAGGTGAAGCAGAGCTTCCATTGGGATGGAAAATCCGATGTTTCCCTCGTTTTTGAGAATGACAGCAAGGTAAAAATTCAGCTCATCAAGCTGGACGATTCCAACAATCCCCTCCCCGGCGCTGTATTCAACATCGTCAAGGACGGCCAGATCATCGGCACCGAGGCCACCAAGGAAGACGGCAGTATCACGGTGACGGATGTGACTGAGGGCCTGTACGCCTTTGTGGAGGCGTCCGCCCCGGCCCCCTGGGCCAAGCTGGAGGACCCTGTAATCGTCCATGTAGATCAGGCAGACATCAACGGCGGCGAGACTATTACCGTCTCCGCGGCGGATAAGAGGTTGCCGAACCTGACGATCTTGAAGCGGGACGCTCAGACCGGCGACGTCATCCCGGACACCCATTTTGAGATCAAAGGCATCCACTTCGGGTTCCACGACGACGTGACCACCGGGCCGGACGGCAAGGCAGTCCTCACCGGCATTCCCGTGGACAGCTACGAGGTCACGGAAAAATCTGTCCCGGACCCCTATGTGGTCAGCGACGAACCCACCCAGACGATCTGGCTGGGGGCTGGCGACGATCAGCAGCTCATCTTCGACAACCTCAAGCAGCCCTTGCTCAAAATCTCGAAAGTGGAGAAGGGCACCGGCGAAAAAATCCCCGGCACCGTTTTTCTTTTGGAGGCCATTGACGGCGACTACCGTCAGAACCTGACCACCGAGGCCAACGGCTCCGTGGAGCTGCGGGTCGCCCCCGGCAGCTACCGCATCACCGAGCAGTCCGTTCCCGAGCCCTATGTGATTGGCGAGGAGCGGACCAAGACGATCTCCCTTAACGGCGGCGACGAGAAGGAAGTCATTTTTGAAAACCTGAAGAAGCCGGAGCTGACCCTTTATAAGATCGACGCGGACAGTCAGGAGCCGATCCCCGACACCGTGTTCCGGGTGGAGGCCATCAACGGTGATTTCCAGGACGATTGGAGGACCGGCCCGGACGGTATGGTGATGAAGCGGGTGGAACCCGGCACCTACCGGGTCACGGAGATTTCCGTCCCCGCACCCTACTTCCTCCCGGATAAGGACGCTGACCGGGTGCAAACGGTTTCCCTGAACGCCGGAGATGTGAAGAAGCTGACGTTCAAGAACCGCAAGGCCCCCGAGCTGACCATCTTCAAGGAGGACAGCGTGGCAGGCGCTCCCATTGAGGGGGCCAAGTTCCATGTGACTTACACCAGCAACGGCGAAGCCGCCGAGGCTCCAGCTGCCATTGATTTTGGCTACATCTTCACGGACGCCAGGGGCGAGATCAAGTTGCACGAACAGGGCAAGCGTCTCTATCCTGGTGAGTACACCATCACGGAAGTGGCTCCTGCCCCCGGCTTCCAGATGAAGGAACCCACCACACAGAAGGTCATTATCCACGGAAACGAGAGCAAAACCGTCACTTTCCAGAACGAACCCTTAAACGGGATCGTCGTTGAGAAGTATGACTCTGTTACCGGCGAGGCCCTGCCTGGCTGCACCTTCCAGCTCCGCTTCCTGGGCGGCACCTCCGGCACGGGCGGCACGGTCATCGGGCAGAAGGTCACCGGGAAAAACGGCACCTGCATCTGGACGGGCCTCACTGCGGGCACCTATATCGTGGAGGAGATCGACCCCGCTGATGGGTATTCCATCATCAATTCCTCTGAAACGGTCTACATTTCGGACGACGGCGTGCAGAATGTCATTACTGTGACCTTTGATAATTCGCCGGACGGAAATCTCCTCATCAGGAAGGTCTGCTCCGTCAACCCCAGCATCACCCTCCAGGACGCCGAGTTCAAGGTCACCTACGCGGACGGAACTTTGATTGGTGATTCCAATGGGATTTACCGGACCGACACCCACGGAGAAATCCGCATTGAGGGTTTGAAGCCTGGCAAGAGCGTGATCGTAACGGAGACCAAGGCACCGGACGGATTCATCATTGACACGCAGTCGCAGACCGTCCAAATTAAGGAGGGCCGGACGGTCAGCCTGACCTTCAAAAACCAGCCCAAGGGAAAACTGATTATCCAGAAGCGGGACAGCGTCAGCGGCCAGCCCCTCCCCGGCGCTCAGTTCCGTGTGACAACTGCCGCTGGCTGCGAGGTGGGTCTGGACGGCGTGATTGGTACCGCTACGCTCACGCAGAACGGCATTTTTACCACAGATTCCAACGGTGAGATTCGGATTTCCAATCTTGCTCCCGGCGCGTATGTGCTGACGGAAGTCAAGGCCCCGGCAGGCTATGTCATGGACGAACCCAGCAAAAACGTGGTAATTGGCCCCAACGGAGACACCCAAACGGTCATCGTGACCAATACTCCGAAGGGCGGGCTCATTGTCGAAAAGTATGACAAGATCACCAAGGAACCCTTGGCCGGAGCACGGTTCAAAATTACCAATGCTAATGGAGAGCTGCTCCCCGATAATGAGGGACTCACCTCCAGCAATGGCCTTTATACCACAGACCAGAATGGGCAGATCGTAATCTCCAAAATTCAGCCCGGCACCTATGTCGTGGCGGAGGACAAGGCCCCTGATTTTTACGAGAAGGACCCCACGCCCCAGACGGTGGTGATCAACGCCGCGGACACGCAGACTCTTCGTTTTTACGACGATCCCCTCTGCACCCTCACGATTTTGAAAAGGGACGCGGTGACGCACAAGCCCCTCGCGGGAGGACAGTTCCAGGTTCAGTACAGCGACGGGCATGTGGTTGGCCCCAATAATGGACTCTACACCACAGGGACTGACGGAACCGTGACGGTTTCCGGCCTGAAGCCCAACGCCACAGTCGTGGTCTCTGAGCAGAAAGCACCGAAGGGTTACATTCTGGATTCCACGCCGAAGAATATCGTGGTGCGCCCCGGCGTAGCAAACGGCCTGATTTTTGATGACCAGCCTGGAACCACCCTCATTATCCAAAAATTCATTGAGGGCACGGAGAACGAGCCGCTTTCCGGCGTCGCCTTCAAGGTTACAGACGGCGCCGGAGCGGCGGTCGGCCCTGATGATGGGGTCTATTATACTGACGTGGCCGGTGAGATTGTCCTGAGCGGCATTGAACCCGGCACTACTGTGAAGGCCCGTGAGATCAAAACTGTGGACGGTTTTGTGCTGGATGGGACTCCGCAGGACATTCTCATCAAGGGCGGCGAGGTACAGCGCCTCACGTTCTGGAACAAACGGGCCGGAACTCTCATCATTGAAAAACTGGATTCCGTCACAAAGGCCCCCTTGGCGGGCGCGCAGTTCAAGGTGCTCTACGCCGACGGGCGCATGGTCGATACCGAGGGCGGCAAACTTTCTTCCAACGGCATCTACACCACCGACAGCAACGGGCAGATCAAGATCACCCAAGTGACCGGAACCCTGGTGGTCACGGAGGAAAAAGCCCCCGACGGCTATGTCATGGACCCCAACAGCAAGAGCCAGACCGTCGTGGTCAATCCCCAGGACACCCAGACCCTCCGCTTCTACAACGAACCCATGTGCAGCCTGACGCTGACCAAGTTGGATTCTGTCACCGGAAAGCCTGTGCCCAACACGGAGTTTACCGTCAAGGACGGCAATGGCAATGTGCTGGGCCGCTACACTACCGGAAAGGACGGGACCGTCGTAGTAACGGGCCTCATCCCCGGCAGCACCGTTGTGGTGTCTGAAAGCAGAGTCCCGGACGGCTATGTTTTGGACACCACGCCCAAGACCATCATCGTGAAAAACGGCTCCGGCAACAGCTGGACCAGCGGCTCTTCCGGCGGGACCAGTTCCGGAGGAAGTTCCAGCGGAGGCAACAACGATCTCACTTTCGAGAATGACCCCAAGATGACGCTGACAATCCACAAGTACATTGAGGGAACCGCCAACGAACCCCTGGCTGGCGTAGCCTTCAAAGTGGTGGACGGCTCCGGCAAGCCCTTGAATCCCGACGGAGGCATCTACTACACAAACAATGCGGGCGAGATTGTGCTGGAGGGCCTGGAACCCGGCACCACCATCACCGCCCAGGAGATCAAAACCGTGGACGGTTACGTCCTGGATGGCCGTCCCCAGAGCATCAAGATCGAGGCGGGCAAGGCTCAGAATCTCACCTTCTGGAATGAACCCGCCGGTTCGCTGATTATCCGCAAGCTGGATAAGCAAACCGGAAAGCCTCTGGCTGGCGTAGAATTTGAGGTTATCTATGCTGAGGGCGGCTACGTTGACACAGACAATGGACACCTCTCCAGCAAGGGCCTCTATACGACTGATGACCACGGGGAAATCCATATCTCCGGCATCGTGGGGACAGTTGTAATCAAGGAAACCCGGCCCCTGCCCGGATATACCATCGAACCGGGCAGAGAGGGCCAGACTATTACGGTCAATCCCCAGGAAACACAGACGGCAACCTTTTACAACATCCCCGCCAACACGCTGACGATTCAAAAATTCATCGACGGCAGCGACAACGAGCCGCTGGCTGGCGTGGAATTTCTGGTAACAGACAGTTCCGGGGCTGTCGTGGGACCCAACAACGGTTACTATACCACCGACAAGGATGGGCGCATTTCCATCCCCGGTCTGACCCCTGGCGCGACCATCACCGTCAAAGAAACCAGGACCCTGGACGGCTACATCCTCGACGGTCAGCCCCAGAGCATCCTCATCAAGGAGGGCGAGGCCCAGAGCCTGACCTTTTGGAACAAGAAAGCCGGAGGACTGATCGTCAACAAGATCGACGCCGCGACCAAGAAGCCGCTGGCGGGTGTGAAATTCAAAATCACCTACGCCGACGGCTCCAACGTGGACCTGGACGGCGGAAAGATTTCCTCCAACGGCCTCTACACGACGGATTCCCTGGGCCAGATCAAAATCCCCGGTATTGTGGGCACGATAATCGTGGAGGAAATCGAAACGCTCCCCGGCTATGTGATCGATCCGAACACCAAGCGCCAGACCGTCCAGGTGAACGCCAATGACACCCAGACCATCACCTTTGAAAATGTCCCCGAAGGCGGCCTGGAGCTGATCAAGGTCAACGAGGCCGACAAAACCCAGCGCATTCCCAACGTCAAGTTTGAAATCCGCAGAATGGACGGCGCTCTGGTGGAAACCGTTACCACGGATTCCACAGGCCGGGTCCACGTGGACCTGGACGCCGGGGACTACTATGCGGTGGAAATCGAGGCCGCGAAGGGCTTCAAGGTCGATGAAACCCCGCAGTATTTCACCATCAAGGATGGCGAAACCACCACACTCACGGTGACGAACAAGGCTTTCTCGGGCATTTTAATTCACAAGGTTGATTCTGTCACCAAGAAAGGCATCTATGGCGTCAGCTTCCTGCTGTACGACAGCGCCAACACTCCCATCGGGCAGTACACCAGCGACAATTCCGGGTATGTGTACATCGAGGGCATCACCACGGCAGGCCGCTACTACCTGCGGGAACTGGAGAACGAGGGCTACATCACGGACACCCAGATGAAAACCGTCTATGTAAAGCCCGGGGAGACCACCCTAGTGGAGTGGGAGAACACCCCCATTTCCGGTCAGATTCAGATCACAAAGAAATCCGCCGACTACAATTCCACCAATGGCCTCCCCGCCGGAACGCTGCTGGAGGGCGCGGTCTTTGAAATCTACGACAAGGCCAGCAACCTCGTGGACACCATCCGCAGCGATGGCCGGGGCCTCGCCGTTTCCCGTCAGCTCCCTCTGGGCCGCTATACCATCCGGGAGGTCAAAGCGCCCGCCAATTACGGCGTAAACGAAACGCCCCTGACGGCATACCTGGAGCACAAAGGCCAGATCGTCCGCTTCGAAGTGACAAACAAGAGCATGACCACCGGCGTGTCCATCACCAAGACCGGCCCCGCCGAGGTCATGGCGGGCCAGCCGGTCAATTACATATTCTCCGGCATCGCCAACAGCTCCAACGTGCGCCTTGACAATTTCTATTGGCGGGACACGCTTCCCGCCGAGGTGCGGCTGGAGAAGATCGTCACCGGCACCTATAACTTCCCCGGCACCTATAAGATCACCTACCGGGTGAACGGAGGAGAGCCCCAGACCCTGGCGGACAACCTCTCCACCCAGAAAAACTACACCCTCGCCGCCTCCGCCACAGCCCTGGGTCTCGCCAGCAACGAGCGGGTCACAGAAATCATGTTCGTATTTGGGCAGGTCCCCGGTAGCTTCGCCCAGGTGGAGAAGCCCATGCTGCACTGTAAGGCCGTGTCCAGCATTGCCGCCAGTTCCTTTGTAAACAAGGCGGACGTGGGCGGCACCTACCAAGGCGTATGGGTCCAGGCGGTCAGCCGCTGGGTGACCACCGTCTACGGAAAGAAGCCCTCCGTGCCCAAACTGCCCCGTACCGGCTATTGATTCCCGCGCCCAGGCGGCCCGCCTTTCAGCGGGCCGCCTGTAGTCCTATACATTATAAATATATCACCAAAGAAGGAGACTGTCTATGCTGAAAATTGCCGCAACCGGAAACCTGACCAACGACGTGGAGCTGAAGACTCAGGAGGACGGCAGGCCCTACGCCATCCTGCGGATCGCCTCGGACCGGCGCTACCGGGCCAAGGACGGAACCCGCCTCACCGATTTTATCTCCATCAAGGTCCGCGGCCCCCTGGCGGAACGCTGCGCCGCCATGGCCTATAAGGGCTGCAAGCTGGCCGCCGTCGGGGACTTCGAAACCGTCACGTTTGGGGCCCCCATGGGAGCCCAGCGCAGCGGGTCCCATGGGGAGAGGAGGAGCAGCGAAATGAGTGAGCTTTCGCCGCAGGCGGAAGCGAAGGATATGGAGCTTGCTCCGACGAAGGACCCCACCCGCCAGCCCGGCTTCCTCATCAAGGCCAGCGATGTGGAAGTGCTTTCCCCCAGAAAGGCGCGGGAGGCCGCCGGGGCCATTGACGCTGCCAGAGCAAACCGGGAGGCCGCCGCCTGCGGGATGCCTGAGAGTGAGGCCATCGCTTAATGCGGAACACTGGCGTCGAATATGGCAGCGCGGACCGGACCCCGGTGGTGCTGCCGGAGATGGCAGAGCTGCTCCCCCCTCTCACGGGGGAGCAGCTGGCCGCCCTGGAAGCGGACCTGCTGAAAAACGGATGCTACTCGCCTATCATCGTCAATGAGGATATGGTCATCATCGACGGACATAACCGCCAGCGGCTGTGTGAGGAGCACGGGATTCCGTATAAAATGGCGGTGTTTTCGTTCGAGGATTTGCTGGAGGCCAAACGCTGGGCCATTGAGAACCAGCGGGGCCGCCGGAACCTGGAGAAGTGGGAGCTGGGCAAGATCGCCCTGAAGCTGAGGCCGGATATTGAGGCGAAGGCCAGGGCCAATCAGGCTGCGGCCGGAGGAGACAAATCTGGAGAGGGAGCGCTTTTGACAACATTGTCAGAAGCGCTCCCTCCTGTCAGCACGAGGAAAGAACTGGCTGAGTCGGTTGGCATTGGCGAGGTCACCATGGGCAAGGTCATGCAAATTGATGAGCACGCCCCATCCACCGTGAAGGAGGCCCTGGACAGCGGGGACCTGTCCGTGAACCAGGGCTACAACATCACCCGTCAGGTTCAGGAGCTGCCGGAGGAGGAACGGGAGGAGGCCGCCGCTCAGGCGGTGGAGCTTCTGAAAGCGAAAAAGGAGGTCCAGGCCATCGACGCTGAGGCGGACCGCCGGGGCAAGATCGCTTCTCTCTTCTGTAAAGCCTTTGAGCGAGCCGTCCTGCTGACCCCCACGGAGGAAAACGTCCGTATCTGGGTGGAGAACACCCGCATGCGGCCCGACGAAATTGAGGATTCCGTCAAAGAAGCCCGCGAACTGGCGGAAACCTTCTCCGCCATCGCAGACGTCCTGGAACACCTTCTGCCGCAGGGAGAGGAGGCGTCTTCGTGAAAGAAGAAATCTCCGTCCGCCAGTGGCAGAAGCAGTTCAAGGCCGGATTTTACGACAGCCCGGACATTCACACACAATGCGGGGCGGGCTGGTACGACTGGTTCTGCCAAGACAGAGCCCTGGCAGGACGGCTGAAGAAGATCGCCAAAGTGGTCATGGGCGTCACCAACCCTTTTATTTTGGACCATTATTACATCTGGTTCAAGAACAACGCCCTGGTCTCCGGCCCTATGTACGACGACGTCCGCTTCGAGCCGCTGTCCGGGAAGCGGGACGGCAAGTATTTTCTGGTCCGTCTGGACTGCGCCGGAAGGAAAAAAATGGTCGCTGTTCAGCGAACGATACGGCTTTTTTGCGCCGGAATTTGAGTGCGGCAATGTGCGCGGCATGGCCAAGTACATAGACGGCATAGGGCGGCAGTTTGCGCAGGAAATACAGCCTGTGTTTCTTTTGGAAAAGCGGGCAGTGGAGCATTTTATCACACAGCAGGACGGTTTGTGTGACAGCATAGTCTACCGTGCGGGAGAGCACTGCTACCACTACAAATCCTCCAAAAACCCGAAACTGCGGACTGCCATTGCCGCCTCCGCCTCGGGGCCGCCTCCAGACGGTTTCCCTGCGGATCAGGCGAAGGAATTCCGCGGCATTCTCGTCTGGTCCCCGGATGGAATGGAGCGGGATATGAAAAAGGAGGCCGACGCTCAGAAAAAACCGAATTTGAAAAAGAAAGAAGGAACCGAACGATGACGCAAAAAACCACAGGCCCTCCCGGCAGGCCCATTCTGCCTCCGGAGGCGGAGGATGAAATTCTGAACACACTGTTTACCAATATGAGAATCAGCTCCGGCGAAATCGCCGCTATTCTCAAGAAGCACAACGTCTCCGGCGACACGGAGCTTCTCCAGGACCGTTACCGGAAGCAGCTGGGCCAGCGGCTCATGGCCAGCATCCGGGACGAGCAGGGCCGCCGGGAGGTTTTGGCCCGCGGCAGCGAGTACATCGTGCTGGAGTGCTGCAACGACCGGCAGGCCCTCCAGGCCATTCGCCGCCGCATCCAGAGCCAGATGAACGGCCTGGAGGTATCCTCTATGAAGGTGGGCGGGCGCATTCATGTGCTGGAGCGGTTCCTCGCCCGGTTCCGAAAGGCGGGCTGACCATGGGCCCGAGAGAAATGCTCCGGGCGATCCGGGAGTATCCCGCCGCCTGTGTCCGCCTGGAAACCACACAGAGAGAGCTGGATCGAGCGCAAAAGGCTCTGGAAAAGAGCGAACTGGAGTGCCAGCGCCTCAGCGGCGATTACAGCGAGGCCCGGCACCGGGCAAATTTTTCCGAGAAAAAGTCGGCTGCCCTGCAAGCCGCTTTGGACGCCTACAGCCCAAAGCTGTCCTCCCTGGCGGAGATGATCCGGTTTTATGAGACGGTCTCCCCCAGCCTGGACCCCCAGGGCTTCACACTGTTCCGCGCGGCGAAAAAGATGACGGGCATCGACCTGTACAGCTATTTCGCCTACGAGGACAGCCGCGGCCTGTTTGAGCAGATGGATGGCCGCCAGCTTCTGCGCTGGCTGACCGCCGCCCGGTTCGGCGCGGTGGATTGGGGGATCGTGACCGGGACCTGCTATGAGGAGGCCATCCTGCGGGAGGTGGATACCTCCGCGCCGGAGTATCTGGCGTTTGAGCGGAAGTTGTACCGGAAGGTCTTGGAGCGCATGGGTTTCGGGGACCTGCTTGCCTCGGAGGAAACTCAAAAATCTCAAAAAACAGAGGTGATTACCGCGGAAGAAAAAATTACGGAATGGAAGCTCTACAGCCCCCTGTATGCCGAGCTGTTTGAGGCGGACCCGGAGGAGGAACCCGGCTGCGGGCCCCAAATTCTGACGGGTGGAAACCTGACGGGCTTCCAGACGATCATCCGCCAGGGCATTGAGGATGAGTGCCTGCCGGATGAGGAGGAGCGGGGCCTCATGGCTTACTTTGACGGCTCGAAGGCTGTGGATGAAAAAGTTCTCTCCATCAGCGTAGACGTTGAGGAGGTAGATGGGGAGCTGTTCGGCGTGGCCGTCTGTAAAGTCAGGGGCGTCCTCGGCCCTGGTGAGCTGGAGGAACTGAAGGAGTTTTGCATGGGACAGTATTCCGACGGCTGGGGCGAGGGCTATGAGCAGCGGCCACGAAAGACAGACTATGGCGACCTCTATGTCTCCTTTTGGGAATACGACGGCTTTTTCATCCGCACAAAGGAGGAACTGGAGACTGCAAAGGCCCACGTCCGTCCCCGGCCCCAGAGAGGAGAGGACAGCAGATGAGCGAGACCGTAGAACTGAGGCTGTACAGCCCGCTCCAGATTGACATTATCAACCGGGACGCTCCCGGCCGCGCCATTCCCTTTCAAGCGGTAAGCTATCATTGCCGGAGCGAATACACCAGAATCATGCTGATTGATCAGGCAAGGGCCTCCTGCGGCGGAAATCACAAAGAATCCGTATACTGGCTGACGGACCACCTGCTGGCGATGAAGCCGGAACAAATTCTGAATTTCCACAGCATCATGCACGGCTACATGGAATTGGCAAACAAATACGGTCTGTGGAACGCGGCGCTCATCATCCAGGAGAACGGCTGTTATACCGGGCGTCTGTGGAACCATGACGACCCGGCCATCCAAAAGGCAAGGGCGGCAGCTCCCCAAAGGAAAAGGGCGCGGCCCGACAAACAGAAGGGCGGTGAAAACAGGTGAATCAGCCTATAGCAGAGATCAGCAAGGAAACCTTCTGGGCGCTGATCGCCCAGGCGAAGGAACATCCAAGCGGCCCCGGCGAGTGGCTGATGGAACGGCTGATGGACCTGGGGCCGGAACAGGCCAGGAGGTTCGATGACTTTGCCCATGCCTACAGCAGCTTGGCCGATCAGTACGGCCTGTGGACCGCCGCCTCCGTCATGGAACGGGTTGGCTGCACAGATGACGGCTTTATGGACTTCCGCACATGGCTGGTGGCCCAGGGCAAAGAGGTGTACATGGCCGCGCTGAAAGACCCGGACTCCCTGGTTGACGCGCCGGACTATCAGGACCAGCGCTTTGACTGCCTCCCCCATATGGGAGACAGTGCCTACGAGGAACTTACGGGCCGGAGCACATACGAGGACTTTGATCCCGCTCAATATCGTGCGCTGAAAGAGGAGCTGAAAAAGGACATCGTGTATGGCGAGGGCATTGGGTATCCCTATACATGGAGTGAAACCGCGGCCTATCTCCCCAAATTATGCGCTAAATACATGGAGGCAAATGATTTGGCACGGCTGATCGGACAGCGTAACGACACCTGGAATGTGACCAGCCCGGAAATTCAAGCGGCCCGCGCCACCGCTCAGAAAAGCAAAAAAGTCAAGAAGGAACGAGGTGATGTAAGATAAGCGCTCAAAACAAGGAACTGAAGCTGTATACCTCTTTGCGTGTGGATGTGACCGATCTGGGCCGGGAGGACAGCACAATGGAGATGCCCGACCCGGACTTTATGAGCGACGCTGTCAGGGAACGCTTCTCCAAATACCACAGCGCTATCCGGACGGCCCTCGCAGCGGACCCGCCCGAAACGGACCTGACCAGTCTGTTCCAAGCGGACTTCTTAACCCTGGAGGCTTTCCGGGATTTGGCCGGCAAGGTATCCTCCCTGTGCCTTGGGGTGGAGGATGTGGAAGGGAAATTTTTCGGTACCGCTGTCTGCCGCCTGAACGGCGATCTGGAGGCCATGGAGCTTCTGGCATTGAAGGAATACTGCCAGAGCCTTTTCGACGAGGACCTTGGGAATAAAGCGCTCCAGTGCCCTGCTTCTCCTTCCCATGGGGAGCTTTCCGTTCGAGTCTGGCGGAGCAGGGGCGGCTTTATGATGACGGAAGATGAAGTGGCGATGGCTCCCTGGTGCAAGGAGCGAAGGCAGAAGCTGGAGCAGAAACGGCAGAAACGAGGTGAACCCCGATGAGCGATACCCTGACCATAGGCGTGGATCACGGCTACGCCGCCATGAAAAGCGCCCATTTCTCCTTCCCCACCGGGCTGGTGGAATACGACCATGAGCCCTATACCCAGCAGAATGTGCTGGAGTACGGCGGCAAGTTCTATGTTGTCGGCAGCGGCCGCCAGCCGCTCCAGAAGGACAAAACGCTGACGGAGGACTACTACATCCTGACCCTGGCCGCCATCGCCAAGGAGCTG
>CAJUJW010000051.1 GCA_910586735.1 uncultured Oscillibacter sp. | reverse complement strand
ATGGCCGGCGGCATTCCCTCAGAGCCCGCTCCTGCTCCCGCCCCGGCCCCCCAGGGCGGCGCGGCCCAGCAGCACCAGGGCGGCGGCCAGAAGGAGAGCCTCATCAGCGTGGGGCTCAGCAAGCTGGACCAGCTCTCCGCCATCGTGGGCGAGATTGTCATCACCGAGGCCATGGTCACCGGCTCTCCGGACCTGAAGGGCCTCCACCTGGACGCCTTCTCCAAGTCCGCCCGGCAGCTGCGCAAGCTGACCGACGAGCTGCAGGACGTGTCCATGTCCCTGCGGATGATCCCGGTGTCCAACACCTTCCAGAAGATGAACCGCATCGTCCGGGATATGTGCAAAAAGCTCAACAAGCAGGTGAAGCTGACCCTGGTGGGCGAGAACACCGAGGTGGACAAAACCATCGTGGACTCCATCGGGGACCCCATCATGCACATGGTCCGAAACTCCATGGACCACGGCATTGAGGAAAACGTGGAGGACCGCATCGCCGCCGGGAAGGACCCCGTGGGCGAAATCCTCCTCTCCGCCCAGGACACGGGCAGCGAGGTCATCATCCAGATCTCCGACGACGGCGCGGGGGTCAACGACGAGGCCGTCCTGGCCAAGGCCATCCGGAATGGCATCGCCTCCCCGGATGTGGAATACTCTCATAAGGAGATTCTGAACTTCCTCATGGCCCCCGGCTTCTCCACCAACGCCCAGGTAACGGAGTTCTCCGGCCGGGGCGTGGGCATGGACGTGGTCAAAAGCGGCGTGGAGAGCCTGGGCGGAAGCGTCAGCATCTCCAGCGAACAGGGAAAGGGCATGACCACCATCATGCGCATCCCCCTGACCATGGCCATCATGGACGGCATGGAGGTCTCCGTGGGAGACTCCATCTTCACTATCCCCATCAACAACATCCGCTCCAGCATCAAAACCACGGAGGAGGCCATCCTCCACGACTCCGTCAACGGGGAAATGGTGAAAATGCTGGACGGGTACTACCCCGTCATCCGGGCCCGGGACTTCTACAACCTCCCCGGCGGCGCGGAGAAGATCGACGACGGCGTGCTGATGTGGCTGGAGTCCGGCGACTGCTCCTACTGCCTGTTCGTCGACGAGCTCCTGGGCGAGCAGCAGATCGTCGTCAAGCCCCTCCCGGCCTATGTGAACAACTTTGACATCAAGAGCTGCGGAATCACGGGATGCAGCATCCTGGGAGACGGAAACATCAGCATCATCCTTGACGCGGGCGACCTGTACAAGGCCACCCGGAGTTAAGCGCCGAAGGAGGGAAACGCAATGAGTAATGAAAACGTCCTGTTCCAGGTAGAGGAAGACGAGATTGAGACCAACGCGCCGGAGGACGAGGGCGCGGGCAGCCGGAAGTACCTTATTTTCACGGTGGACGACCTGAAAATCGGCATCGACGCCGAACAGGTGGTGGAGCTGCTGAACGGCTATAACGCCACCTACCTCCCCATGATGCCGGACTATATCCTGGGCATCTTCAACATGCGGGGCCAGATTATCCCCATCATGGACATCCGTCTCCGCCTGGGGAAGCCCCCCGCGGAGGAGGGCATCCTGATTGTCATCGACTACAACAACAACCAGCTGGGCATCCAGGTGGACTCCGTGGACCTGATGCTGGACATTCCCCTGGACAGCATCGTCCCCATCCCCTCTCAGAGCAACCAGAAGCTGGTCTCCGGCATGTGTACGCTGCCCGACGGATCCGGCACCATGCTGGTCCTGGACTGTGAGCAGCTGATCTCCCGGGGCTACGGCGTGTAAAACTATCAGTTAAAGCGGTGAACGAGAACTATGGAAACGGCAAATAAAAGCGGAGAGCTGGGCGGCTTCGGGCCCATGACGATCTCGGACGCGGACTTCCGCCGGATGGTGAACTTCATCCAGTCCAGCTATGGCATCGACCTGAGCCAGAAGAAGCAGCTGATCACCAGCCGCCTCTCCCCGGCGCTGAAAAAGCTGGGCTACAAGAGCTTCGGCGAGTTCGTGAACCACCTTCTGGAGAAGAAGGAAAACGACGAGGTCACCCTGGTCCTCAACAAGCTGACCACCAACTACACCTTCTTCATGCGGGAGAAGGAGCACCTGGATTATTTCTGCAACCACATCATCCCCGACATTGTCCGCCGCCACGAGCGGGACAAGACCCTGGCCATCTGGAGCGCGGGCTGCTCCAGCGGGGAGGAGCCCTATAACATCACCATGTTCCTCTACGACTACCTGGGCCCCCAGGCCAAGCAGTGGGACACCCGCATCCTGGCCACGGACATCTCGGCCCAGGCCCTGACCAAGGCCCGGCAGGGCGTGTACAACCTGCCGGACACCATCCCGGCGGACTGGAAACGGAAGTATTTCGTCCCCAACCGGGACGGGACCCACACCGTGTCCCCCGACGTGAAAAACAACGTGATCTATCAGACCTTCAACCTGATGGACCCCATCAAGTTCCGCCGGAAGTTCGACGTGATCTTCTGCCGGAACGTGATGATCTACTTTGATCAGCCCACCAAGGACGCCCTGGTCCGCCGGTTTTACGACGCCACCGTCCCCGGGGGCTATCTGCTGATCAGCGCCTCGGAAAACCTGAGCCAGAACGCGCCCTATCGCCGTTTGGCTACGGCGACCTTCCAAAAATAACAAGGAGGTGGTTCCCTCAAGATGGAACTGGGGAAGAAAATCCGCGTGATGGTGGTGGACGATTCGGCCCTGGCCCGGAACCTCATCATCCAGGGCCTCTCGGCCCATCCCAGGATGGAGGTTGTGGGCTACGCCATCAACACGCTGGACGCGAAACAGAAGATACCCCGCCTGAACCCGGACGTGGTCACCATGGACGTGGAAATGCCCGGCCAGAGCGGCATCGACTTTTTGAAGGAGTACCTGCCGGCTCACCCGCTTCCGGTGATCCTGGTCTCCTCCCTGAACCTGAAGGTGTTCGACGCGCTGAACGCCGGCGCGGTGGACTTTGTCCGCAAGCCAGACGGGCAGGAGAGCAAGGAGGTCTTCATCGCCAACCTCACCCAGAAGGTGCTGGTGGCCTCCATGGCCAAGCCCCGTTCCACCCCCCTGCGGAGTCCCTCCGTGGCGGTGGCCACGCCCAACCTGGGCGGCGGGGCCGCCCTGGACCGGGTGCTGGTGGGCCTTGGGGCCTCCACCGGAGGAACCGAGGCCACGCTGGAGGTCATGCGCCGTCTCCCGGCGGACATCCCCCCCATGGTCATCGTCCAGCACATGCCCAAGGGCTTCACCCAGATGTACGCCGACCGGCTGAACCGCATCTGCAAGATGGAGGTCCGGGAGGCCCGGAACGGCGACGAGCTCCACCGGGGTCTGGCCCTGGTGGCACCGGCGGACTTGCAGTGCCGGGTGGTGCGCATCGGGGAGAAGTACACGGTCTCCTGCACCCAGGGGGAGAAGGTCAGCGGACACCGCCCGTCGGTGGACGCCATGTTCCACTCCATGGCCGAGGTGGTCCGCTGTAAGATGGTGGGCATCATCATGACCGGCATGGGCCAGGACGGCGCCGCGGGCCTCCTGGAAATGCGGAAGAGAGGGGCCTACACCATCGGCCAGGACAAAGAGTCCAGCGTGGTGTACGGCATGCCCATGGTAGCCAACGACATCGGGGCCGTGTGCATCCAGGCCTCCTGCGAAAACGTGGCCAACGTGCTTCTGCGGCATTTGAAGACCCTGCACTGAGTGATTTGCAACAGACTCCGCCTCCTCCGGGGGGCGGAGTCCAGTTTTTTCCAGCCCGGCGGGCGGCAGGGGGCCGCCGGACCCCCTGCTGCAAGAAAATTATCCCTCTAATTCTTAACTTTCTGAACCTTTAGCCGATAAGAATAATGTAGTGATATAAAATGTAGAGGACTGCTGTCTTGAGCAAAGGATGTGAGTTATGATGCTGACTTCTACCGGTTCCGGCCCCATCTCCAACATTGGCCGGACGAAAGCCTATTACCCCGCCCAGAAGAGGGGCGCCTCGGCCCTGCCCGTCTCGGGGCACAATTACGATTTCGTCGAGCTCTCCGCCCCTGCGGGCCGGAGGAGCTTTCAGATGGAAATGGTGAGCCGCCTCTCCCGTGAGGTGCGGACCGCCAATACCACCGGCGACATTCAGGAGCTGCGCCGGGAGGTGTCCGCCGGGGAGTACCGGCCGGACCCCATGGCCATCGCGGGCCGGATGATGCTGCTGGTGGAGGAGTAAGGGATGGATGAGCTGTACCGTTCCTACCTGGACTTCCTGCGCTCCATGAGCCGGGGCCTGGAGAGTCTCACCGAGTTGAACGAGAAAAAGCTGGCCGCCGCCCAGGCGGACGACCTGATGGTGCTGAACGAGCTTTTGAATCAGGAACAGGCCCAGGCCCTGAACTTCCGGGGCCTGGAGCTGACGCGGGATAAACTGCTTCCCAAGCTGGGGCTGCAGAACGTGCCGCTGAGCAAGGTCCCGGACCGCTTTCCCCCCGAACTCCAGGCGGAGGCCCGGCAGACGGTGGAGGAGCTCCAGGGCCGCTATCAGGCTTATCAGAAGATGTCCAGCAGGACCCGGAACCTCCTGGAGCAGACTCTCCGGGAGGTGGAGAGCGTCATCGTCCAGATGGGCGGCCCTCCCGCCGGGGGCGAGGCCGGGCCCGGCTACAAACGGGAGACGGAGAGCGCTCCCCCGCCGTCCATGAAGACGGATTTCCGCGCCTGACGCGAGAAGACATAAAGGAGTTTTTTGATATGGGCATTGGTACTTTCGGCGCGTTCACCCAGGCCCGGTTGGCGATCTACGCCGCCCAGACCGGCCTGAGCGTGACGGGCAACAATATTTCCAACATCAACACCCCGGGCTACACCCGCCAGCGCCTGAACCAGGTCAGCCTCTATGCCGCCGGGGCGGACCGCTATTACGCCGAGGGCGACATCCGCACCGGCCAGGGCGCTTTGGTGAAGAGCCTCTCTCAAATCCGCAGCCCCTACCTGGACATCCGTTACCGGACGGAGAACGCCAAGCTGGGTTATCAGGACGGCCGCATGGAGGGCCTGGACGAAATCAAGCAGATTCTGGACGAGGTGGGCAAGGGCGACGAGAGCAAGGGCGAAAAGGGCTTCGGCGTCCTGGGCCTGGAGTTCAGCGAGCTGGCCGCCGCCCTCAAGGACCTGACCAGCGAGACCGGACACCAGGAGTATGACAACACCGTCCGGCAGTACGCCCAGAACCTGGTTTCCATGTTCAACAACTACGCCTCGGATCTGGAACAGGTCCGGGAGAACACCGTGACCAAGCTGAACCAGAACCTGGAGAAGGTCAACAAGCACCTGGACATCATCCGTTCCCTGAACGAGGAGATCCGCAAGTGTGAGATCCACGGCGACCCCGCCCTGGAGCTGCGGGACTCCCGGAACCTGGAGATCGACGCGCTCTCCGAGCTGATTGACATCAACGTGACCTACAGCGAGGAGGAAATCGCCGCCGGGGTCATGGTGGAAAAGCTGACCATCTCCCTGGACAACATCAACCCGGACAAATCCGTCAAGACCGACGAGTCCCTCCTGGTGGACGGCGTGTTCAGCGCCCATATCAACCTGGGCGTCCCCATGACGAACCCCTACTACGGCGTGAAGCTGGATGAGCCCTCTGAGGCGCTGGACGCCCTGAACAAGCTGCTGGACGAAAAGGCCGCCAACGGCGAAATCGCCGACCTGGACGAGATGGCCAAAATGCGCCAGGCTTACGTGAGCTCCCCCTACCTGAACCAGGTAAAGGACGCCGACGGAAACGTCATCAAAGAGACCCCCGTCGCCGACATCCGGGACGCCACCGTCCTGACCGATAAAGACAATCCCTACTACGGCCTGATGATCACCGAGCTGAAAAACAAAAAGGGTGATCTCCATGTGGGCGGCAATCTCTACGCGGCGGAGGCCGTGGAGGCGGCGGACCTTCCGGCGGGCCTGACCTGGAACGTGCGGACCAACCGGGCCAGCACCGAGGAGGCGGGCGTCCCCGCCGAGGGCGACACCACCGTCACCTTCTACACCCGGACCCTGAAGCCCAATGTGACCAACAACCCGCCCCAGCCCGACGACTACACCTACACCAAGCAGGTCTATGAGAAGCTGGTCACCAAGCCCGTGGCCCTGGACGACAACGACATCAGCGGAAAAATCCAGGCTTTCCGGGAGCTCCTCACCGAGGAAGGCGAGTTTACGGACGAGGGTGTCATCGCCAACATCGACGAAAAGGCCGGAAGCAAGCGGGGCATCTCCTACTATCAGAAGACCCTGGACCTGCTGGCCAAGCAGTTCGCCAAGGTCATGAACGACACCAACCAGGGCTTTTTGCGGGACCCGGACGGAAACTTCATTCAGAAGGGGACCAACGACCAGGGCAAGGAAATCGGCGTGCCCATTACGGTAATCACGCTGAACGGGGAAGACCAGTACCTCAACAAGGACTGGGAGAAAATGAAAACGGATACCCAGAACGAGATCAAAAAGCAGATCGGCGTGGACGGCCTGACGGACCAGGAGCTCAAGGACGCGAAAATCTCCGAGACGGACATGATCAACGCCTACCTCAAGGGGCAGACATACGACGCCACGACCCAGAAATTCATCCCCGAGAACAAAGACGACGTTCTGGATGAGAACGGCGCCGTTGTGGAACCCGGCTGGGGAGGAAACGCCAAGGGCATCCACGTGGGCGAGGTGCTGTTCAGCAACAATCCGGACAACGACGACCCCTCGGAAATCAACGCCTCCAACATCTCCATCTCCGACACCTGGAGCAAGAACCACGTCCTGGTCTGCGCGCTGGAGTGCCCTCCCGGCGACCTGGAGCCCGCCTCCGGACAGAGCGACAACATCCGCCACTTCGAGTACGTGGTGGGCGAGCAGAAGTTCGACTTCTTCCCCACGGACCTGGAGGGCTGCGAGGGCGCCAGCGAAAAGGCCATGTTCAACGGCACGTTCTTCGAAATGTGGAACAACATCGGAACCACCCTGGGCGCGGACCAGAACTACACGGGCACCATGCTGGAGGCCAACTATCAGAACGTCCTCTCCATCGACACGCAGCGGGACTCCGTCTCCTCCGTGGACTTCAACGACGAGGCCATGAACCTGATGATGTACGCGAAATCCTATAACGCGGCCTGCCGGATGATGACCACCATAGACAGCGTGCTGGACAAACTCATTAACAACACGGGCATGACGACCTGATAAGAAGGAGGAGAAAGCCATATGATTCCAAGAATGACCACCGTGGGCACGCTGAAGAACTACCGCTACAGCCTGAACCGGTCCAACAATACCATGGCCAAGGCCATGGAAACGGTCCTGACCGGGCGGCTCTTCAACTCCTACGCCGAGGACCCCGCCCTGGCCACCCGGTGCTTTCAGATCCGCCGGTCCTTTTGGCGGGCCAGCAGCCAGCTGGAGGTCAACGAGTCCCTGCGCCACAAGTACGACGTGGCCTGGTCCGCCCTGGAGAACGCCTCCACGGACCTGTACTCCCGGGCGGACGACGCCTCCGTGGCCAGCATCATCCGCAGCCTGAGCGGCCCCACCGGCCCGGGCCGCCCCGCTCTGGGCCAGTCCCTCTGCGCCAAGGCCAAGGACATCGCCCAGATCATGAACGGGCGCTATGGCGAAAACTACGTCTTCGCCGGGGCGGACACCCTGAACGCCCCCTTCACCTGGGAGCCCAAGGAGAACTCCGCCTATATCGCCAACCCGGACGCCACGAACCCGGACCACGCCAGGGCTTTCCAGTATGAGATTGACCCTGCCAAGGCCCAGAACGGAGAGCTGTATACCAACGACCCCGCCAACGCCCTGCAAGTGCCCCAGAAGAACCCCAATTATGATGAGGAGTTTACCAAAAACGCCACGGTGGCAGACGTGGACGACCCCCGCTACGGCGAGTTTCTAACGCCCGACGGAAAGGGAACCACCAACGCTCAGATTGCCAATCTGGTCCCCAAGGAAAACGAAAAGTATGACGAGACCTCCTCTTTCAAATACCTGAAAGCCGACGGCACCGGGACCAACGAAGTCAGCGAGGCCGCCCAGGCGCTCTACTACCGGGGCGTCCCCGTGGACTCCGACGCGCCCGCCGACGTGAAGAAGATGGAATACTTCCTGAAACAGGAGCGGAAGGACATCGACGTGGGCCTGGGCCACAAGGAGCAGAACGGCGAGGTGGTGACCTCCACGGTTTTCGACAGCTCTCTCCAGGGCATCTACTTCATGGACGGCTACGGGACCAAGAGCGTGGAACTGAAAAACGACGACGGGACCACCACCACGGTAGAGAATATCCCGAAAAACATCATCTCCATCGTCAACGAAATGGGCCAGATTCTCCAGCGGTGCAGCAAGGACGACGGCAACTGGGCCTCCCCCGAGGACGAGGACCGCTTCAACGCCCTGGCCCAGGCGTTCGAGGACAGCAACAGCGTCTTCCGGGAGCGCTGGACGGAAATGGACACCCAGAGCGGCTTCCTCCGGGACAACAGCGAGCTTCTCACCGACACGAAGGACTCCCTGAAACAGCAGTACATGGAGCTGGAGGACGCCAACCCCGCCGGGGCCATCTCCGACTACATGTTTGCCCGGTACTGCTACGACACGGCCCTGAAGGTGGGCAACAGCGTCCTGTCCCAGAGCCTGATGGATTATATGAATTTCTGATATACTATCTATCTATGAGAAAGGAGTGCGCCATGACCTATGAGACAACTGCTTGAAATCACCAGCGTCCCCATCGAGATCGAGATGCGGACCTCCCGGGCGCAGTTGCAGTACACCCGGGGCACAGCGGAACTGGAGGTTTCCCGCGACAAGG
Organism: uncultured Oscillibacter sp.; assembly: GCA_910586735.1. Lineage (GTDB taxonomy): Bacteria > Bacillota > Clostridia > Oscillospirales > Oscillospiraceae > Oscillibacter. Next base: position 8,477 of record CAJUJW010000051.1, on the reverse strand, counting down.
GGGGGCTGAGCATCAAGAGCCGCCCTATTCAGCTGAACATGGACACCTTTGAAATGCGCCAGTCCATCGTTCCCACCGCCCCCCGCAGCATCGAGCAGAGCGCACAGAAGGGCCGGCAGGCCGCCTACAGCGCCACCGCCGCCCTCGCGCAGGAAGGAGAACTCTACTTGAAGGCCAAGATTGGCGAGGACGTGCAGGCCCAGCTTGCCAAAACCGCCATCAGCAAAGAGATGTTCAGCCAGCCCGGCATGACCTTCATCCCCTCCGAGGGGCCGGAGATCGACTGGAACCCCGGGGAGATGAACATCCGCTATGAGATGGACAAACTGAACTTCGACTGGCGGATCAACCAGACCGAGTTTGAGTTCATCCCCGGCGACATTGAGATTTCCGTGAAGCAGCGGCCGGAGGTCATCGTCAAGTATATCGGCGGGCCTCTCTACGTGCCCCCCTCCGCCGATCCCAACTATGAGCCGGTGGACGTGAAGGCATGACGGAGATGTTGAAGCTCCAGAGCAAGTATTTCGGGGAGATCGAGTACGAGGCCAAGGACGTGATCCGCTTCCCGGCGGGAATCATCGGCTTCGAGGAGGAGCAGGCTTTTCTCCTGCTGCCCTTCGAGGGCAGCGGCGGCGGCATGCTCTGTCTCCAGAGCGTGGCCACCCCCGCCCTGGCCTTCGTGGTGCTGGACCCCTTTACGCTGCTGCCGGATTACGCGCCGGAGCTGGAGCCGGCGGACCTGCGGCAGTTCGGCGTGGCGGAGGCTGGGGATCTGGGGTTCTACGTGCTCTGCGCGGTGAAGAACCCGGTTTCCGCCAGCACCGTGAACCTGAAGTGCCCCCTGGTCATTCACCCGGAGACCCGGGAGGCCCGGCAGGTCATCATGGAGCACTATGAGATGCGGCACCCCCTGGCGGAGTTCAGCCGCGGGGAGGGGGATGCGCCTTGCTGATTTTACAGCGCAGGACCGGCGAGTCCGTGGTCATCGGGGAGGATGTCCGGGTCACGGTGATTTCCATCGAGGGGGGCCGGGTCCGCCTGGCCATCGACGCCCCGCCGGAGGTGTCCATCCTCCGCCGTGAGCTGCTGGACGCCAAGCTGGCCAACCAGGATTCCGCCGTGGAAGAGGCGGCCCCCGCCGAACTGCTGGGACTGCTGGGGGGGCTGTCCGCCTCCAGAAAGCAAAACCCGAAGAAAGGAGAGACCGAGAAATGATGAACGATATTGCCATGGCCGCCATGGAGATGAGCTCCGCGCGGCTGGAGATGCAGTATTCCATGGGTCTGCAAAAGCGCGTCATGAACGACATGGAGCAGCAGGCCATGGGCGAGCTGGCCATGCTGCCTTCCGCCCCCGGCGTAGGCGAGTATATCGACACCTACGCCTGAGCGCAGACCTGAAACGCAAACAAGGCCGGAGCCTTTACAGGCCCCGGCCTTGCTGTATTTGGGAGGCTCAGTAGCGCCGGACCACGGCGGCCACCTTCCCCAGAATCTGGGCGTAGGTGCCGTCGATGGGGGAGTAGTCGTCGTTTTCCGGCAGCAGCCAGATTTGGCCGCCCCGGAGGGACAGGCGCTTGACGGTGGCCTCGTCCTCAATCATGGCCACCACGATTTCGCCGTGACGGGCCGTGGGCTGGCTGTGGACCACCACCAGGTCGCCGGGGAGGATACCCGCGTTCAGCATGGACTCGCCCCGGACCCGCAGGGCGAAGTATTCGCGCTCCCGCCCTCCGGCGTCGAAGGGCAGGTAGTCCTCGATGCACTCCTCCGCCAGGATAGGGCTGCCCGCAGCCACGTGGCCCAGAATGGGCACCTGGTTTTTAGGGGCGGGGGACTCGGTCAGGGCGATGGCCCGGCCCTTTCCCGCGCCCTTGGCGATGACGCCGGCCTCCTCCAGGTGCTTGAGGTGGAAGTGGACGGTGGAGGGGGACTTGAGCCCCACGGCGTCCCCGATTTCCCGCACGGAGGGCGGGTAGCCCTGGGTTTGAATGCAGGAGACGATGTAGTCGTAAACCTTCTGCTGCATATGGGTGAGCTTCGCCATAAGTGAGACCTCCTGTGCGCCGCAGGGAGACGAATGTACACGGCAGTTTTCTATAGTATACCACACTCCTGCCGGAAAAGCAAACATTTGTTTGAAAGTTTTTTCAGGGCAGAACGCGGAAAAAACCGCCCCCCGGTTTTCCGGGGGACGGTCTGCGTTTTTCTCAGCCGAGGATGAGCAGCACCAGGGTCAGGACCAGGAACAGGGCGCCGATCCACTTGGTGGCCCGGGCCAGCTTGGCGTCCATGGTCTTGGCCTTGTTCTTGGCCAGGAAGGAGTCGGCCACGCCGCCGATGGCGCCGGAGAGGCCGGCGCTCTTGCCGGACTGGAACAGCACGATGAGGATAATGCCCAGCCCGCAGAGGAGCTGGAGAACGGTGATGACGATTTTCAAGCTCAAAGCAGTTTACCTCCAAGTTGAATCACGCGGGGCGTGAAGCATATTTGACAGCTTTTTATATTACCACAAGTCTCCCGGGTTTTCAAGTGCTATTCGAGAAAATTCTCCGGGAATTTCGGGACGCCCTCCGGGAAGGGGAAGTCACCCCTGGGCTTTCTGCTCCTTAATCTCCTTCATGGCCTTGATGACCTCCTCCAGGGTGAGGCCCTCGGCCTCCCAGTCGGCCTCCAGCACGGGGGTCAGGGGGATGGAGATGTACAGGCTGTTGCCGGCCTCATAGGCCCCGGAGGTGACGCCCACCACGTGGCCGTAGGCATTCAGCAGGGCCCCGCCGCTGCTTCCGTGGGAGATGTCGGCGGTGTTGACGATGCAGGGGAGGGTGAACTTGGGAATCATGTGGTCCGTGGAGCTGACGATGCCCTCGCTGATGGCCGGGGTGATGCTCAGGGGCACGCTGAGGGTATAGACCCGGTCGCCCCGGCGGACCTCCGGCTCCTCCTCCAGCTCCAGACAGGAGAAGAAGGGAACCACGGTCTTCCCGTCCGCGGAGGTCCTGGAGACCCTAATCAGGGCGATGTCGGCGCTGGGGTCGAAGAAGAGGACCTTTTCCACCGGGAAGGTCTCCCCGGTGATCAGGGTGGCGGTGGCCACCACTGCGCCGTCCAGGGTGTGGTAGTTGGTGACGGCCAGTCCGTCGGCGGAGACGAAGAAGGCGCTGCCGCCGTTGCTGGACCGGTTGTTTTTATAGGCTTTTTTGGTGTAGAAGACATCCAGCTCGAAGACGGCGGCCATGTGCCGGTCGGCGATCTGCCGGGCGGTCAGCTCTTCGGGGAAGAGGTCCTGAATCTGCTCCTGGGTGCACAGGCCCTTGTCCACCAGGCGCTGGGCGGGGGTGACGCCCTCCGTGTCGGGGAAGGTCAGCGCGTCCCGCAGAAGCTGGTACAGGTCTCCCAGGGTCAGAGTCTCGCCGTAGTCCCGGGTGGTGAGGGCGGCCCGGCGGGCGAAGAGGTCGGCGTTTTCATCGGTGAAGCCCTCGTAGCCCAGCTGGCGCAGGAGATCGGCGCAGAACTCGGCGGCGGGGATGGGGTCCCCCTGGGCCCTGGTGACGGTGACCCAGCCCTGGGACACGGCGTAGTCGTAAGCGCCGGAGGGCAGGTCGTCCTTGGAGAGCCCGTAGAGCCGGGCCAGCAGCTGCACCGCGTAGGTGCGGGACGCGGGACGCTTGAAGGCGTCCGCCGCAGGGACGAAGTCCAGAAGCTGAAGCTCCGAGAGGGTGTCCGCCGCCCGCTGGGCCTCCCCCTCCAGGGCGGAGGCGGCGGGAACCGCGGCCAGCAGCAGGACCAGAACGCAGAGCAGGGATAGGATTCTTTTTTTCATGGGATGTGCCTCCATCTAGAGTGTTCGTCATATTGTAGCACGGCTGGGTGGGTTTTGCAAGAGGCAGGGGAGCCTCTTTCCCCCCGTAAGGGGGGCCTGTACACGCCCTGACGGGCAGGGGGGGATTGGAGGTCATCGAATCGACTTCCTTCTCTTTCCGCTGCCGCTGCCCTGGCGCTGGCGGGGCTTGTTCTCCTACCGCCTTCTATCGGCAGAATAGCCTGTAGGGGCGGCAATCTGCCGCCTGTCCCCTGGGTTCCTGCTCCTATCGGTAGAACACCCCGTAGGGGCCGCCGCCCTCGGCGGCCCGTTCCTCCTGGCCCCACCCTTCTCCCGGTAGAACTTATACATTGTCCATTGTCAATTATCCATTATCCATTCCCCCACAGGCCCTCCCCCTGGACAGACGGCGGCGGGTCTGGTATAATTAAACAACAGACCTTTTCCCCGGACGACGGAATAATATCAATATAAAGGAGAACGCTGAAATGGAACTGAAGGAAATTCTTGGAAAGTGCGACCACACCCTCCTGGCCCAGGGGGCGACCTGGGAGGAGATCAAGGCCATCTGCGACGACGGAATCAAGTACCAATGTGCCAGCGTCTGCATCCCCGCCAGCCACGTGAAACAGGCGGCGGAGTACGCGGCGGGCCGCCTCCCTATCTGCACGGTCATCGGCTTCCCCAACGGATACGACACCACGGCGGCCAAGTGCTTCATGGCCTCCGACGCCGTGGAAAACGGGGCGGAAGAGGTGGACATGGTCATCAACATCGGCTGGGTGAAAGACAAAAAATGGGACGCGCTCCTGGAGGAAATCAAGGCCGTCAAGGCCGCCTGCAAGGGGAAACTGCTGAAAGTCATCATCGAGTGCTGCCTCCTCACCGACGAGGAGAAAGTCAAAATGTGCGAAATCGTCACCGCCTCCGGGGCGGACTACATCAAGACCTCCACCGGCTTCGGCGGCGGCGGGGCTACCCGGGAGGACGTGGCCCTCTTCGCCAAGCACGTGGGCCCCAATGTGAAAATCAAGGCCGCCGGGGGCATCGCGGACCTGAAGGACGCGGAGGACTTCATCAACCTGGGGGCCTCCCGCCTGGGCACCAGCCGCATCGTCAAGGCCGTGAAGGCCATGGAGGGCTGAGATGGGCACCCCGCACAACGAGGCCGCCCTGGGTGACTTCGCCAAAACCGTCCTTATGCCCGGCGACCCCCTTCGGGCCAAATTCATCGCCGAAACCTTCTTTGAGAGCCCCCGGCTGGTGAACAACGTCCGGGGCATTCAGGGCTGGACGGGGACTTACAAGGGCGTCCCCGTGTCCGCCATGGCCTCCGGCATGGGCATGCCCAGCATCGGCATCTACTCCCATGAGCTCTTCCACTTCTACGGCGTGGAGAACATCATCCGGGTGGGCACCACCGGGGCCCTCAGCGAGAAATTGAAGCTGCGGGACCTGGTGATTGCCCAGGGGGCCTGTACGGACTCCAGCTTTGCCCGGCATCTGCGCCTCCCCGGCGTCTTCGCCCCCATCGCGGACTTTACCCTGCTGGAGACCGCCGTGGCGGCGGCCCGGAAACGGGGCGTGGAGCCCCCGGTGGGGAACATCCTCAGCTCCGACGTGTTCTACTACAAGCACGGCAGCGGATTGGAATGGGCCCCCATGGGGGTGCTGGCCATCGACATGGAGACGGCGGGGCTCTACCTGAACGCCGCCGAGGCGGGGAAGCGGGCCCTGACCATCTGCACCGTCACCGACAACCTGGTCACCAAGGAGGCCCTGCCCCCGGCGGAGCGGCAGAGCTCTTTGACGGAGATGATGGAGATTGCCCTGGAGACCGCCGTCCAAATGGCGGAGAGGTGAGGGAACGGAATTCCGGCGTTTTTCCCAAAAGGAAAACAATTTGCAAATTCAGTTGAAATTTTTGGACGGGGTTGTTATAATGGGCTTGGCCCTTTGAGGCCGAGAACTCCGGCTCTGACCGGAGGAACATATTGGAAGGAAGGTTGATTACCCATGAAGAAGTTATTTGCGATCCTGCTGACTTTGGCAATGGTTCTGTCTCTGGCCGCCTGCGGAGGCGGAGATTCCGGCAAGACCGACGCTCCCGCCGACGGCGGAAGCCAGCAGGAGCCCGCCGGCACCACCCCCGCCGATACCACCGGCGGAGACGAGGGCGGGGCCGACATCCGGGTCGCCATGATCACCGACTACGGAGACATCACGGACCAGTCCTTTAACCAGACCACCTACGAGGCCAGCAAGGCCTGGTGCGAGGCCAACGGCGTGGACTTCACCTACTACAAGCCCGCCGGTGACTCCACCGCCGAGCGCGTGGCCATGGTGGAAAAGGCCGCCGACGAGGACTACAATGTCATCGTCATGCCGGGCTTCGCCTTCGGCGAGACCATCACCCAGACGGCGGACACCTATCCCGAAATCACCTTCATCGCCCTGGATGTCAGCGAGGGCGACGTGGGCGGAACGGTCCCCGAGAACGTGTACTGCGCCGTCTATAAGGAAGAGCTCTGCGGCTACATGGCCGGCTACGCCGCCGTGAAGCTGGGCTACAAGCACCTGGGCTATCTGGGCGGCATGGCCGTCCCCGCCGTGCAGCGCTTCGGCTATGGCTATGTTCAGGGCATCGACGCCGCCGCCGGCGAGCTGGGCCTCACCGACGTGGTGGTGGAATATGTCTACGGCAACCAGTTCTTCGGAGACCCCGACATCACCGCTTACACCGACAACTGGTATCAGAACCTGGGCGTGGAAGTGGTCTTCGCCTGCGGCGGCGGCATCTGCACCTCCGCCGGTGAGGCGGCCGCCAAGGTCCCCGGAACCAAGGTCATCGGCGTGGACGTGGACCAGAGCTTCAGCCTGGACGCGGCCTACGGCGAGAACGTGACCCTGACCTCCGCCATGAAGGGCCTGGCCGCCACGGTCAACCACATGCTGGACGAAGTGGCTGCGGGCAACTTTGCCAACTACGGCGGCAAGGCCGAGGCCCTGGGCCTGGTCTCCGGCGACGATCCCTCCGCCAACTATGTCCTGCTGCCCATGGACACCACCCTGTGGGGCGACGGCTTCACCCAGGACGACTACAAGGCCCTGGTGAAGGATATGTTTGACGGGAAAATCACCGTCTCTGACGACATCTCCGCCATGCCCGAAGTCTCCAATATCAAAGTCAACGACCTGGGCAACATCAAGTAAGCAAGCCCTGCGTCTGAAACGAGGACGGGAATTTCCCGTCCTCGTTTTTTGCCCTTTGTAAAATTTGCAAAAAATGCTTTGAAATCTCCGCCGGGATATGGTACAATGTATACGAACCATTTTCTGTAATAGGTTCCGGGAAACAGAGAAGAAGGAGGTCGTGAAATTGGAACAGAGCTACGCCATTGAGATGCTGAATATCACCAAACGGTTCCCAGGCATCGTGGCCAACGACAATATCACCCTGCAATTGAAAAAGGGAGAGATCCACGCCCTGCTGGGCGAAAACGGCGCCGGGAAGTCCACGCTGATGAGCGTGCTTTTCGGCCTGTACCAGCCGGAGGAGGGCGTCATCAAAAAGGACGGCCAGGTGGTCTCCATCAAGGACCCCAACGACGCCAACGACCTGGGGATCGGCATGGTCCACCAGCACTTCAAGCTGGTGGAGTGCTTCACCGTCCTGGACAACATCATCATGGGCGTGGAGCCCTGCAAGCACGGCTTCCTCCAGAAGGCGGAGGCCCGGGAGAAGGTCCTGGCCCTGTCCGAGAAGTACGGCCTCCGGGTGGACCCGGACGCCCTGGTGGAGGACATCACCGTGGGCATGCAGCAGCGGACGGAGATCTTGAAGATGCTCTACCGGGAGAACGAGATTTTGATCTTCGACGAGCCCACCGCCGTGCTGACCCCCCAGGAGATTGACGAGCTGATGCAGATCATGCGGAATCTCTCCGCCGAGGGGAAGAGCATCCTCTTCATCTCCCACAAGCTCAATGAGATCATGTCCGTGGCCAACCGCTGCTCCGTGCTGCGGAAGGGGAAGTACATAGGCACCGTGAACATCGCGGAGACGGACCCGGCGGAACTCAGCCGCATGATGGTGGGCCGGGACGTGAGCTTTGCCGTCGAGAAGGTCCCCGCCAAGCCCGGCGAGGTCGTTCTGGACGTAAGGGGCATGACCGTCGCCTCAAAGCGCCACAACAACAACGCGGTGAAAAACGTGTCCTTCCAGGTGCGCCGGGGGGAGATCGTCTGCATCGCCGGCATCGACGGAAACGGCCAGACGGAGCTGGTCTACGGCATTTCCGGCCTGGAGCCCCTGAAGGAGGGCACATTGACCCTGGGGGGCCAGGACATCACCAAGACCCCCATCCGCAAGCGCAGCACCTCCGGCATGAGCCACATTCCCGAGGACCGGCACAAGCACGGCCTGGTGCTGGACTACTCCCTGGAGGACAACATGGTGCTCCAGCGGTACTTTGAGAGCCACTTCGTCACCCCGGCGGGCTTCCTGAAGCGGAAGGCCATCCGGGAGTACGCCGTGGGGCTCATCGAGCAGTACGACGTGCGGTCCGGCCAGGGCCCCGTGACGGCGGCCCGGAGTATGTCCGGCGGCAACCAGCAGAAGGCCATCATCGCCCGGGAGATCGACAAGGACCCC
>CAJUJW010000050.1 GCA_910586735.1 uncultured Oscillibacter sp. | reverse complement strand
GCATCATCACCGGCTCCGTCTCCCAGTCCGAGGACGACCGCCGGGGCGCCGAGGCCTTCCAGGCCAAGTACGGCGAGGATATGGTCAAGCTGGACATCTACCCCGACAACTTCACCGAGGAGCTGGAGACCACCATTCAGAAGATTGTCAACATGGCTGACGACCCCCTGATGAAGGCCATTATCGTCAACCAGGCCGTCCCCGGCACCACCGAGGCCTTCCGCAAGGTGAAGGAGACCCGTCCTGACATCATCTGCATCGCCGGCGAGGCCCACGAGGACCTGCCTGAGATCGGCTCCGCCGCCGACCTGGTGTGCAACAACGACTTCGTGTCCCGCGGCTACCTGATCATCCGCACCGCCCACGAGCTGGGCGCGGACACCTTCGTCCACATCTCCTTCCCCCGCCACATGGCCTATGAGACCATGAGCCGCCGCGTGGCCGTCATGCGTGAGGCCTGCAAGGAGTTCAACATGGAGTTCGTCCTGGAGACCGCTCCCGACCCGACCTCCGACGTTGGCATCCCCGGCGCCCAGGCTTATATCCTGGAGAACGTCCCCGCCTGGGTTCAGAAATACGGCGAAAATGCCGCCTACTTCTGCACCAACGACGCCCACACCGAGCCCCTGCTGAAGCAGCTGGTCGAGTACGGCGGCTACTTCATCGAGGCCGACCTGCCCTCTCCTCTGATGGGCTATCCCGGCGCTCTGGGCCTGGACCTCACCGAGGAAGCCGGCGACTTTGAGAAGATTCTGGCCAAGGTGGAGTCCGCCCTGGTTGAGAAGGGCGCCGCCGACCACTTCGGCACCTGGGCGTACTCCTATGGCTATACCCTGTCCGCCGGCCTGGCCGAGCACGCCAAAAACGTCATCAACGGAGTCAGCGAAATCACGGATATGGACGCCGTGTCCGCCGCTCTGAACGTCTACTCTCCCAAGGCCCAGTGGAACGGCGCGGGATATACCAACGCCACCACCGGAGTCAAGAGCGACAATGTGTTCCTGATCTACCAGGATACCTATATCATGGGTAATCCCGGCCGCTTCATGGGCAACGCCGACGTGGAGATTCCCGAAAAGTATTACACCGTCAGCTAAAAAACACGCGCTAGGGGAGGAGGACCAGTCCTCCTCCCCCTTCCCATTTTTATGTACAACGGATAGGTAGGGCAGATGTATGACAAATAACGGCGCTCCCCTGCTGCAAATGCAGAACATAAAGAAAGACTTCTTCGGCAACCAGGTCCTCACCGACATCAATTTTACCCTGGGTGAGGGCGAGGTCTTGGGCCTGTGCGGCGAGAACGGCGCGGGCAAAAGCACCTTGATGAAAATTCTCTTCGGCATGGACGTGATCCGGGAAACCGGCGGCTACGGCGGCGACATCCTGATCAACGGCCAAAAGGTGTCGTTCAACACCCCCTTTGAGGCGCTGGAAGCGGGCATCGGCATGGTTCATCAGGAGTTCTCCCTGATTCCCGGCTTCACGGCGACGGAAAATATCCTCCTGAATCGGGAGCCCTGCAAGAAGAATATTGTTTCAGAGGTGTTCGGCGACCGGCTGAACACGCTGGATTATAAGGAGATGGACCGGCGCTCCGTCGAGGCCATCCGGAAAATGGGCGTGGAGATCGACGCCCGGATGGTGATCAGCGACATGCCCGTGGGGCACAAGCAGTTCACCGAAATCGCCCGGGAGCTGAGCAAGGACCAGCTGAAGCTCCTCATCCTGGACGAGCCTACCGCCGTGCTGACGGAGAAGGAGGCCGAGGCCCTCCTGGACTCCATCCGCGGCATGTCTGCCCGGGGCATCTCCGTTATTTTCATCACTCACCGCCTCCACGAGATCCTGTCGGTGTGCGACAAGGTGGTGGTCATGCGGGACGGCCACGTAGTCCGGGACGTGCCCGCCAAGGAGACCAGCGTGGAGGACATCACCCGCTGGATGGTGGGCCGGGACGTGCAGAGCGCCTCCGCTTCCGGCGAGGCGAAGGCCCCCAACGACGGGGCGGGGACCATTATGTCCATTCAGAACCTCTGGGTGGACATGCCCGGCGAGACCGTGCGGGATGTTACCCTGGATGTCAGGGAGGGGGAGATTCTGGGCATCGGCGGCCTGGCGGGCCAGGGCAAGCTGGGTATCCCCAACGGCGTTATGGGCCTCTACGAGGCCGGCGGAAAAGTGGAGTTCCGGGGGAAGGAGATTCCCCTGAACAGCCCCCGCAAGTGCCTGAACTCCTCTCTGGCCTTTGTGTCCGAGGACCGGCGGGAGGTGGGCCTCCTGCTGGACGAGAGCCTGGAGTGGAACGTGGCGTTCCCCGCCATGCAGATCCAGGAGAAGTTCCTGAAAAAGCTCCTGGGCGGCCTGGTCAAGTGGCGGGACGAGAAGGGCATCTGCCAGGTAACGCAGAAGTATATTGACCAGCTGCAAATCAAATGCACCAGCTCCAAGCAGAAGGCCAGGGAGCTCTCCGGCGGCAACCAGCAGAAGGTGTGCCTGGCCAAGGCTTTCGCCCTGGAGCCCCAGTTTCTCTTCGTGTCCGAGCCCACCCGAGGCATCGACGTGGGCGCCAAGGCCCTGGTGCTGGAGGCGCTGAAGCAGTTCAACCGGGAGAGCGGCGTTACCGTCGTCATGATTTCCTCCGAGCTGGAGGAGCTGCGGCAGACCTGCGACCGCATTGCCATCATCTCCGGCGGACGGGTGGCGGGCATCCTGCCCGCGGCGGCGTCCTCCGAGGAGTTCGGCTTGCTGATGGTCAGCCAGGTTGTATAAGGAGGCGGGTCGTAATGAGTGAGAAAAAAGACTATAACTATAACAGTCCATCCAAATTCAACGACGAGATGAAAACCATTCCGCCGGCGCGCCGGATCACGGAGTTGGAAAAGGCGCAGATGACTCCCTTACAGGCAATGGTGGCCTCGTTCGGCCTGCCCCGGATGATTATTGCCGGCTTCCTGCTTCTGCTGCTGATTCTGGCCCCCTTCGTCGGGGTCGACCTGCCCACCCAGATTACCAACATCATCAACCGCTTCAGCTGGAACGCGGTGCTGGTCCTGGCCATGGTGCCCATGATTCACGCGGGCTGCGGGCTGAACTTCGGCCTGCCCCTGGCCATCATCTGCGGCCTCCTGGGCGGCACGCTGTCCATCCAGCTGGGCTTCACCGGGGCCATGAGCTTTGTCATGGCGGCGGTCATCGCCACGCCCTTCGCGGTGATTCTGGGGGGCGGCTATGGCCTGCTGCTGAACCGCATCAAGGGCGGCGAGATGATGATTGCCACCTATGTGGGCTTTTCCGTCATGTCCTTTTTCTGCATGATGTGGCTTCTGCTGCCCTATTCCAGCCCCACCATGGTGTACGGCCTGTCGGGCAACGGCCTGCGGCCCACCATCTCCCTGGACGGCTTCTATAACCAGGTGCTGGCCAGGTTCCTGGAAATTGATTTCGCCAAAATCGCCGCCGCCCTGCACATCGGCCTGGGCCCGCTGGAGCGGATCAGGATTCCCACCGGGTCCCTGATTGCCTTCGCTGTGCTGGCCTTCCTCATGTGGGCCTTCCTCCACACCAAGACCGGCACGGCCATGACGGCGGTGGGCTCCAACCCCACCTTCGCCCGGGCGGCGGGCATCAACGTGGACCGGGTGCGGATGCTCTCCGTCATCATGTCCACCTGGCTGGGGGCCATGGGCATTCTGATGTACCAGCAGGGCTTCGGCTTTATGCAGCTCTATAACTCCCCCAACAACCTGACCATGCCCACGGTGGCGGCCATCCTGATTGGTGGGGCCTCGGTAAACAAGGCCAGTATCCCCAACGTCATCATCGGAACAATTCTCTTCCAGGGAATCGTGACCATGACCCCCACGGTCATGAACTCCGCGATTCACATAGACATGAGCGAGGTCATCCGAATCATCGTCTCCAACGGAATGGTCCTCTACGCCCTGACCAGAAAGACGGAGGGTGCGAAATGAACAAGAAAAAGAACATCCCCGCCGGAAAGAGGCTTTTGGAGCTGGCGCAGAACAACACCGTACCCATTATGTTCATCATCATCTGCGCCATTTTCATCCCCATGGCGGGCTTTACGCCCAGCTACCTGATGAACGAGATTGTCACCCGCATGGGCCGGAACCTGTTCCTGGTGCTGTGCCTGCTGTTCCCCATCATGGCGGGCATGGGACTGAACTTCGCCATGACCCTGGGGGCTATGGGCGCGGAGATCGCCATCATCCTGGTGGCCGACTGGCAGATCTGGGGCATCCCCGGCGTCGTGCTGGCCATGATTCTCTCCATTCCCTTCTCCGCCTTCCTGGGCTTCATCTGCGGCACGTTACAGAACATGGCCAAGGGCCGGGAAATGATTACCAGCTATATCATCAACTTCTTCATCAACGGCTGGTATATGCTGGTGGTGCTGTATATCATGGGCTCCATCATACCCATCCTCCACCCCAGTATCATGCTGCCCCGGGGCTATGGCATCCGCAACACCGTCAGCCTGCTGAACATGCGCCAGTGCCTGGACGACCTGCTGGCCATTCGGATTATGGGCGTGAAAATCCCCGTGCTGACCTTTATTCTGGTGGGACTGCTGTGCCTGTTCATCGTGTGGTTCCGGCGCACCAAGCTGGGCCAGGACATGCGGGCCGTGGGCCAGGACATGGAGGTGGCCAAGGCCGCAGGCATCAACGTGGACCGCACCCGGATTATCTCCGTGGTCATGTCCACCGTCTTCGCCGGCTTCGGCATGGTGATTTACCTGCAAAATATGGGCAATCTGCCCACCTACAGCGGACACGCCCAAATCGGCATGTTCTGCATCGCGGCCCTGCTGGTGGGCGGCGCGTCCGTGGAGAAGGCGGGCATCGGCAACGCCTTCCTGGGCGTGATTCTGTTCCACATGATGTTCATTGTGGCCCCCGGCGCCGGCGCGTTTATCACCGGGGACTCCATGGTGGGCGAATACTTCCGGGTGTTCCTGTCCTACGGCGTCATCACCGTGGCCCTGATTATGTACGAGGCCAAAAAGCGCATGGCGAAGAGCCAGACGGGCCGTGAGCTGGCCGAGGCCCAGGTGAAAAAGGAGGACGCGTGATGAAAGCGAAGACGAGAAGAATCCTCTTTTCCCTCCTGCTGGTGCTGATACTGGCGGTTATCGCCGCCGTTATGATGGTCATCGGCCGGGGGCACACCGTCTACTTTGACAACAAGACCCTGGAGGACTACCAGGGCCAGGAGTACAAAGCCTTTGAAAAGGTGGTGGTCACCGTCAAAGGCGAGCAGGTGGCCAAGCTCAACAAGCGGGACCGGGGCATGGCCATCTGGATTGGCCAGAACTTCAAAATGACCCTGGAGATCACCGAGAAGAAAGGCGACGAGCCCCGGGTCCAGGAGGTCAGCATCAAGCTGCCCTACAGCGTGGACGGCATCGTGGTCAATCTGCCCGCCTATCTGGCCGGTCTGCCCGAGGAGGCCTGGTTCTCCGAGTTCGTCCCCGCCGTGACGGAGGAGCCCGAGGAGGAGGTCCCCGGCGAGGGCGGCGAGTTCGGCCTGGAGGGCGATCTGGGTCTGGAAGACGGCCTGGGCGACATTTAATTTCCGCGTCATTGGGAACAATAGGACCGCCCCGCCGGAGAGGCGGGGCGGTCCTTGATTTTGAAAATCTGAAGGAGGAACTTCCTATGGCAGTGCTGTCCGGCCTGGAGCCGAAAGCGGTATTTGAGTATTTTGAAAAGCTGTGCGCCGTCCCCCACGGCAGCGGCAACACCAAGCAAATCAGCGACCTGTGCGTGGGTTTCGCCAAAGAGCTGGGCCTGAAATGTCGGCAGGACGAGGCCAATAACGTGGTCATCTGGAAGGACGCCAGCCCCGGCCGGGAGGGGGAGGACCCCGTCATCCTCCAGGGGCACATCGACATGGTGTGCGTCAAAACCGAGGACTGCCCCAAGGACATGGCCAGGGAGGGCCTGGACCTGCGCACCGACAGGGAGTGGGTCTGGGCGGATAAGACCTCCCTGGGCGGGGACAACGGCATTGCCGTGGCCATGATTCTGGCCATCCTGGCGGACAAGGAGCTCTCCCACCCGCCGCTGGAGGCGGTGTTCACCGTGGACGAGGAGGTGGGCATGGAGGGGGCCTTCGCCCTGGACTGCTCCGATTTGAAGGGGCGGAAGCTGGTGAACCTGGACTCCGAGGAGGAGGGGGTCTTCACCGTCTCCTGCGCCGGAGGCGTGCGGGTGGACTGCCTCCTGCCCGGCGTGAGGACGCCCCTCAGCGGCGAGACGGGCTATGAGCTTGCCCTGGAGGGCCTCCTGGGGGGCCACTCCGGCGCGGAGATTCACAAGGGGCGGGCCTCCGCCAACCAGGTCATGGGCCGGGTGCTCTACAGCGCCATGGAGCGCTGCCCCGGCTTGCGCCTGGCGGACATCCGGGGCGGGCAGTTCGACAACGTGATCTGCTCCCGGAACCACGCCAAGGTCGCCGTCCCGGCGGACCGGGCGGCGGCGCTGGAGGCGTTCATCCGGGAGTTCGACGCCGCCCTGAAAAACGAGTACGCGGGCTGTGACGGCGGCGTCACGCTGACCTGCGGGAGGACTGCCCTGGATGCCGCCCTCTCCCCGGAGGCCACGGCCAACATGCTGCGCACCCTGCTGGCGGTGCCCCAGGGGGTCCAGGCCATGAGCGCGGACTTCCCCGGCCTGGTGCAGACCTCCCTGAACATGGGCGTGATAGAGCTGCGGGAGGAGGGGCTTTACTTCGGCGTCTCCGTCCGGTCCTGCATCGCCACCCAGAAGGAGATGATCATCCAGCGGCTGAAGGCAATTCTGGAGCTCGGCGGCGGGGCCTTCTCCCTGCGGGGCAACTACCCCGGCTGGCAGTTCGCCCGCAGTTCGGTCCTGCGGGAGGAGATCCTGGCGGCCTACCAGGCGGTCTGCGGCAGGGAGGGGACCCTGGAGGCCACCCACGGCGGCTTGGAGTGCGGCCTGTTCATGGAGAAGCTGCCGGGGCTGGACGCGGTGTCCCTCGGCCCGGAGCTCCACGACGTACACTCCGTCAAGGAGCGGCTGAGCGTGGCCTCCACCGGGCGGGTGTATGAGGTAACACGAGAGTTCCTCCGGCGGAATTGCCCTTGACTTTCTTGGGATTCGGTGTATCATTTCTATAGAGTGAAAAGCCGGTGCGGCTGAGGATACTTGTATGGAAGGGAGGCGCGCGCTACGGGACGGTACGGACGGCGGCGATATATCACGTTCAGGCGAAGGGGCCGCAGAACCAGGGGCCAGCTTCGCCGTCTGGCCTGGATCTGGGGGGCGGGCATTGCCGCCGCCCTGGCGCTGGTTCTCGGGGCGGCGATGCTCCTCTCACGAGGCGGAGGACGCCCCGGCTTTGAGAAGGGGGACCTGCTGGTCTGCGCCGACGGCGGCGGGGCCGTGGAGCTCTACTGGCCCGGGACCACCGGGCCCTCGGCGCTGTACCGGCTGGAGGTCCGCTGCGGCGAGATTCACAGCGAGAGCTACGCCTCCCGCCCCGCCGCGCGGCTGGAGGACCTTCCGGCGGGGGAGAAGCTGGAGGTCCGTGTCTGGGCCGTGGCCGACGGGAAGGACCTCTTTGGAAACCCCAAAAAGATAAAGAGCCGGAAGACCTTCAAGGCGGCCCTGACCCTGCCGGAGGACCTGGAGGCCCCGGCGGTCTCCGGCTCTCTGGAGGAGGGGACCGCGGTCCTGCGCTGGACCGGCGGGGGAGAGGTCTATCAGGTCTTCAAGGCCAACGAGCTTCACACCCCCGGCGCGGCAAACAGCGTCCCCGTGGCTCTCACCGGGGAGACGGAGCTCTCCCTGGAGACGGGGGAGACCAGCCTGCGGCGCTTTTCCGTCCGGGCGGGGTGGAAGAAGCGGGGCTTCATCCTCTGCGGCCCCGCCGCGTCCCCTTCGGCGGTTCCCCTGACCCCCGCCGGGGGAGGGGAGGCCCTGCCGGAGACCGGACAGCTCTCCCTTACATACCAGGAGACCGGCCCCCGGACCTACGCCCTGGAGTGGAACGGCCTCCGGTGCGCCGAGTTCCAGGTCCAGCGGTGGACGGGGAAGGACTGGGAGACCCTGGCCCGCCTGGCCCCTCAGGCCAGGATGCGCTATGACGCCGGGCGTCTGGGTTCCGGGTCCTACCAGCGCTTCCGGGTGGCCGGGATTGACGGCGCCGGGCAGACCCTCCAGGCGGAGGAGGCCGCCTTTTACGCCTCCGTGTCCCCCCTTTACGCCACCGTCTGGCCCATTGAGAACATGAACTTCTGGGAGAACCCCGGCAAGGACCGCCTGGGCTCCATTCCCGGCGGGACCACCCTGTGCGTCCTGGCGGAGGAGGGGAACTGGTTCCGGGTGCGCCACGGCGGGGAGTATGGCTGGATCGACAGCCGGTTCTGCATGATCAATCTGCCGGAGTACGTGGGGGACCTGTGCGCCTATGACATCACCAACAGCTACGACTCCCTCTTCGCCGTCCACGGCTCCCCAATCAGGGAGGTCACCCACGCGGTGCTTCCGGGCTATGAGGATGTCCGGCTGGAGGACGGGACCTTCCTGGTCCCCTACCTGTACCCCTGCGCCAAAAAACTGCTGACCGCCGCCCAGGCCGCCCAGGCCGACGGGCTGCGGCTGAAAATCTACGAGGCTTTCCGCCCCAGGCAGGCCACCCGGTTCTCCTACGACACCACGGAGAAACAGCTGAACGACCCCGTTTCCGGCGGCGGGACCCTCTCCCGGCTCATGACGGACAACGGCCGGTTCAACCTGGGCAGCTTCCTGGCCAAGACCATCTCCTCCCACAACCGGGGCATTGCCCTGGACCTGACGCTGGAACGGCTGGACGACGGCGAGGAGCTGGCCATGCAGAGCGAGATCCACGATTTGAGCTGGTACTCCGAGACCTATTTGAACAACCTCAACGCCGAGCTCCTGGAGAGCTATATGAGCGCCGTGGGCATGAACGGGCTGAACTCGGAGTGGTGGCATTTCCAGGATGATAAGACCCGGGAGTCCATCGGCCTGAACAGCGCGCTGGACCAGGGCGTCAGCCCCGAGGGCTGGACCCAGGACGACGGCGGCTGGCGCTACCGCCGGGCCGACGGGACCTTCGTCCGTTCCGCCGAGCTGACGGTGGACGGGCGGACCTACGCTTTCGACGCGCAGGGATACGCCGCCGCCTGACCGCGCCGGCAAAACCAGAGGAAGGGTGTGCTTGCCATGAAACGAATCATCTGTCTGCTGTTGACCCTGGCGCTTCTGCTCACCGGCTGCGGGAAGAAAGAGGTGCCCCCGCCGGAGAGCCCCGCCGGGCCCGAGACCGTCCGCCTCACCGTCTGGGGGGCGGCGGAGGACGAGGCGCTGATGGAGGAGATGATCGCCTCCTTCCAGGCCCGCTACGCCGGCGAGGCGTCCTTCAGCATCACCTATCAGGCCCAGGGGGAGTCCGGCTGCAAGGACGCTCTGCTGGCGGACCTGGAGGGCGGGCCGGACGTGTTCACCTTCGCCGACGACCAGCTGTCGGCCCTGGCCGCCGCCGGGGCCCTGGACCCCGTGGAGAACGCGGCGGAGATCGCCGCCGCCAGCCTCACCGCCGCCGTGGAGGCCGCCAGCGTGGGCGGCACGCTGTACGCCTATCCCCTGACGGCGGACAACGGCTATTTCCTGTACTACAACAAAGCCTATTTCAGCCCCGAGGACGTGGAGAGCCTGAACCGCATGACGGACATCGCCGCCCAGGCCGGGCGGCTGGTGGTCATGGACTGGAGCTCCGCCTGGTATGTCTACGCCTTCTTCGGCAACACGGGCCTGGAGGTGGGCCTCAACGACGACGGGATCACCAACTACTGCACCTGGAACAGCCAGGAGGGCCCCATCCGGGGCGTGGACGTGGCCCAGGCCATGCTGGACATCGCCGCCAGCCCCGGCTTCGCCAGCCGGACGGACGAGGAGTTCCTGGCTGGGGTGCGGGACGGGTCCGTGATTGCGGGGGTCAGCGGCGTGTGGAACGACATGGCCGTTCAGGAGGCCTGGGGCGAGAACGCCGGGGCCGCCCGGCTGCCCGCCTTCACCTGCGCGGGGCAGGAGGTGCGGATGGCCTCCTTCTCCGGGTGCAAGCTCATCGGCGTGAACGCCTACTCTCAGAGCCCGGTGTGGGCCGCCCGCCTGGCGGAGTGGATCACCAGCCGGGAGAATCAGGCCCGGCGCTTCGCCCTGCGGGGCCAGGGCCCGGCCAACATCCAGGCCGCCGAGTCCCCGGAGGTGCAGGACTCCCCGGCTATCGCGGCCCTGCTGGCCCAGTCGGAGTTCTCCCAGCTCCAGCGGGTGGGGGGCAAGTTCTGGGACCCGGTTTCCGAGTTCGCCGGGAACATGGCCCGGGGGAACCCCTCCGGCACGGACCTGCAATCCCAGCTGGACCACATGGCGGAGGGCGTCACGGCCCGCTGAGACCACAAGACTACGGAGGAGATCGCATGAAGGGAAAGATGACCTTGCAGCAGCGCCTGATTCTGCCCATCGTCCTGCTGGGCCTGGTGACGCTGCTGAGCAACCTGCTGGCGGTGTTCAGCATCAACAATGTCCACGCCGGGGTCGGTGTCATCGTAGACGAGTACATGGTCAGCGAGGCCCGGCTGGGGGAGATCCGCCGCTCCATGATGGATCTCCACCGCCTGGCCCTGAGCCACATCGTGGCGGCGGATCACGCCACCATGATCCGTCTGGTCCAGGAGATCAAGGCGGAGGAGGCGGACCTGGACGGGAAGCTGGCGGACTACGAGCCCTACGCGGCCGGGGACGGCCAGGGGTCCTACCACTCCCTGCTGGAGAATTACGACGCCTTCAAGCACGCCCTGGTCCACCTGGTCTGCGCCAGCGCCGACAGCAAAACCCAGGAGGCCTACGCCATGGCCAATGGGGATGTGGCCGTCAGAATCGACGCCGCGGAGCGGGACCTGGACGGGCTCTCCGCCTCCGTCAGCGCCAGGGCGGAGGAGGCCAAGGGCCATCTGACCGCCGTGTACGCCGTGTCCCTAGCTACCAGCGCGGCCACGCTGCTGGCGGGCGTACTGCTGGTCTGGGCGGCTCTGCGTATCATTCGGAAGTACGTCATCGCCCCCATCCGGGACGCCATGGGCACGCTCCAGGGCAGCTCTCAGCGCATCAGCGGCGTGGTGGGGGAGGTTCGGAAGCGGACCCGCACCTCCACCGGCAGTGCCCGGGAGCTCTCCGGCCTGACGGAACAGCTCTCCGCCGCCCTGGAGGAAATCGCCGGGAACACCGCCGCCATCACGGCCAGCGCCTCCGGTACCCAGGAGGACGCGGTGCGCATGGCGGAGGAGTGCGCCGCCATCACCGGGTATTCCGTGGAGATGCGGAACCGGGCGGAGGAGATGGAGCGTTCCGCTCAGGCGGAGACGGAGACGGTCCGGGCCAAGACGGAGGAGATCATGGACCTGCTGAACCAGGCTATCCAGCGCAGCAAGAGCGTGGACCAGATCGGCGTCCTGACGGCGGACATTCTCTCCATTTCTACCTCCACGGACCTGATCGCCGTCAACGCCTCAATGGAGGCCACCCGGGCCGGGGAGGCCGGGAAGGGCTTCGCGGTGGTGGCCCGGGAGATTCGCCGCCTGGCGGACTCCTGCGGGGAGACCGCCGGTCATATCCAGGAGGTGAGCGGCGTTGTCACCGGCGCTGTGGATTATCTGGCCCGCAGCGCCCAGGAGCTGGCGGACTACCTGGGGAAGGCCCTGCTGGCCCAGCTTGAGCAGTCCGTCCAGTCCGGGCGGCAGTACCGGGACGACGCGGCCTATATCGAGCGGTCCATGGAGGCGTTCAACCAGCAGGCGGACCGGCTCCGAGGGTCCATGGCGGAAATCGCGGCGTCCATCTCCGCCATATCCGGCGCGGTGGACGGGGCGGTCTCCGGCGTCACGGGCGTCAGCGGCAGCACCCGAAGCCTGGCGGAGGACATGGCGGGCATCACCGCCGGGATGGACACGAACCAGGAGATTGTGGGAGAGCTGCAACGGCAGGTGAACGTGTTTGCCAACCTGTGAGGCCCGTTCTCTCCTGAGCGCCCCAGGCATTTCCTGGCGATAAGACGACAAAAGAGCCGCCGTCAGCATTGCTGACGGCGGCTCTTCATCTTGTCGAAAATTGCCGAGAGTTGTTGACAAGCTCGAAACCCTCGCGCGGCGGAAGGGGGTTCCTTTACGCCTCCAGCCGGTACAGGCCGTACTGGTAGGGCTCCAGCCTGTGGTCCAGGCCCTCCCGGCCGGTAATCAGGTCGGCATACCGGCCCTCCAGGCCCTCCAGCCGGACCTCCTCCGCCCGCCCGGTGAAGTTGAAGAGGCAGACCAGGGTCTCCGCCTCCGCCCGGCGCACGATGGCCAGCACGCCGGAGTTGTGGGCGTCCCAGGTGCTTACCCAAGTCCCCGGACCGAAGGCGGGGCGGTGGACCCGCAGCTCCTCCAGCTGCCGCAGGCCGTCCCAGATTCTCTGCTGCACCGTGCCGGGCTGGGTCCGCAGGGCGGCGTTGTCCCAGTTGAACTTGGTGCGGTGGAGGTTCCGGCTGTCCTCCCGGAGGTTGGGGTCCTCACGGTAGGCGTAGCCGTTGAGCTGGGCGATCTCGTCCCCGCTGGAGAGCATGGGGAAGCCGCTCATGCACATCATGGCGGCGTGCATCATCAGGTCCCGCTGGACGCCCAGGGCCACCTGGTCCGCGTCGTGCTCGTACAGGCCCTTTTCGATGCCGCAGAGGCTGGCGGTGGTGCCGCAGGTCCGGGCGTCCTGGGTGGCGGGATTGTAGTTATAGCGCTGTCCCCGGGCGTAGCTGCCGGGGAAGCAGCCCTCGAAGAACTCATAGAGGAACTTCTTGTGGGCCACCGGGTCCACGCCAAGGGTCCTGCCGTACTCCTCGTTGAGGCCCCAGCCGATGTCGTCGTGGCAGCGGAGGTAGTTGACGAAGCAGCAGTGGGCCGGGAGGCTGTGGAGGTCGTCCAGCTGGCGCTTGAGCTGCCGGATGTCCCCGGAGGCCAGGGCGCTCCACTGGGTGGCCATGGTGGAGGCGTTGTAGAGCAGGTGGCACTCGGGCTTTTCCGCCGTGCCGAAGTAGGGGGCCAGCTCCTTGGGGGCCATGACCACCTCGCCCTTGAGGATGACCCCGGGGCACACGCACTCAATCATCAGCCGGATCATCCGCATGATGGTGTGGACCTGGGGGAGGTTCCGGCAGGTGGTGCCGATCTCCTTCCAGAGGTAGGGCACCGCGTCGATGCGCAGCACCTCCACCCCCAGGTTGGCCAGATGGAGCATGCTCTCGGCCATGTCGTGGAACACGGCGGGGTTTCGGTAGTTCAGGTCCCACTGGTAAGGGTGGAAGGAGGAGCAGACGTATTTCCCCATCTCCTCCACGTAGAGGAAGCTGCCCGGCGCGGTCTCGGGGAAGACATCGGGGATGGTTTTCTCCATCTCCCTGGGAATCTCGGGGCTGTCGAAGCAGATGTAGCGGTCCATGTACTCCCGCTCCCCGGCCTTGGCCCGGAGGGCCCATTCATGGGTGTCGGCGGTGTGGTTGATGACGAAGTCCAGGCACAGGCTCATGCCCCGGCGGCGCATGGCGGCGGTGAGATGGCTCAGGTCCTCGTTGGTGCCCAGGGTGGGGTCCACCTGGTTGAAGTCCTCCACGGCGTAGCCCCCGTCGTTGTCCGGGTGGGGCATTTTCAGAAGGGGCATGAGGTGGAGGTAGGTGACGCCCTGCTCCTGGAGGTAGTCCAGTTTCTGCTCCACGCCCTTGAGGGACCCGGCGAACAGCCCGGGGTACATGGTGACCCCCAGCATCCGGCCGGAGCGGAACCAGTCGGGGTCCGCCTCCCGTTCCTTGTCCAGGCGGCGCAGGGCCTGGCCGCGCCGGTCATAGGACCGGGCCATCATGGCCTCCAGGTCCTCCAGCCGGGTCCGGTCGTCGTAGAGCTCCATATAAAGCCAGTCCAGCTCGTCCTGCCGGGCGGCCAGCCGGCGTTCAAATTCATTCATAGCCGGTTCCTCCTTATTTCCGGTTGGTTTTGGCGGGGATTTGTGGTATAATCGTGTTGGCGAATTTGAAAAACGCAGTCTGCGTTTTTCATCCGGCGGGCACAGCCCGCCGGATGTGTACAGCGCGCGCAGCCATAGAACCATCGAGGATTTCCAAGAAAGGACGTGCCCGGATATGAGAGACTTTTCCTTCTCCGTGTTCCCCAATGAGAACTTCCTGGACCTCAGGCTCTTCCAGTACGGCTGGGAGCAGTGCGACCCCCTGCACTCCTTCGGCCCCTTTGTGCGCAATCACTTTCTCTTTCACTACGTGATCTCGGGCCGGGGCAGCCTGAACGCGGACGGGCCCGACGGCGTTACCCGGTACTACGAGCTGGGGGAGGGCCAGGGCTTCCTGATCTGGCCCGGACTGGTGAACACCTATTACGCCGACCAGCGGGACCCGTGGAAGTACGTCTGGCTGGAGTTCGGGGGCCTCCGGGCGGAGGAGTTCCTCGGCGCCGCAGGACTGGGGCCCTCCCAGCCCATTTACCAGCCCAGGAGCGCCGCCCTGGCCGAGCCGGTGCGGGACTCCATGCTCTACATCGCGGACCACTCCAGCGCGTCCACCCTGTGCCTCATCGGGTACCTGTGCCTGTTCCTGGACGCGCTGATTCAGTCCTCCTCCACCCGGCGGGTGGTCCAGTCCTCCCGCATTCAGGACTTCTACATCCAGGAGGCGGTGACCTTCATGGAGCACAACTACCAGCGGGAGGTGACGGTGGAGGAGATCGCCGACGTGTGCAAGCTGAACCGCAGTTATTTCAGCAAGCTCTTCCGGGACATCATGGGCTGCCCGCCTCAGGAGTTTTTGATCCGCCTGCGGCTGTCCAAGGCGGCGGAGCTGATGAAGACCACCAAGTCCTCCATCGGGGCCATCTCGGTGGCCTGCGGCTATCCCAACCAGCTGCACTTCTCCCGGGCCTTCAAGAAGCGCTACGGCGTCTCTCCCCGGGAGTGGCGGGGGCAGAACAGGGCCTAAACCGGGCGGACAGGACTCTCCCCCTTAAACCGCCTCCAGGTGGAGCTGGAGCGCCTGATAGTCCCCCTGCATGAGGGGCACGGGATACCCGGCGTACATCAGCGCGTCCCCGTTCCAGAGGGCCTCGCCGCCGTTGATCCGATACCGGGCGGCGGGGTCCAGCCCCTTGAGGCGGAGGGTGACGAAGGGCTGTGCCGCCCAGGTGGACCCGGTGACCAGGCTGACCAGGGCCTCCTGCCGGTCCGGGGCCACGTGGGCCCAGGCGGTGTAGCCGGGGGCCTGGAAGGGCACGGTGAGGCGGTAGTAATCCCCCTCCCGAATCAGGGGGGCGTAGCGCTTGAAGTCCTCCGTCTGGCGGCGGATGACCGCCTTCTCCTCCTCCGAACACCGGCACAGGTCCATCTCATAGCCGAAGGTGCCGCTCATGGCCACCACGCCCCGGGTCTCCAGGGGGGTGACGCGGCCGTTCTGCTCGTTGGGGGAGGCGGAGACGTGGGACCCTACGCAGGCGGAGGGGTAGCAGAAGGAGGTCCCGTACTGGATGCGCAGGCGGTCGATGGCGTCGCTGTTGTCGCTGCACCAAATTTGGGGGGTGTAGTACAGCATGCCCAGGTCGAAGCGTCCGCCGCCGCCGCTGCACCCCTCGATGAGCAGACCCGGATAGGTCCGGCGGAGGCGCTCCAGCAGCTCGTAGAGCCCCAGGATATAGCGGTGGGGGGTCTCCCCCTGGCGCTCGGGGGGCAGGGCGGCGGACCAGATGTCCGTGAAGGAGCGGTTCATGTCCCACTTGACGTAGGCGATTTCCGTGCTGTCCAGCACGTTTTTCAATGCGCCGAAGAGGTAGTCCCGCACGTCCTCCCGGGAGAGGTCCAGGGCCAGCTGGCTGCGCCCCCTGGCGGCGGGGCGGCCCGGCGCCCCCAGGGTCCACTCGGGGTGGGCCCGGTAGAGGGCGCTGTTCTCGCTGACCATCTCCGGCTCCACCCAGAGGCCGAACTGCATGCCCAGCTTCTGGACCTGGGGCACCAGCTCCTCCAGCCCGCCGGGGAGCTTGCGGCGGTTGACGGTCCAGTCCCCCAGGCCGCCGAAGTCGTCGTTCCGCTCGCCGAACCAGCCGTCGTCCATCACCAGGAGCTTGATGCCCAGGGGCGCGGCCACCTTGGCGATGTTCAGCAGTTTTTCCTCGTCGAAGTCAAAATAGGTGGCCTCCCAGTTGTTCACCAGCACGGGGGGCCGCTTTCCCGCGTAGGGGTCCCGGAGGAGCCGCTCCCGGACGGCCCGGTGGAACCGATGGGTCATGGGGGTGAAACCGCGGGGGGAGCAGATCATGGCGGCCTCCGGGGCGGTGAAGGTCTCGCCGGGGTTCAGCTGCCAGGAGAAGCCCTGGGACTGGAGGCCCATCACCAGGCGGATGTCGCCGAACTGGCTCAGCTCCGCCTCGACCTGGAAGCCGCCGCTGTACAAGAGCGCCGCGCCGTAGCACAGGCCGTGGTCCTCCCCGGCGTCCCGCTCACAGAGCATGACAAAGGGGTTGTGCTGATGACTGGAGGTTCCCCGGGTGCTTCCGGCGCTCTGGACGCCGGGGCGCAGGGGGGTCCGGTTCATCCAGCGCTCCCGGACGTGGCCCCCGTCGAAGGTGATGAAGTCCATTCCGGCGGGGGGGAGGTCCAGGCAGAGGCTGGCCGCCTGGGTCAGGCGGACCGGGCGGTCTCCGCGGTTTCGGATCTGGACGGTCCTGGTGATCAGGTCGTACTCCTCAAACACGCCGTACAAAAGATCCGCCTCCACGCCGGAGAAGGGGTCCCGCAGGAGGACGGAGAGGGTCTCGCCACCCTGCCCGTGAAAGGCGGGCAGGCCCTCCAGGACGTACTTGCCGGGGCGAATCTCATGGGACTCGTACCGCAGATCCAGGAGGCGGCTTCCGTCGGGCTGCTCCACCTGGGCGGAGGAGAGGCGGAAGTCCCCCACGCCGCAGGTGGAATACTCCTGGGGAAGGGTGTCCAAAGAGTAGTCCCGGCGCTGGCCCACCTGGCTGGGGTTGGGGCAGAAGCCCCGGTCGGCGTACTGGATCAAATAGGAAAGGTCGCCGCCCTCCACCCGGGGCCCGTAGTAGGTGTGGAGCAGGACGCGGTTCTCGTCGGCCTTCATTTGATAGGTGGTGTTTTGGGTATGCAGGGTGAACACGTGTTTTTCCTTATCCAGAACAATCATAGGAAACCCCTCGTTTCATCGTTTGCATGTTTTGCTGGATACCGCCGCCCCCTGGCAGGAGGCGGCGGCATTGTGTTTTAGAATTCCAGGTTTTTCCCGTCCTTGTCGAAGACGTGGCAGACGCTGCCGGAGAAGGTCAGGTTCAGCTTGT
>CAJUJW010000049.1 GCA_910586735.1 uncultured Oscillibacter sp. | reverse complement strand
ACTACGGCCCCGCCTACCTCACCGCCGTGGGCACCATGTCCTCCGCCGCCACCCTGGCCGTGGCCCTGGACTGCGCCCGGAAGAGCAAGAGCCTCCGCTCCGACATGGTGGAGTTCGGCATTCCCCTGTTCGCCAACATCCACCTCTGCGGCTCCGCCCTCACGGAGACCTTCTTCATCATGATCGTCTCCAAGGTCCTCTACGGCGAGCTCCCCAGCGTGGGCAGCATGATCCTCTTCATCCTCCTGCTGGGCATCTTCGCCATCGGCGCCCCCGGCGTCCCCGGCGGCACGGTTATGGCCTCCCTGGGCCTCATCACCGGCGTCCTGGGCTTCGACGGCGACGGCACCGCCCTGATGCTGGCCATCTTCGCCCTCCAGGACAGCTTCGGCACCGCCTGCAACGTCACCGGCGACGGGGCCCTGACCCTGATCCTCACGGGCTACGCCGAAAAGCACGGCATCAAGGAGCAGGAGCTCAAGGCCGTCGACCTTTGATATCCCCTCCCCATAAGCGCGAGGCGGGCCCCAGGGCCCGCCTCTTTTCACACGTCCTTACAGCACGTTCCGCCAGCTGAGCTCCTCCATCTCCGCCAGTTCCCGCAGCTGGACCCGGAGGTCCGCCAGCTCGGCCCGCAGCTCGCTGCCCTCCCGGCTCTCCGCGAAGGCCAGCGCCCGGTGATACATGGCTTCCGCGCCGTCCACGGCGTCGTGATTTGTCACCACGTGGAGATAGGTCTGCCGGGCCGTCCAGTCGGCGTAGCCCGCCTGAATAGCGGCGGCGGCGGCCCCCCAGTCCTCCGCCTGGGCCAGGCGGTCCGCTTGGTCCAGCTGGCCCTGCCACCGGGCGGCGTGGGCGGCCATGGCGGCGCTGTTCCACAGGCAGAAGGCCAGAATCGCCCCCAGGGCGGCGGCGGGCAGCAGAAAGCCCTTCTTCATGCCCGGCCCTCCTTCCTCACGCAAGTGACCCGCCCCGTCTCGTCCAGGGTCAGGAGGAACGCCTCCCTATGGGAGGTCAGGCCCTCTTTTTGGAGGGTCTCCCTCAGCCAGGACTCGTCCAGGCCCTGGGCCTCCAGGTTCCGTCGGAGGAGCCGCCCGTCGTTGACCAGAATCACCGGGAGGGTCACGTCCTCCTCCGCCTCCAGGCCCAGCCGTTCCGCCGTGGGGGGCTGGCAGCGGCTCCAGGGGAGGACGGAGAGGCGGCCCGAGTTTTCCAGCACGGCGTACTTGACCTCCTCCACCCCCGTGATCCCCTGGCCCCGGAGCTCCTCCAGAAGCTCGTCCAGGGTGTAGCGGTTCCGCCGCATGGCCTCCTGCTGGAGGACGCCCTGCCGGATGAGGACGGAGGGCGTGCCGCAGACCGCCCGGCGGAACCGGAGGCTGGTGAGGGACAGCTGGCTCAGCAGCATGGACAGGGCCAGCAGGGTCAGAATGGGGATGACCCCCGCCAGAAGGGGGATGCCGAAGTCCTGCATCGGCACGGTGGCCAGGTCCGAGATCATCATGGTCAGCACCAGCTCGCCGGGCTCCAGCTCGCCGATCTGCCGCTTGCCCATGAGGCGGAGGCCGGCCATGATGAGAAAGTAGAGGATGACGGTGCGGGCGAAGGCGGTCATCATAGGCGTTCCCTCCCGTGAAAATCGGTTTGGAGCAGTATCTGCCGTTTGGACGCCGGATATTCTCCCGGCCGCCTCCAAAAAATTTTGATGGAGCCGGAAACCTTTTTGGGGGCTGAAACGTTACCATTACAAGAAGGAGAAAGGAGGGGCCGCCATGCTTTCCAGCCGCGCGTTCCCGGCGGACCGGGAGAACGGGCGCTTTGCCCGGCTTTATCAGCGGACCCAGGGACGGCTCCACCGATTGGCCACCGGGCTTCTGGGCCCCGGACCCAGGGCCGAGGACGCGGTTCACGACACCTTCGTCAAGCTCATGCGGCATTACGACCACCTCGCCCCCCGCTCCGACGAGGACCTGGAGCGCTGGCTGACGGTGGCGGTTCGGAACACGGCCCTGGACATGCTGCGGCGGGATGGCCGGGAGACGGAACTGGACACCCGGACCTGGGAGCCCGCCGTCCCGCCGGACCTGGGGGCGGGGATGGACACCACTCTGGTGGAGTCCGGCGGCTTGCGCTTTGAGATGCTGGACGCCATCTTTGACGGCCAGATTGCATGCTGGATCTCCGCATGACGGTTCTGGACCTGGCGCTGACGGAGAAACTCCGGGCCTACGGGCCCCAGTTCCAGGACTTGGACCTTATGCACGAGAACATTGAGGACAGCGAGTACGTGCTGTCCTGGGGCTCAGCTTCCACCGGGAGGACGACGGGCGGCGCTACGACTGGTCCCCCGCCCGGGACCTGGCCATCCGCCTGAAAAGCGGGGAGGTCCTGGACATACACGGCTCCCGAAGCGAGGGCCGGGGCGACACCCACGCGGAAGCGCGGATTGAGTTCCCCATGCCCCTGGACCTGGAGCAGGCGGAGGCCCTCCTGGTCTGCGGCGCGGAAATTCCCCTCCATGAATAACGGTCAGGCCCCGCCGAAAGGCGGGGCCTCTGTCTGTGAAAATGCCCGAACTTCCCGGCGGTTGAGCCGGAGACGCTTGTCCGGTTTACGGCTTGTGTTTTCCCGGCGGGCGTGCTAAAATGGACACATTCTGACAAACGCGCCCCAGGGCGCGGGGAGGTCGCCATGCTGCCCAACACACGCTTGAAAAACCTATACGGAGGGCCCCTGCCGCCCATGGCCCTGACGGACTACGAGGCCATGAGCAAGTTTTTGAACCAGGGGGCCCAGCGGTGCCGGGTCTCCGGGCGGAACTTCGATTTGTTCCTGGACTGGGTCATCCACTCCCTGACGGCCAGTCTCACCGCCGACAGCGCCTCCCGCATCTTCCTGCCCAAGACCAAAACAGGCCCCTTCGCCCTGGACGACCTGATTCCCGTCTCCGCCTTCTCCCCGGCGAAGAAAAAGCGGGTGCGCCTCAACGAGTGCAGCCTCATCGCCCCGGTGTGGAACAACGGCAGCCTGGAGGCCGCCCTGGAGTCCCTCTACGACAGCAACTTCACCAGCCTGGACGTGAACGAGCCCTTCGGCGGGGCCTATTTCCAGGAGCTGCGCCTGGCGGTGATCGACTCCCCGGCGGACGTGGACGTGCCCAACGTGCTGCGGGTCTGGAGCCGGGGCAGCGTCATCCTGCCCGCCTACTCCCTGGCGGACCTGGAAAACGTCCTCAGCACCGACGGGGAGAAGTGGTATCTCCGGGACAAGGAGGGCGAGCGGGAGGAGCCCGTGCTGGAGCCCCGGATGGCGGCGCTCTACAACTGCGGCCTGCGGCGCTACTGCGGGAGAAATTCCGTCTGAAAAGCGGCCCCTAAGTCCGGGAGAGGAAGCGCTGAATCTCGGCGTCGTTTTTCTCCAGCTCCCGGCACAGCGCCTCCTGGGCCTCCGCGTCCCGAAGCTGGATTGCCAGCAGCATCCGCATATTCAGGGCCTGGCGCTCCTCCCGCAGTTGGTTCAGCGTAACGCCCCGGCTCTCAAACCGTTCCTTTTCCATAGGCTCCTCCCTGTGACCGGCCTTTCCGCGCCCGCTCTCCGGCCCCCCAATCCGGCGGGGCGGCAGGGGCGGGCTTTGTTGTCATAGTGGGAGGATACTCTGTGAAACTGAAAGCTCTCTGAAACCACAAAAAGCGGCCCCCGTAAGGGGGCCGCCTCTTTAATATCATATCACACTCAGCCGGGCTGCCGGGCCGTCCGGCCGTAGCGCTCGGCCATCTGCCGGAGTTCCCGGCCCAGTTCCGGGGTCAGGTCCCCCTCCTTCAGCCGCCAGCGCCAGTTGGTCCCCACGGTAGAGGGCTTGTTCATCCGGCAGCTGTTGTCCAGGCCCAGGTAATCCTGCATGGGGACGACGCAGATTCCGGCGGCGCTCCGCAGGATGAGGGAAATGAAGGACCGGTTCAGCTCCTTGTCCGGGGTGTGGTGGTCGCAGAGGTAGTCCCTGGCGGCCCGGCGCTCCTCCGGCGTGATGCTGGCAAACCACCCGGCCAGGGTCTCGTTGTCGTGGGTGCCGGTGTAGGCCACGCTGTTTTCCGGGTAGTTGTGGGGAAGGTAGTCGTTGGCGGAACCGGTGTCCCGGGCGTCAAAGGCGAACTCCAGCACCTTCATGCCGGGGAAGCCGCTCTCCCACACCAGGCGGCGGACGGAGTCTGTCACATAGCCCAGGTCCTCGGCGATGACCTGGTGCCGCCCCAGGGCCTCCTCCGCCCGGCGGAACAGCTCCACCCCCGGCCCCCGTTCCCAGCGGCCGTCCACGGCGGTCTCCGCCCCCCAGGGGACGGCGTAATACTCGTCAAAGCCCCGGAAGTGGTCGATCCGGGTCACGTCGTAGAGCCGGAAGCAGTGCCGCAGGCGGGAGATCCACCAGGCGTAGCCCGTCCGGCGGTGGTACTCCCAGCGGTACAGGGGGTTGCCCCAAAGCTGGCCCGAGGCGGAGAAGCCGTCCGGCGGGCAGCCCGCCACTGCCGTGGGCAGGTTCCGCTCATCCAGCTGGAACAACTCCGGGTGTGCCCAGGCGTCGGCGCTGTCCATGGCCACGTAGATAGGGATGTCCCCGATGATCCGGACGCCCCGGCGGCCCGCGTAGTCCTTCAGGGCCCGCCACTGCTGGAAGAACTTGAACTGGAGGTACTGCTGGAACTCGATGTCGAAATACAGCTCCCGGCGGTAGTAGTCCAGGGCGTTCCCCCACCGGAGGCGGATGTCCTCCGCCCACTCGGTCCAGGGCGCGCCGCCGAAGCGGTCCTTCACCGCCATGAAGAGGGCGTAGTCCTCCAGCCACCATTGGTTTTCCTCCAGGAAGGCCCGGCAGTCCGGGTCACGGGAAATCTCACTGCGCTCGTAAGCCTTGCGCAACAATGGATACCGGGCCTTGTAGAGTTTTTCGTAGTCCACCAGGCCGCCGTCCCCGCCGAAGCCGGCGGCGTCACACTCCGCCTCCGTCAGGACGCCCTCCTCCATCAAAGCCTCCAGGCTGATGAAATAGGGGTTCCCCGCGAAGGTGGAGAAGGACTGATAGGGGGAATCCCCGTAGCTGGTGGGGCACAAGGGCAGAATCTGCCAATAGGTCTGCCCCGCCTCCCGGAGCCAGTCCACGAAGTCATAGGCGCTCCTGGAAAAACAGCCGATGCCGTACCGGGACGGCAGGCTGGACACCGGGAGCAAAATACCGGCGGCTCTGTTCATACTTCCTCCGTTTCCGCCAGGACGCCGAAGTGGTCCGACACCACGGGGGAGTCCCCGCCGTCCAGAACCACCCCGGCGCGCCGGACCTCCGGCGTCTGGCTGCACCAGATATAGTCGATGCGCATGCCCTCCGGGACCTCCCCCGGCAGGCGTTCCCGCCAGCCGTCGATGGCCCCCCGGACGGTGTCTCCTCTCTCATCCCCGCCGGCCAGCCGGAAAACGTCCCGCCAGCCGGAGGACTCCACCAGGTCATAGCCCTGGCCCCGGACGTGGGCGGGGGCGTTGAAGTCCCCCAGGAGCCAGACGGGCCCCCGGGCCCGCTTCTCCGCCGCCCCGGCCTCCAGCCGGGCCCACTGATCCCGGAAGGGGTCCGCGTCCCCCCACCAGCCCAGGTGGACGGAGTAGAACCAGTCCGGCCTGTCCTCCAGGCGGACGCCCAGGGCCTTCCGGGTCCGCCAGTCCCCGTAGTCGTCCCGGAGGCTGAGGCAGATCACGTCGATCTCGGCGATGGGCGCAAGCAGGCTGAACAGGGCCAGGCCCTCGTCGAACCTGTCATAGCCCATTTTTACCGGACGCCAGGTCCAGGAGCAGGGGACCCCGGCCTCCTGGAGCCGGGCCGCCAGACCGGCGGCGAAGTTCCCCCGGCGGAGGGATACGCCCACCGCCGCAGGGACATAGCCCCGCCAGTCCCGCGGGTCCGCCGGCGCGGCGTCCCGCAGCTGGTTGACCTCCTGGAAGGCGGCCACGCCGGGCCGTTCCCGCAGAAGAAAGGCGGCCAGCGCCTCCAGATTTTTTTCCGGGTCCTCCCCCTGGAGGCTGTGGGTGTTGAGGGTCAGCAGTTTCATAGTGTTCACCTCGAAAGGGCACGGGGCGGCGTTCCGCCGCCCCTGTTCCGTTTTACAGGATGTCGTTGATGTCGGATTTCAGCACGTCGGCCTTGGGCCCGTAGATGGCCTGGATGCCGTTGTCTTTCTTGACCAGGCCCAGGGCGCCCTCGGCTTTCCAGTCGGCCAGCTCGGCCACCTTGGCGGGGTCTTTGACCGTGACACGGAGACGGGTCATGCAGGCATCCACCAGGGTGATGTTCTCCCGGCCGCCCAGCAGGGCGATGATGCGTTCCGCCTGGCCGCCGCCGGATTTCGCGCCGCCGGATGCGCCGGAGGCGGTCTCTTCCTCGCCGCCCTCCTCGGTATAGTTGCCCAAGCGGCCCGGCGTGGCGAACTTGAACCTGCCGATCATGAAATACGCCACCGCGTAGCCGATGACCAGGAAGGCCACACAGCAGATGATGAAGTTCACGATGTCCCCGGCCAGGCCCGCTTTCAGGGACATGGGCACACGGGTGAGGAACTCCAGGTTGCCGAAGGAGTGGAGCCGCAGGTGGACGACGCCCGCCATGGCGAAGGCGCAGCCCTGGAGAATGGCGTAAATCACGTACAGGGGCAGGGCGCAGAACATGAACATGAACTCCAGGGGCTCGGTGACGCCGGTGAGGAACACAGCCAGGGCCGTGGAGATGAACATGGAGCGGTAGTTCCGCCGCTTGTCGGGCTCCACCCGGCGGTACATGGCCAGGGTGATGCCCATGAGCAGGCCCGTGGCGCCGATCATCTGGCCTACCTTGAACCGGGCGGGGATGACCGTGGCCATCAGGTTCTCATAGGCCGCCAGGTCCCCGGCGTCCTTGAAGTTGATGAGGTCCGTCACCCAGGCCAGCCACAGGGGGTCCTGGCCGAAGACCTCGCTGCCGGCGTTGATGCCCGTCTGGATCATATAGGTGCCGCCGAAGGAGGTGTAATTCATGGGGATGGTCAGCATGTGGTGCAGGCCGAAGGGCAGGAGCAGGCGCTCCAGCGTGCCGTAGATGAAGGGGGCCAGCACCGGGGAGGTGTCGGAGGAGTTGGCGATCCAGATGCCGAAAGCGTTGATGCCCGACTGGACCATGGGCCACACCAGGGCCATAACCAGGGAGATCACCACGGAGTAGGCGATGACCGCCAGGGGCACGAAGCGCTTGCCGTTGAAGAAGGCCAGGGCGTCGGGCAGCTTGCGGAAATTGTAGTATTTGTTATACACCACGCCGCCCACAAAGCCGGCGATGATGCCCACGAACACGCCCATGTTCAGCGCCGGGGCCCCCAGGACGGAGGTGAAGTAGTTCTCCACCAGCATCTCCTGGCCCAGGAAGGAGCGAACCACCGCGCCCTCCTCCGCCAGCAGGTCGCTGGTGACGCCGAAGACCGCGCCGGTGATGCAGTTGATCAGGATGAAGGAGATGATGGCCGCGAAAGCGCCGCCCGCCCGCTCCTTGGCCCAGGAGCCGCCGATGGCCGCCGCGAAGAGGATGTGCAGGTTGTTGATGATGGCCCATCCGATGTTTTCCATGGTGCTCCCGATGGTCATGACAAAGCCGGTATCGGCCCCGGCCATCTGGAAGAGCTTGCCGATGGAGAGCATCAGCCCGGCGGCGGGCATGACGGCGATGACCGTCATCAGCACCTTGCCCAGCTTCTGGAGGAAGTCGAAGTTGATGCCCAGGCGCTTGCCGGTGTCCACGGGTTCGGACTTTTCAGCCGGGGCGGGTTCCGCCGCCGCCTCCTCCCCGCCGGTCAGGGTGAGGACGGCGTCCCCCTGCTTCACCGGGCCGGTGACGGCCGTCATTTCCATGCCGTCCGCCCCGTCGCAGATCAGGACGGGGGTGATGGGGTTGATGCCCTTGCTCTTGAGCAGGTCCATGTCCACCTCGGCCACCAGGTCCCCGGCCTTGACCCGGTCACCCGCCTTCACGTGGGGCGTGAAGCCCTCTCCCTTCAGGCTCACGGTCTCCAGGCCGAAGTGTACCAGAATCTCCAGCCCGCCGTCGGAGGTGAAGCCGTAGGCGTGCTTCGTCTCCGCCACGGAGGAAATCTCCCCGTCCGCCGGGCTGTAAATCTTCCCGTCCGTGGGGATGATGGCCAGGCCGTCCCCCAGTACCTTCTGGGAGAAGACCTCGTCGGGGACCTGCTCCAGGGGGACCGCCTGCCCGTTCACCGGAGCCAGGACGGACCGTTTCGCGCTGCTGTTCACCGCATCCATGTTGCTTGAACTCCTTTCTTCGTTTGAAATCCCTCTGTGCATGCGCTGTGCAAATAATCTGATGTTGTTTCAGAAATCTTTCGCAACCATATTATCTCCATTGCACGGACAATGCAAGGCACAAATGCGCTTCCGCTGTAGTTTCTGTGTTTCGCATAAATTCATTCCAATTCCATTGGCAAAAATGACCACAGTCAATGGCGGCAGCGGGGATTCTCCCGGCGATTTTCCTGTTTTTGTTGACGGTTAGCCCGGAATCATGTATAATGAAGCGCAAGTGTTTGCAGTTGGTTTCCGCCGGTTTTCAGAAAGGGAGTTGGGCTATGGCGATTACGATCAAGGATGTTGCGGCGCTGGCGGGGGTGTCGCCCTCCACGGTTTCCAGGGTGTGCAACGACAATCCCTCCATCAGCAGGGAGACCCGTGAGAAGGTGCGCCAGGCCATGGCGGAGCTGAACTACGAGCCCGCCCTCCCCGCCGGGACCCCGGTCAGCCAGGGGCCCCGCTTCATCGGCATCATCCTGCCCCCGTCTCCCCGGAAGACCTATGAGAACCCTTTCTACCTGGAGATGCTGCGGGGCATCAGCCAGTTCTGCAACCAGCGGCAGTACGTGGCTGCCGTGCTCACGGGCCAGGATGAGGAGGAGCTCCTCCGGGTTTTGCAGGCCATGGGCCGGGGCGGGCAGATGGAGGGCGTGGTCATGCTCTACTCCAAGGCGGAGGACCACATTGTGGACTACCTCTGCGAGGCGGGGCTGCTCTACGCGCTGATCGGCAAGCCCAGCCAGCTGGCGGCCCAGACCATCTGCATCGACAACGACAACCTCCTGGCGGGCCGGGAGGCGGCGGACTATCTCTACGATCTGGGCCACCGAAGAATCGCCTACCTGGGCTACGGCGACTCTCTCCTGTTCTCGGCGGACCGGAAGTCCGGCTACCGGCTCTCCCTGCTCCAGCACGGTCTCCCGGACCGGCCGGAGGACTGCGTGGAGCTCCAGGAGGACCGGGCGGGGGCATGCGCCGCCATCTGCCGCCTGCTGGAGCGGGAGGACCGCCCCACCGCCGCCGTGGTAGGGGACGACCTCCTGGCCGCCGCCCTGGAGCGGGCCTGTATCCAGGCGGGCCTCTCCATCCCGGAGGATCTGTCCGTGGTCTCCTTCAATAACTCCCCCTTCGCCCAGCTGACCTCCTTCCAGCTGACCTCCGTGGACATCAACTCCTTCCAGCTGGGCTTTGAGGCCGCCTCTCAGCTCATCAACCACGTGGAGAACCCGAACCTGCGGGCGGCGAAGATTATCGTGCCCCATTTTATTGTGGAGCGGAACAGCTGCCGGCGGATAAGTTCAGAGCAAATATGACAGGCGCACACGCGCAGAAAACGGGGGCGGACCCACAGGTCCGCCCCCGCAAATGTTTTATGGAATGTTCTGTGGATAGGAAGAAGGGGCCGGGGGGACGGGCCGCCGAGGGCGGCGGCCCCTACGGGGTGGTCTACCGATAGGAGGGCGGGCCCGGAGGAAAGCCCTCTCCGTCATGGGTTCCCAGTGCGCCAGGTTAGCGGACAGCGGCCTCCCGGATGCGCTCCAGCGCCGCCTCCACCGCCGGGACCTTGATGATGATCACCGTGACCAGGCCCTCCGCCAGCAGATAGCTGTAATTGTAGACGATGGGGTAGAGGCTCCGCAGGGCCTGGGGGAAGTTCTCCGGCATGTAGTCCATCCAGTAGAGATAGCCCCCCAGGCTGTGGAACGCGCCCCTGGCCAGCACCGCCGCCATGTAGCCCAGGAGGAGTCTGTTCCTCCTCCCCCGGAACAGGCCCGCCAGCCCCAGGGCGGCGAAGGCCAGCACGTAGTCGCAGCAGACCTGGAGGAGGGAGAGGAAATGGGGCTCCTGCAAAAACTGGAGGACTCCGTAGGCGAAGCCCACCAGCATGCCGGTCTTGACGCCGTACCAGTTGGCCGCCAGCACGATGAAGAGCATGCTCAGCATGGTGACGGAACCGCCGTAGGGCAGCTCGAAAATCTTGATGAAGCTGGTCACGTAGGCCAGGGCCATGGCCATGGCGCAGTAGGCCAGCCGCCGGACATCCGCCCCCCGGGACCTCTTTCCCTCGGCCAGGGAAAGGCCCGCCAGGAAGCTGGCCGCCAGGGCGGCGGCGCTGAGCGTATAGCCGGCGGCGGTGAGACCGCCCTCGGCGTTGACAAACCATTGCAGTATTTAATACTCCTCCTTCGGCCATGAGCCCGCCGGTCAAGAACAACGCCCTCCCGGTTTCGGGAGGGCGTTTTCAGCGCGCGAAACACGCGCGGAGGCTCATGACGGCTCCCTACGTTGGCATTGTCCAAATCAGGTCACGGGTCGAAGCGCTCTCTTCCTCTCAGCCCGCTGGCGCGGGCTCCCCGGCTCATTCGCTATGTAATTGTCTGGTATTCTAACACAGGGCCCCCGGAATTTCAAGGGGAAATTTCGCGGCCGAATGCTCAGGGAACCAGGGTCCCGGAGATGCCGGTGGGACCGTCGGCCCCGCCGATGAGCTTCTCAAAGCCGGACAGGTCGGGGTAGGTGATTTTCACGCCCTTGCCCATGGCCTTGATTTCCATGGTCATGTCCATGTCCACGGCCAGGCTCATGGCCAGGCTCTCCTGCCCGTCGGAGGCGGACACGTCGGCTTTCAGGGTCATGTCGATGTCCGCGCTTTTCAAGGCCCCGTCCTGTCCCACGGTGTAGGTGATGACGCTGTCGCCCAGGGCGAACTTCATGCCCATGTCCACGCCTGCCGCGTCCAGACTGCCCAGGACCTGGCCCAGGAGGCCGTTGATCATTCCGGCGAAGGCGCTGTTGAGCTTCAACGTATAGACCGTGTTCCCGCCGGAGGACTTGGACGTGATGGAGTCAATGAAGGGCAGCATGGCCATGCCGGTCTGGGCGGAGGACTGCTCCATCATGGCCGCCAGAGACTCCATGTCCATCCCGGCGTCCAGGGGCATCTGATAGGAGGCGCCGCCGGCGCGGACGTAGGTCACGCCGTCCTTCACCCAGTATTCCGCCTTCTGGGTCTCGGAGGTTCCCCCGGCGGCGGCCTCCACGGTCATGTCCATGGACATCTGGAAGTCCTTGTCCAGGACCATTTTGATGTTCCCCTTCACCGAGGCGTCCGTTTTCTCGGCCATGTTCATGGAGGGGTCAGACCCCTTGACGCTCATGGTCATCCCCATTTTGGCGTCTACGTCGGCGTCCATCCCCTGGGAGGCCGCCGCGCCGGAGTTCTGGAGGGCCCGGTAGGCTTCAATTTTATCCGTGATGGGCTTGGCGGCGGAGGCCCCGATGGACCCGCTCTCCACCAGGCTGGCCAGAAGGTAGGTCTTTCCGCCCTTGAGGTCCGTGCCCAGGGCCTGGTAGGTCATGGCCGCCAGGTCGTCCCGGAGGAAGGTCCCGGTGAAGGCGGAGGTGTCCAGCAGGCCGATCTTCGCGGCGAAGTCCTGGGCCGTGGCGGCGGTGAAGTCCACGCTGTCCTCATAGCCCAGGGCCCGGAGGAGGAAGATGGTGTACGCCTTGGAGCTGCAAGCGTTCAGCGCGCCGAAGGAGCCCTCGGCCACGCCGTTGGCCAGGCCCCTGTCCGTCAGCCACGCCACATAGGGGGCGGCGGTCTCGCTCACGTCGCCAAAGGGGCACTGAATGTCCCCGGCGGCGTAGGCGGCCTTGGCCTCGTCCTCCGCGCCGAAGAGCCGGACCAGCATAATGGCGGCCTGGGTCCGGGTGGGGACCTTGTCCAGGTCGAAGCCGTTGGCCCCGCCCTTGAGCATGCCGATGGCGGACAGCTCCGCCGCGGGAGCGTCGAAGCTGGAGGCGGAGGCCGTGACGCACAGCAGTCCCGCCAGCGCCAGGGTGGTGAGCAGGATGGTCAGAAATCGTTTCATGAAGAATCTCCTCTCTTCCCCGGCGCGGTCCGCCGGAGTTTGATGTGACTATTCTACACCTGGAAAAAACCGCCGTCAAGGTCAGATGTGCTGGAAGGTTTTTCTGGGCCCGGCAAGGGTCCCTCAGAACACGCACAGGGCCGTGAAGCAGACGCCCCGGGGCCCCAGGCCCTCCACGAAATAGCCCTCGTCTCCCCGGAGGCCCTCCAGGCGCAGGGAATCCCCCAGGACGGCCTCCCGGCTGTAGTTGATGTAAAACTCCCTGGGGACCAGGGGCTGGAGGTCCTCCGGCAGGGCGTCCCAGATGATGTCGGCGTAGTTCCCGCTGAACAGGTGCCCGTTGCCGTCCAGGTCGGACCAGCGGATCTCCCGGGTCCCCAGGTCCTCCCGCTCTCCGGCGGGCAGGGCGATCTTTCTGGGGTCCGGGCAGTCCAGGGGCCGGTCAGAGCTCATCAGGGGCTTGGCGGTGAAGGCCGAGGGGCGCATGATCTTCCGGGTGACGGGATCCACCAGAATCCAGTCCGTCTTGGCGGAGACCCGGACCCGGCCCCCCCGGTCCCGCATCTCGTAGTACCGCCGCATGTGGGCGGCTTTGGCCCCGGCCTCCCAGGTGTCGATGTCCAGCACGTCCCCCGCTCGGGGGCAGTCGTGGACGCGCAGGGCCGCCCTGGAGAGGAGGAAGACCTCCCGGTTGGCCCAGAGCACCTCGTGGGTCAGGCCCCTGGCGTCGTAATCATACCCGGCGAAGGCCCCCAGGCGGCTTAAAAGGGCCGCCACCCTGGCCCGCTGGTTCCGGTCGCAGTCCCAGAAGACCAGCTCCTCCTGCCGGAAATAGCCGTTCTCATATAAACGCTGCTTGAAATCCTCCATGGTGAAAGTCATCCTCCGTTGTTCACTTCTTGGGGGGCTTGGGCCACAGCCGGGGAAAGATGGCCCGGAAAGCCGACGAGGCCAGCATGGCCCCCACCGCCAGCGCCGCCGCCATGCCGAAGGTGTGGAGCAGGGTGTTTAAAAATTCCCCGGTCTCCCCGGCCACGCAGTGGCGCATGGCGTAGTACACGCCGCCCCCGGGCACCAGGGGCAGCAGGGCCACCAGCACATAGCCCGTCACCGGGCAGCGCCGGACCCGGCTCATGACCTCGGCGAAGACGCCGATGGCCGCCGCCGCCAGGAAGGCGGCGAAAATGGTGCTCCCCGCCAGCAGGTACACCAGCCAGCCCAGGGCCCCGCCCACCCCGGCGATGAGCTTCCCTAGGCCGTGGATGTTGAAGATCAGGGTGAAGCCCTCGCAGGCCAGAAAGGCGCAGAGGCAGGGCAGGGCGTACTCTCTCAAAACCGTCTCCATGCCGCCCTCCTCAGAAAAGCCCGCCCAGGGCCTGCCCCGCCGCCGCCCCCAGGGCGATGGCCGAGGCCACCAGAATCGCGTCCGCCGTGCGGCTCAGGGCGGAGAAGGTGTCCCCGGCCATGATCTCCCGCATGGCGTTGGTCAACGCCACGCCGGGCACCAGGACCATCAGCGCGGAGATGGTCACCACGTCCACGCTGCGCCCCAGGCCCAGCCGCACCAGGGCCAGGGCCAGAAAGGCCGTCAGGGCGCTGCACACCGCCGTGCGGAAAAAGGCGTTGGCCCCGATGAACCGCCCCCCGTAGAGGAGGCACAATCCCACCGCCAGGCCGCAGAGAAAGGCGCAGCCCGTGTCCGCCAGTCCGCCGCCGAACAGCGGGGCGAAGAAAGCCGGGGCCATGCCGTAGCCCAGGAGTATCCACTTGGGGGAGTGCCGGGGAACGGCGGACCCCAGGGTGCTTACCGCCGCCAGGGCCTCGCTGAGGGGCGGCGTCTCGGCGCAGAGGCGGCGGCAGAGGCTGTTGCACCGCTCCAGCAGTTCGATGTCCGTGCCGTGGGAAGGCACCCGGCGCATCCGGGTGATGGGGTGGCCCTCCGGCGTGGAAACGCTGACGATGACGCAGTTGGGAATGGCGAAGACCTCCGGGGTCTCCAGCCCGTAGGCGTGGAGCAGACGCCGGGCGGACTCCTCCACCCGGTAGATCTCCGCGCCGCTGTACATCAGCTGAAAGCCCAGCTCCGCCGCCATGTTCAGCAGTTTGTCGTAGTCCATGTCCTCCCCTCCCGTCACAACAGGATACCGCAGATTCCCCCGGAATACAAGGGGCAGTTTCAGCCCTCCTTAAAGTCCGCGCAGAAGTTGGGCCGTTCAACGTCCAGCACCAGCTTCAGCCTGTTCTCCCGGAAGCGCCGGCTCAGCTCGTCCATGCCGTATTTCAGCTTATACTCGATCTCCTCCCGGTAGGCGGGAATCACTATGTAAAAGCTGACCAGCTTCCCCTCCTCCGGCAGACACATGCCTGAGACCTCCTTGTAAAATCCGTCCGCTGTTCTACTCCCCGTCCGCCGTCCTCTCTCCCCGGACCTCCGGGTAGGGCCGCACCGGGGGCTGAGACTCCCCGTGGGTCCCGATAACCTTCTCCATCCAGACCATATGATACCACCGGCCGAACTTCCGGCCGCATTGGCGGAACGTCCCCACCATTCTATAGCCCAGGTGGGCGTGGAACTCGGCGCTGTTGGGGGTCAGGTACTCGTCCCCCTTTTCCGGCAGGCCGATGCACGCGTAGAGGTTCAAAACGCCCATGGCCCCCAGGGCCTCCTCCAGGGCCTGGTAAAGGGCCCGGCCCAGGCCCCGCTTCCGGGCGTCGGGGGCCAGGTAGATGGTGGTCTCACAGGCCCAGTCATAGGCCGCCCGGCCCACGAAGGGCCCGGCGTAGGCGTACCCCTCGATCCGCCCGTCCTCCAGGACCACCAGATAGGGGTAGCGCCTCATGGTCCGCTCCATCCGCCCCCGGAACGCCTCCAGGGAGGGGGTGTCGTACTCAAAGGATATGGCCGTGTGCTCCACGTAGTAGCTGTAAATCTCCAGAATGCGCCCGGCGTCCTCTAGGGCCGCGTCTCGGATCGTCATCATGGCTGTGCTCTCCTTTCCTCTCTCCCGGTCCGCCGGGGGCCTTGTTTTTTTTCGCGAAATCCGCTACAATAGGGGCGGACAAGACTTCATCATTGCGAGGTGTTTTTATGAAACTGGTTTCCTGGAATGTCAACGGCCTTCGGGCCTGCCTGAAAAAGGGCTTTCTGGACTTCTGCGCCTTCGCCGACGCGGACGTTATCTGCCTTCAAGAGACGAAGATGCGCCCGGAGCAGGCGGAGTTCGACCTGCCCGGCTATCAGCGCTTCTGGAACAGCGCCGACAAGGCGGGCTACTCCGGCACCGCCGTCTTCACCCGGCGGGAACCCCTGAACGTCACCTACGACTTCGGCATTGACGAGCACCGCCACGAGGGGCGGGTCATCACGGCGGAGTTCCAGGACTTCTACCTGGTCTGCTGCTACACCCCCAACTCCAAGGACCAGCTCCTCCGCCTGGACTACCGCTGCGCCTGGGAGGACGACCTGCGGGACTACCTCTGCGAGCTGGACGCGGTGAAGCCCGTGGTCTACTGCGGGGACTTGAACGTGGCCCACCAGGAGATCGACCTGAAAAATCCCTCCACCAACCGCCGCAACCCCGGCTTCACCGACGAGGAGCGGGAGAAGATGACCCTTCTCCTGGACGCCGGTTTCGTGGACACCTTC
Source organism: uncultured Oscillibacter sp. (assembly GCA_910586735.1). Lineage (GTDB taxonomy): Bacteria > Bacillota > Clostridia > Oscillospirales > Oscillospiraceae > Oscillibacter. Next base: position 2,113 of record CAJUJW010000049.1, on the reverse strand, counting down.
CGGGCCCTGTACCCGGACAAGACCGGGGCCTACTCCTGGTGGAGCTACCGGGGCCGGGCCCGGGAGAACAACACGGGGTGGAGAATCGACTACTTCATCGTCTCCGAGCGCCTGCGCCCCCGGATCAAAAACGCCGACATCTGGAGCGAGGTCCACGGCAGCGACCACTGCCCGGTGGTCCTGGAGCTGTCCGAGGAATAAACAGCGGGGAGGGGAAAACCCCTCCCCGTTTTCGCGCTCACTCCGCCGCCTCGTCCAGCTCCAAAGTCACCTCCAGGGTCCGCTCTCCCCGGCGGAGGGTCAAGGTCAGCTCATCGCCCACGTAGAGCTTCCGCCGCACCCGGAACAGGTCCTGGTTCGTGCGGATGTCCTCCCCCTGGGCGGAGACGATATAGTCCCCCGCCCGGACCCCCGCGGCCTCCGCGGCGGTATCGGGCTCCACCTCCTGCACCAGGAGGCCCTTCTCGTCCGTCAGCACCCAGATGCCAAGCCGGGGCTCCGGCTTCACCTCGCCCCATTTCAACAGGTCGTTGACGATGCGCTCCAGCTGGGCGGAGGGGATGGCGAAGCCCAGGCCCTCGATGCTGTCCCAGTCCCAGCTGGACATATATTTCGCCACGTTGATGCCCACCACCTGGCCCCGCTCGTTGATGAGGGGCCCGCCGGAGTTGCCGGAGTTCAGGGCGGCATTGGTCTGGAGCAGGGTCATGGTCCGGCCCTCCACCTCGATGTCCCGGTCGATGGCGGAGATGATGCCGTTGGTCAGCGTCCCCTGGAGCTGCCGGGGCGCGCCGATGGCGTACACCGGGTCCCCCACCACCAGCTGTTCCGAGTCCCCGAAGGGGGCGGCGGGCAGGGCGCCCAGGGCCTCCAGGCCCTCCGGCGGGATTTTCAGCACCGCCAGGTCGCTGTCCTCGTCCCCGGCCACGTAGCGGACCTCCGTGGTATAGCCGCTGTCCAAGGTGACATAGCACCCGCTGCCGCCCCGGACCACGTGGTAGTTGGTGAGGATATAGCCGTCGGCGGAGAAGATGACCCCGGTGCCCACAAAGACGCCGTCCTCCGCCGCGCACCGCACCGTCACCACCGCAGGGTTCAGCCGGCGGTAGACCTCCTGGGCCGTCAGAACCTCCCCCCGCTCCCGGGAGAGGGTCAGGGACGCCCCCTGGTCCACGGGCCAGCCGGGAATGGTGATCTCCCTTGAGGCGTAGTCCTCCTCCGGCGGGGGGCCGTAGTCCCGGTAGGCGAAATACTCCACCGCCCTGGACCCGGCGGCCAGGCCCGCCAGCACTGCCGCGCAGATTAAAAACCTGTAAAAGCCCCGCCTCCGGCGGCGCCTGTCCGGCGCGGCCGGAGCGGGGGAGCCCGCCGCCCGCCCGCCGGGGAGGGCCCGGCGGTAGACCTCCACCACCTCCCGGCGGTCCGGCTGGCGGTAGGACTCCACAATCTCCCGGGGGTCCCGCCGCCCAACCTCCGGCAGGGGGGCGCGGTACGTTTCCACGATTTCGCCGGGGAGGCCCCCGGCCTGCTCACGCTCTGTCATGCTCCCTCACTCCGTGGTCAGCGAGAAGGAAAAGGTGGTCACCCCGTTTTCGCTGGTGACATTGATCCGTTCCTTGTGCTGCTCCAAAATGGTTTTGACGATGTAGAGCCCCAGGCCCACGCCGTCCTTGTCCTCGCTGCGGGACTTGTCGCTCTTGTGGAACCGCTCGAACAGCAGCGGCAGCTCCCCGGCGGGGATGGTGTCCCCGCAGTTGCGCACTATCACCTGGGCCCTTCCCTCCCGGAGGGTCAACCCCAGGTAGAGGGTGGAGCCCTTGTAGGCGAACTTAGCCGCGTTCTCCAGCAGGTTGTAAATCACCTGGGTGATCAGATCGTTGTCCCCCAGGACCAGGATGGGCCCCTCGGGGATGTCGGCCTCCACGTCCAGCTCCCGGTCGGTGATCTTCTTCTCCATGGAGATCAGCACCCGGCGCATGCTCTCGCACAAATCGAAGTGGTTCCCGTTCTGCAGGGGGTTGATGGCCTGGAGCTGGCTCACGTCCAGCATCCGGCGCACCAGGCGGCTGAGGCGGCGGCTCTCCCCGGAGATGATCTGGAGGTACTGCTTTTC
>CAJUJW010000048.1 GCA_910586735.1 uncultured Oscillibacter sp. | reverse complement strand
TCCGGCTTCAGGGACTGGGGCCCGTCGCACAGGGCGTGGGCCGGGTCGTTGTGGACCTCAATCTGGAGGCCGTCCGCCCCGGCGGCCACGGCGGCCCGGGCCAGGGGCTCCACCAGCCAGTATTTGCCCGTGGCGTGGCTGGGGTCGATGATGATGGGCAGGTGGGTCAGGGACCGCAGGGCGGGGATGGTGGCCAGGTCCAGGGTGTTGCGGGTGAAGGTCTCGAAGGTGCGGATGCCCCGCTCGCAGAGGATGACGTTTTCGTTTCCGCTGGCCATGACGTACTCGGCGCTCATGAGCCACTCCTCATAGGTGGCCGACATGCCCCGCTTGATCATGACGGGCTTGTCCTGGTGCCCCACGGCTTTCAGGAGGTCGAAGTTCTGCATGTTCCGGGCCCCGATCTGGATCACGTCCACATCGGTGAACAGGGGCAGCTGGGTCACGTCCATCAGCTCCGTCACGATGGGCAGCCCCGTCTCCTGCCGGGCGACTTTCAGGTACTCCAGGCCCGTGGCCCCCAGGCCCTGGAAGGCGTAGGGGGAGGTCCGGGGCTTGAAGGCCCCGCCCCGCAGCATGGTGGCCCCGCTGGCCTTCACGGCCTTGGCGATGGCCACCACCTGCTCCTCGCTCTCCACGGAGCAGGGTCCCGCCATGATGGTCAGCGTGCCCCCGCCGATCTGGGTGTTCCCCACGGGGATGACGGTGTCCTCCGGGTGGAACTTCCGGTTGGCGTTCTTATAGGGCTCCTGGACCCGCTTCACGTCCTGGACGATGTCCAGGGCGGCGATGAGGTCGATGTCCAGCTTGGAGGTGTCTCCCACCAGCCCCAGGATGGTGTGGGCCTCGCCGATGCTGGTGTGGATGGTGACCCCCTTCTCCTGGAGCCAGGCGATGAGGCTCTCCAGCTGGTCCCGGTTGGGGTTGCTCTTCAAAATGACAATCATGACAGGTTCCTCCTAAATGACAGCTCCTTTGGGGATTGCGCAAAAAGCCCGCAGCCGGTCTGGCTGCGGGCCGCTTCTCTGAACTCGCCCCGTCTCAGGGCCGGAAGCTCACACACGCTGGTCTTCAGCCAAACCACGAAAAGCCTTACCAAAATAGGTAAAGCTAAAGTAGAAGAAGCCGTATTCAGCGGTGCGGGCAATGGCGGTCATGAGCAGGTTCCCCTTTGGTTCTTTAGATGTTTAAAGAATAGCACAACGGTCCGGAAATGAACACTGTGAGTTTCTACAAATGAGGCGCAGCCAACAGGCGGGCGGTTGTGGCTTTCCCACAAGGCGGCGGGCGGAAAACGGCTCGTTTGCCAGGCAGTCCCTCGCGGAAGAACGGGCCGCCCAGGGGGCGGCCCCTACGGGTACGTTTACCGGCGGGACACCATGTAGGGGCCGCCGCCCCCGGCGGCCCGTCCCCCAGGCGTCACGCGGCGGGGAGGCACCCGGCCATCAAGAGGCTGGTGGCCTTGAGGATATAGTTGGCGTCCCGGATCATGCTGGCCCGGGTGGCCATGTACTGCTGGTGGAGCTCCTCCAGGGCGGCAACCAGGTCCCGGCGGGCCTGCTGGCGCTGGAGGTGCCGGTGGGCCAGATACCCCCGCATGAACTGGCGGAGGTCCGTCTCGTAGTTGTGGTGGTCCAGCATGGAGTTGGGGTAATCGGGGTTGTGGGGGTATGTATAGGCGTCGGCAAGGTAATGGGTCAGCTTGCCCAGGGTGTAATACTGCCAGATGGTCCACCGCCGGCGGCGCTGGAGCTTCAGAATCCTGGCGTTGATGTAGTCCCGGGAGTTGTCGTAGTTGTGTCCCTTGAGCTTGTTGTGGCGAATGGACCCTTTCAGGTAGCTGAAGGGGTTCACGTCCGGCTCAAAAGAGCCGAAGAGGAAAGCCAGTTCAAAGCGCCGGGCGGCGAAGCCCATTTCACTGCGAAGCAGCGTCCGGGCCAGCAGGGTGTGGGTTCGTTTCTGCAAAGTTAGCTCCTCCTAACCACAAAAGTATGTTTAGTATAGCACACTTTGCCGCAGGACGCAAGGGGAAGGCTGTATAAAATTTTTGTATGATCTTGTTAAATTTCACGATTTTTAAAAATCATGCCGGGAGCCGCCGTTGGAGCCGGTTTTTTCGTAGATTCTTACAATCTCCTCGATTCGATAAAAGCAGGTTTGGTCGTCCAGCCGGTCATTGTCCAAAACCTTTCGAATGTCTTCCAAAGCCTGACAGGCGCGGTTTTGCATCAGCTCCGCCAAGAGGGACTGTTTTTCCTCATCGCTGGGCGTGACAGCGGCCCGAAGCTTTTCGGAAAAGTTGTGTAGCATTGATTCATAGAAATCCATAGGTTGTTTACCTCCTGTAATACGCCATTGTGACATTATATTACAGGAATACGGATGCTAAAGTCAAGAAAAAATACACTTCATTAATGTAGGTTTTTTATGAAGAAGATCAATTTCTATGAAAATAAAAATGTAATTTCCCGGCGGGTCCGTTATTTTCGGAATTTGCGAAAAATTTCTCAAGAACAATTGGTTGCAAGGCTACAAGTTATGAACATAAATATAGATCAGCAGGGAATCAGCCGTATTGAAAACAACACCCGCATTGTTACCGACTATGAGCTGGCCTGTCTCTGCCGTGCCCTGGGCGTGACCGTGGAGGAAATGCTGGCGGATTTTTATGAAGAATACCCCGAGTAGGGGGGCCTTTACTCGCCCTTCGGGCGGGGAGAATGGCAACCAGCCATCGCTGGTATCCAATCCTCCCCGCCCGAAGGGCGAGTTCCAGCCTCAGAACTGAGGCAAACTCCGCACCGCCGCCGCGCAGCGGGGGCAGAGGGTGGGATGCTCCGCATCGCTGCCCACGCTGGGCAGCACCTTCCAGCAGCGCTCGCACTTGCCGCCTTCGGCCTTGCGGACCTCCACGGCGGCCTCGCTCCCGGTCTGGACCGTCACCTGGGACACAATCAGCAGATCCGCCAGGTTCGGCGTCTCCGCCAGCCAGCCCTCCGCCTCCGGCACGGTGAGGGTCACGGCGGCTTCCAGGCTCTTGCCAATCTTCTTCTCGCTCCGCGCCGCCTCCAACGCGGCGTTCACCTTGTCCCGCAGAGCCTCAATCACCGCCCAGCGCTCCATGGCGGCGGCGTCCAGGGCGTAGTCCGTGAAGGGCTGGTGCATGTCGTTGAACAAAACGTTCCGGGCGTCGTCCCCCTCCCGGTGGGCCATGGCCTGCCAGATCTCGTCGCAGGTGAAGCAGAGAATGGGGGCCATGATCCGGGTCATGGTATCCAGAATCAGGTACAAGGCCGTCTGGGCGCTGCGGCGCGGGGCCCCGTCCTTCTCGTCGCAGTAGAGCCGATCCTTGATCACGTCCAGGTAGAAGTTGGACATGTCCACCACGCAGAAGTCGTTGACGGCGTGGGTGGCCACCAGGAACTCATACTCGTCATAGGCGGCGAAGCACTTTTCCATCAGGGCGTTCAGCCTCGTCACTGCCCAGCGGTCCAGCTCCTCCATCTCGCCGGGGGCGGTCAGATGGTTGGGGTCGAAGCCGTCCAGGTTCCCCAGGCAGTACCGGGCCGTGTTGCGGAACTTCAGATAATTCTGGGAGAGCTGCTTGAAAATATCGTGGGAGCAGCGCACGTCGGCGTGGTAGTCCGTGTTCGCCGCCCAGAGGCGCAGGATGTCCGCGCCGTATTTGTCAATGACCTCGGCGGGGTCCATGCCGTTTCCGGCGGATTTGTGCATGGCCTTGCCCTCGCCGTCCACGGTCCAGCCGTGGGTGACGCACTCCTTGAAGGGCGCGCCCTTGCCGAAGGCGCCCACGGCGGTGAGCAGAGAGCTCTGGAACCAGCCGCGGTACTGGTCCAGGCCCTCCATATAGACCGTGGCGGGCCAGAAGCCCTGATCCTTCTTCATGGCGGCGTAATGGGTGGAGCCGGAGTCGAACCAGCCGTCCAGGGTGTCCGTCTCCTTCTCAAAGCCGGACTTCCCGCCGCAGTGGGGGCAGGCGAAGCCGGCGGGGAGAATCTCCTCCGCCTCCTTGGCAAACCAGGCGTTGGAGCCCTCGGCGCCAAAGAGCTTGGAGATGGCCTCGATGGTCTCGTCCGTCACCACGGGCTTGCCGCAGTCCTTGCAGTAGACCACGGGGATGGGCAGGCCCCAGCGGCGCTGGCGGGAAATGCACCAGTCGGAGCGCTCCCGGATCATGGACTTCATCCGGTCGATGCCCCACTTGGGCACCCAGCGGACCTCGCCGGCGGCGGCGCAGGCCTCGTCCTTGAAGCTGTCCACGGAGCAGAACCACTGGGGCGTGGCCCGGAAGATGATGGGGCTCTTGCAGCGCCAGCAGTGGGGGTAGCTGTGGACGATGTCCTCGGAGGCGAGGAGCATTCCGCTTTCCTTCATGTCCTGAAGAATCACGGGGTTCGATTCGTCGGTGGTCATGCCGGCGTATTTCCCGGCGTAGTCCGTGTGCCTGCCCTGGTCGTCCACGGGGACCACCATGTCCATGCCATAGCGCTTGCAGGTCTGGTAGTCGTCCGCGCCGAAGCCCGGGGCGGTGTGGACGCAGCCGGTGCCGGAATCCATGGTGACGTAATCCGCCAGCACCAGGCGGCTGGTCTTCGGCAGGAAGGGGTGGTCCGCCAGCATATTCTCGAAGAAGCTGCCGGGGTGCGTCTCCACAATCTCCCAGGAATCGAAGCCGCCCAAGCCCATGACCTTCTCCGCCAGGGCCTCCGCCACGATATAGTGCTCGCCGCCCGCCGCCTTCACAATGGCGTAGCTCTCGGCGGGGTGGAGGGCGATGGCCAGGTTCCCCGGCAGGGTCCAGATGGTGGTGGTCCAAATGACGAAGAACAGCTTGCTCTTGTCAAAGGCCCCCAGCTTCCCCTGGTCGTCGTGCATGGGGAACTTCACGTAGACGGTGGTAACGGGGTCCTCCTGGTACTCGATTTCCGCCTCCGCCAGGGCGGTCTCGTCGTGGGGGCACCAGTACACGGGCTTGAGGCCCTTGTAGATATACCCCTTCTTGTACATCTCCCCGAAGACCTTCACCTCCTCGGCCTCAAAGCCGGGGTCCATGGTGAGGTAGGGGTGGTCCCAGTCGCCCACGACGCCGATGCGCTTGAACGCGTCCCGCTGAACGTCCACATAGTGGGCGGCGAAGTCATGGCAGGCGGAACGGAAGTCGGGAATGCTCATGGCCTTGTGATTGAGCTTATTCTGCTTGATGATGTTGGATTCGATGGGCATTCCGTGGTTGTCCCAGCCGGGGATATAGGGGGTGTAATAGCCCCGCATGGCGTAGGACCGGGTGATGATGTCCTTAATTGCCTTGTTCATGGCGGTGCCCATGTGGATGGACCCGTTGGAGAACGGGGGGCCGTCGTGGAGGCTGAAGAGGGGCTTGCCCTCGTTCTTTTTGAGGAGCTCGTGGTAGAGGTCCTCCGTCTCCCAGCGCTTGAGCATCTCCGGCTCCCGCTTGGGCAGTCCCGCCCGCATGGGGAAGTCCGTCTTGGGGAGATTGATGGTTTTGTTGTAGTCCATGGGTAGATTCCTCCTTGTATAATTAAAAAGGTTTATTACAAATAGCAATCGCTCTCGGTCGGTTACCCACACTCCCAAGAGTAATTATACATTTTAATATAACAGCTTGTATTCACTCCTTCAGATGAAACCAAAAGCGCCCCCGTCTCCCTTTCAAGAGACGGAGGCGCAAACGCTCCGCGTTACCACTCTTCTTGCCGTCCCCTCGCGGGAAGCGGCCCCTCGGCGCCCGCCAATACGGGCCGGCGGAGTAACGCCCGCCACACGTCCTTGCCTACTCGCGTCGTCTTTCAGCAGGAGGCTCCAAGGTGATTTTCGCCGTCACGCCCGGCCGCCTCGCACCGAAACGGCGGCTCTCTTGGCGGGTCCATGCCCGGCTACTCGTCCTTATCAACGCCCAGATGTTCAGTTGACCCCTATGATATCACGTTTTTCCCGTTTGTCAACGGGTAAAATCGCACATTTTCCAGGGGCTCATCTTTTTTTATGCAGGGCTTCCAGCGCCAGCTCACCCGCAAATTTAAAAAGCGCGTCGGACAATACCTGCTCCTGGGCTTTTCCCGCCTGTTTTGCCGCCCTTTCATAAAACGCCGCTGTTTCCGCCGGCAAGCGGACTTTGTACTCTTTCATAAAGCACACCTCCCATCCTTATCATAGATAGAATTTATCTACAAATTAATAGATAATTTTCATCTAAGCTATTCTGCGTGTGAGGTGGTCTGGATGAGAAACAGAATCCGGGACATGCGGGAAGACCGTGATCTGACCCAGGAGGCGGTGGGGAAAGCCCCCGGCATCACGCAGAGAAAATACAGCTATTCGGAAACCGGGCAGCAGCCCTGGACGGAAGAGTTCCTGATTGCTTTGGCGAAATATTACCATCCAGCATTGACTGCCTCGTGGGTCTGACGGGTGATCCCCGCGCCTCGTGGTGACGAAAAAAGGGCGCCCCGGAGGGGGCGCCCTTGACAAATGAATATGGGATGGTTATAATAAAGGCAGGTCAGGCGGTCTCCCTGGTGTCAGCAGAGAGGCGGCCAACTTTACAACTGAAGTGTTTGAAATTGCCGCTTCTTGCTTAGGTCAGGGGGCGGTTATTTCTTTATCTGGAGACCCAGAGAAACAGCCGCAATCACGAGCATTAAGTAATGCGATGGTTTCCGTTACACCTATGGGCTGCCTCCTTTCGGAGTTGGCCCCGCCCTTCCTGCCGTTTCCAGAATACCACACTCTGACAAAAAGCGCAAGCACGCAGGGGCGGACACACAGGTCCGCCCCGGTGCAATATTTTCCGTAAGTTCCGGCGCCGGCTCAGTACCCGATAATAAGCCCCTTCTCCATGGCGTAAAAGCTGGTGAGGCCCCGGCAGGAGAAAATCTCCACGCTCTTCACGGGCAGGTCCTTCAAAATCTGCTCCTTCAGTTTCAGGGCCCCCGGCAGGTTCTCGCAGTGGCAGAGGATGACCTCCGCCCCGGTACAGTCCTTGCTCTCCCTCATCAGGGCCGTGATGGTCTGATAGGTTTTCAGCTCGCCCCGGGCCTTGCCCGCCACGTGGATGGTCCCCTGGGGGGTGGCGTCGGCGATGACGTGGATGCCCAGGGAGCGGAGCAGGGTGCCCACCAGCGGGCGCATCCGGCCGTTCTTGATGAGGTTGTCGAAGTTCTCCAGGGTGAAACAGGTCCGCAGGGCCGCCTGGTACAGCCGCAGCTGGCCGCAGATGTCCTCGAAGTCCCCCCCGGCCTCCAGCAGCTGCTTGGCCCGGCGGACAAGAAGGATCATGGCCCCCGCCGTGGCCTTGGAGTCGATGACGCAGATCTCCTTCTCCGGGTGCTCCTCCAGCACCATGTCCCGGCCCAGGACGGCGGCGTTATAGGTGCCGGAGAGGTTGGCGGAGATGGTGAAGCACACCACCCTGCCGGCGTCCTCGAAAGCCTTGGCGAAGGCGGCGGGGGAGGGGCAGGCGGTGGAGGCGGCGGATTTCTCCTGGGCCATGGCCCCCAAAAGCTGGGGGACCAGCAGCGCGTCGTTGTCGATAAACTCCCGCTCGCCCACCTGGAGCCGCAGGGGCACGGTCTCGAAGAGGATGCCGCCCCCGTCAAACTCGCTCATCCGCAGGTCACAGCTGCTGTCGCTCACAATTTTACAAATCATATAAAACACCCCATAATATGGTTTTGAATATCACCTCTTCTGTTATCATACAGGATTCCCGGATGGTTGTCAACCTAAAAAGGAAAATTCGGGCAAAATTTTCTCCTGAAGGGCCCCTGGAAAAGCGGGCATTTTTTCCCGGATTCCACGGTTGACATAACGATGTGGAAAACTCTGTGGATAATGTGCAAAACTCTGGTTTTGGAAGGGGTTCCAAAGGGTAACAAATCGGTTATGAAAAAGTAACAAAAGTAACATTTTTTACAAAAACGCCGGAAGCCGCCGGGAAAGGGCGGGAAAGGGACCTTTCCCACTGGCCGTCCCCGGAAAGACTTGAACCTTTGAAATTCTTGTGATATAGTTGGGTACATTGAAAACCGGCCTCCGGGCCTGTGTCATATGAATATAAGGAGAATCCCCGGCCAAAGGGCCGGTTTTGGAGGAACTATGGCGAAAAAACAGGATTACGGCAACGACAGTATTTCCGCCCTCAAGGGCGCGGACCGGGTGCGCAAGCGCCCCGGCGTCATCTTCGGCTCCGACGGGCTGGACGGCTGCGAGCACGCGGTGTTCGAGATTTTGTCCAACTCCATCGACGAGGCCCGGGAGGGCCACGGCAAGGCCATCACCGTCACCCGCTTCCTGGACCACAGCGTGGAGGTGGAGGACGCGGGCCGGGGCTGCCCGGTGGACTGGAACGAGAAGGAGGGCCGCTGGAACTGGGAACTGGTGTTCTGTGAGCTCTACGCCGGGGGCAAGTACGACAATGTGTCGGGGGACAACTACGAGTTCTCCCTGGGGCTTAACGGCCTGGGCTCCTGCGCCACCCAGTACGCCTCCCGGTACATGGATGTCACCGTGTGGCGGGACGGGTTCGAGTACCGCCTCCGCTTTGAGCGGGGGGAGATTGTGGGAGAGCTGGAGAAGACGCCCCTGCCTAAGTCCCAGGCCAAAAAGACCGGCACCAGGACCCGGTGGCTGCCGGACCTGGACGTGTTCACGGACATCGACATCCCGGCGGAGTATTTCGCCGATGTGTGCAAGCGGCAGGCGGTGGTGAACGCTGGGATTACCTTCCACGTCCGCGGCGAGACCGCGCCGGGGCAGTTCGAGGAGACGGACTTTCTCTATGAGAACGGCGTGGCGGACTACGTGGCCGAGCTGGCGGGAGAGAATTCCCTGACCTCCCCCGCTTTCTGGCAGGCGGAGAAGAAGGGCCGGGACCGGGCGGACAAGCCGGAGTACAAGGTGAAGCTCAGCGCGGCCTTCTGCTTCTCCAACCGGGCAAACGTGGTGGAGCACTACCACAACTCCAGCTGGCTGGAGCACGGGGGCAGCCCCGAGAAGGCCAGCCGGTCCGCCTTTGTCTACGCCATCGACAAGTACCTGCGGGAACAGGGGAAGTACCAGAAGAACGAGAGCAAGGTCACCTGGGCGGACGTGGAGGACTGCCTGATTTTAGTCACCAGCAACTTCTCCACCCAGACCTCCTATGAGAACCAGACCAAAAAGGCCATCACCAACAAGTTTGTCCAGGAGGCCATGACGGAGTTTCTCCGGTCCAACCTGGAGATTTACTTTATTGAGAACCACTTCGACGCGGAGAAAATCGCCGAGCAGGTGCTGCTGAACAAGCGCAGCCGGGAGAAGGCCGAGGAGGCCCGGCTGAGCATCAAGAAAAAGCTCTCGGGCAGCGTGGACATCGCCAACCGGGTGCAGAAGTTCGTGGACTGCCGGACCAAGGACGTGGACCGGCGGGAGATCTACATTGTGGAGGGCGACAGCGCCCTTGGCAGCGTGAAGCTGGCCCGGGACTCGGAGTACCAGGGCATCATGCCCATCCGGGGGAAGATTCTCAACTGCCTGAAGGCGGACTACGCCCGGATATTCAAGAGCGAGATCATCACGGATTTAATCAAGGTGCTGGGCTGCGGCGTGGAGGTACAGAACAAGCACGTCAAAGACGTGTCCTCCTTCGACCTGGGGAACCTCCGGTGGAGCAAGGTGGTCATCTGCACCGACGGCGACGTGGACGGCTTCCAGATTCGGACCCTGGTGCTGACCATGCTGTACCGGCTGACGCCTACGCTGATCCGGGAGGGCTATGTGTATATCGCGGAGACGCCGCTGTTTGAAATCAACTGCGGGGAGAAGACCTGGTTCGCCTACTCGGACAAGGAGAAGAACGATATTGTCAAGGAACTGGAGGGGAAGAAATACAAGATTGACCGCTCCAAGGGTCTGGGCGAGAACGACCCGGACATGATGTGGCTGACCACCATGAACCCGGAGACCCGGAGGCTCATTCGGGTCATGCCGGAGGATGTGGAGAGGACGGCTCAGGTGTTTGACCTCCTCTTGGGGGATAACCTCCAGGGGAGGAAGGACCATATCGCGGAGAATGGGTATAAATATCTGGAGATGGCCGACATTTCGTGATAGGTTTATATAATGGACAACCCGCCGGCTCGTTGTCCCGCCATTAGGCGCAGCCCTAATTGCAGGCCCAGAGAAAAGGCGTCTGTTCCCCATAACATGCAAAGGTCCTCTAGTTGGTCCCTCAAGGGCAACGTGTTTTCTGTGCGGCTGAGAGAGACGATGGACTGCTTGATTTTATCCGCTTCTTTTTCTACCTGCATCAAGGGTAAGGCGTAATTGTCATACAACCATTCATAGGTCTCATTCATAAAGATTCCTCCTTATTGAGTTTCCATGTGTTCAGTATATATGAAAGTTTTCGCACAGTCAAGGGGGAGGTAGAAAGTTTTCGCATATTTCGACATAATAGTAATGCCTTGGAGGTTGTTGCCATGGAACATACAGAAAGAATCATGAAAATTTTAGAGGAGCAGAACATTACCGGATATAGATTGTCAAAGGAGATTGGCATTTCAAAAAGCCTCACCGGAAAATGGAAGGAAAAGCCTTCATCAAAAGTTTCCTCCAGCATTCTTGTGTCCATTGCCGATTATCTGGACTGCTCTGTGGATTACCTCCTTGGCCGGACCGATAATCCCGAAATGAATAAATAATTGAAGGGGCAGAATCATGCCAAAGAAGAAAACACCCGACACCGGAAAGCCCAAGTCCGGCAACCCCAACGTTCTGGGTCTCCACGCCGCGGTGGTGGAACAGCCCATTACCGACACCCTGGAGACCAACTACATGCCCTACGCCATGTCCGTCATCGTCTCCCGAGCTATTCCGGAGATTGACGGCTTCAAGCCCTCTCACCGGAAGCTCCTTTACACCATGTACAAGATGGGCCTGCTGACCGGGGCCCGGACCAAGTCCGCCAACATTGTGGGCCAGACCATGCGCCTCAACCCCCACGGGGACGCGGCCATCTACGACACCATGGTCCGGCTCAGCCGGGGTTATGGGGCCCTGCTGACCCCCTTTGTGGACTCCAAGGGCAACTTCGGCAAGCACTACTCCCGGGATATGTCCTGGGCCGCGCCCCGGTACACCGAGGCCAAGCTGACCGCCATCTGTCAGGAGCTCTTCCGGGACATCGACTCCGACACGGTGGACTTCGTGGACAACTACGACAACTCCATGAAGGAGCCCGCCCTCCTGCCCACCACCTTCCCCAACATCCTGGTGTCCGCCAACAGCGGCATCGCCGTGGGCATGGCCTCCCAGTTCTGCGGGTTCAACCTGAAAGAGGTCTGCGACACCGCCGCCGCCTATTTGAAAAACCCGGACTGCGACCTGATGGAAACCCTGCTGGCCCCGGACTTTCCCACCGGCGGGGAGCTCATCTGCGACCGGGACGCCCTGCGGGACATCTACGCCACAGGCCGGGGCAGCGTGAAGGTCCGGGCCAAGTGGCGCTATGTGAAAGAGGAGAATCTCATTGAGATTACGGAGATTCCCTACTCCACCTCCACCGAGGCCATTCTGGACAAGGTGGCGGAGCTCATCAAGGCGGGGAAGGCCAGGGAAATTGCCGACATGCGGGACGAGACGGACCTCTCCGGCCTCAAGCTCACCATCGACCTGAAACGGGGGGCGGACCCGGACAAGCTCATGGCCCGCCTCTTCAAGCAGACCCCCCTGGAGGACGCCTTTTCCTGCAACTTCAACGTCCTCATCGGCGGGATGCCCCAGGTGCTGGGGGTCCGGCGGATTCTGGAGGAGTGGACCGCCTGGAGGACGGAGTCCGTCCGGCGGCGGGTGTTCTTCGTCCTGGGGAAGCGGAGGGAAAAGCTCCACCTCCTCAAGGGCCTTAAGCGCATCCTGCTGGACATTGACAAGGCCATCAAAATCATCCGGGAGACGGAGGAGGAGTCCGAGGTCATCCCCAACCTGATGATCGGCTTCGGCATTGACCAGGTTCAGGCGGAGTACGTGGCGGAGATCCGCCTGCGGAACATCAACAAGGAGTACATCCTCAAGCGGGTGAAGGAGACCGAGGCCCTCCAGGACGAGATTGACGACCTGGAGGACATCCTCCGGGACCCCCGGCGGGTGAAGAAGATCATTCTGGAGGAGCTGAAGGAGGCGGCCAAAAAGTACGGCGAGCCCCGGCGCACCGCCATTATCTACGCCCACGAGCTTCCGGACCCGGTGGAGGACGAGGGGCCGGAGGAGGTCCCCGTTCACGTGTTCCTCTCCAAGGAGGGGTACTTTAAGAAGATCAGCCCCCAGAGCCTCCGCATGAGCGGGGCCCAGAAGTACAAGGAGGGGGACGGCCTCCGGCAGAGCTTCGAGACCACCAGCCGGGCCGAGGTCATGTTCTTCACCGACAAGTGCCAGGTGTACAAGACCCGCCTCAGCGAGTTCGACGACTCCAAGGCCAGCGTTCTGGGGGACTACCTGCCGGCCAAGCTGGGCATGGACGCCGGGGAGAGCGTCATCTTCATGGTCCTGCCGGGGGACTACTCCGGCGGGCTGCTGTTCTTCTTCGAGAACGGCAAGGCGGCGCGGGTGGAGCTGAAAGCCTATCAGACCGCCTCCAACCGGCGGAAGCTCACCGGGGCGTACTCCGACAAGTCGCCCCTGCGGACCATCCTCCGGCTGGACGGGGAGATGGAGCTGGCGGTCTACTCCACCGAGCCCCGGTGCCTGATTTTCCACACGGCCCTGCTGGCCCCCAAGACCACCCGGTCCACCCAGGGGGTGGCGGTGATGAGCTTGAAGCCCAAGTATCACTTGGAGGCCGTCCGGCCGCTGGAGGAGACAGCCATTGGAAACAAGAGCCGATACCGGGTCCGGGCGGTGCCCGCCGCCGGGGCGCTTTTGCGGCAGGAGGACACGGAGGAGGTCCAGCTGGGCCTGCTGGATCAGGAAAGCTGACCGAATTCCCTATGGCAGCGCCAATCACATAGACACATAAAAAGGAGGCAGTGCGCTATGAAATTTGACACCGTGAAACAGAACCTGGAGTCCCGGGGCTACACCGTCCGGGTCTTCGCCACCGGGAAGGAGGCGGCGGATTACCTGGACGCCGCCTTGGACGGCAAGTCCGTGGGCTTCGGCGGCTCTATGACCCTGGACGCCCTGGGGCTCTATGAGCGCCTGGGAACGCACAACCAGGTGATCTGGCACTGGAAGCAAGCCGACAAGGCCGCCGCTCACCGCTCCGCCCTCTCCGCCGGCGTGTACCTGACCTCAGTCAACGGCCTGGCGGAGACCGGGGAGCTCATCAACATCGACGGCACGGGGAACCGGGTGGCCGCCACGCTGTTCGGGCACGAGAAGGTCTACTTCGTCGTGGGGCGGAACAAGCTGGCCCCCACCTATGACGAGGCCCTCTGGCGGGCCCGGAACATCGCCTCTCCCAAGAACGCCCAGCGCCTGGGGAAGAAAACACCCTGCGCCGTGAAGGGCGACCGGTGCTACGACTGCAAGAGCCCGGATCGGGTCTGCCGGGGGCTGGTCACCCTCTGGGGCCCCATGATGGGCATGGAGGCCGAGGTTCTGCTGATTGACGAGGAGCTTGGTCTGTAAAAGGGATACCTCATTCTGTAGGGGCCGCCCCCCCAGGGCGGCCCGGAGGTTGGGTTGTACCCTGGGCGGTCTGGTGATTGGGACATCCCCTGTCCCGGCTGGCCGCCGAGGGCGGCGGCCCCTGCGCCTTGTCTCCGACATGAAACGCGTGACGGGTCCCCCGGAAAAACCGGCGCCCGGCAAAAGGGAAGGAGGTCCGCAATGAACAGGAAACTGGGTGAACTGGCCGCGCTGGGCCTGGCGCTCTGTCTGCTGACGGGGTGTTCCGCCCTGCTGGAGCGGACCTATTCCACCGCCGAGCCCCACAGCAGCAAGTTCTGGGAGAGCGAGGCCGCCGGGACCCTCCGGGCGGAGACCTATCAGGACGTGGTGAACGACCTCTTGCTCCTCATCGGCCAGCACCGGGAGACGGCTACCTTGCGGCTGTACGACTTCGAAAGCGACATCGCCGTGGCGGACACCCTGGAGCGGGCCACCACGGAGGTCCAGCAGGAGACCCCCCTGGGGGCCTACGCCGTGGAGTATATCACCTCCTCCAGCCACGTCCAGCGGGGCTATTACGAGGTGGCGGTGCGCATCGGCTACCGCCGGACCTTGGAACAGCTCCAGGCGGTGGTGAACGCCACCAGCCCCGAGGCCCTGTACAGCCTCCTCTCCGACGCCCTGGACCAGGAGAAGACCGAGCTGGCGGTGCGCATGGGCTATTGGGGCCCCGACGGGGAGACCCGGGTGGGGGACGCCATCGCCCAGCTGCGGGAGGAGCGGGAACTGACGGAAACCGTCCCCTGGGTGGTCAGCTACTACCCCGCCGGAGAGAACCCCGGATTGATTGAGGTCCTCCTGGACCCGCCGGAACCAGAGGCGGGGACCCTCCCCGAGGAGGGCGAGGAGGGAAATTCTCCAGAAGGGGAGGCCCAGGATGGGGAATCCCAAGACGGAGAATTCCAGAACGGAGAATCTCAGGACGGGGAATCTCAGAACGGGGAATCCCAGGGCGGCGAGCCCCAGGAGGGGGGCGCCTCCTCCGGCGCCGAGGCCGGGGAGGCCCCGCCCCAGTCTGCCGAACCTCCGGCGGGAGAGAAGCCCGGCCAGTCCGCCAAGCCGGAGAACCCCGCCCCTTCGGAAACACCGACCGCCCCTCCGCCGGAAACCGGCCAGCCCTCTGAGACCGAACCGGCGGAGGGCGGGGGAGACGCCGGTTCCAAAGAGCCGGAGGCCGGGGGAGAAGCGGCGGCCAACCCTGAGCCGAAACCGGAGGCCCGCTCAGCGGGCCGGTAAATGAAAAAACAGGCGGGCCGGGGCTGGAAAATTTTTTTGCGGAAAGACTTGACAAGAGGGGAAAGCTCTGCTAGAATACACCATGTTCTGTTCTTGCGGGCATAGCTCATCTGGTAGAGCGCCACCTTGCCAAGGTGGAGGTAGCGAGTTCGAGCCTCGTTGCCCGCTCCAGCTCAGAAATTCCCAACACCGCTCCGTTTCCCGCCCGCAGGGCGGAAAACTGTGCTATGTTGGGAATTTCTTCGTTTTCACCTGCGAACCACTCCGTTGGGTTCGCAGGTGTTTTTTTTTACAGGGGACGGGGGAATGGACCGGTCCCCTTCGGGGCCGCAAAATAAATTTTTCATATTCTTCATATTTTTCTGTGGCGTCTCCCCGCCACATGTGTTATACTGTACGCTGTTAAATTACGCATTCCGCCCGAAGGGCCCCCCTTTGGGCAAAGGAGGTTTTGATTATGGCAAACCGGGTGGTCGTTACCATTTGCGGGGAGGAATACACCTTCGTGGCGGAGGAGTCCCCCTCTTACATGCAGAAGGTGGGCGCTTACGTAGGCGACAAAATGGACGAGGTGCTTAACAGCACCCGGGTGGGGAAAACCGACGCCGCCGTTCTTACCGCCGCCAACATCGCCGACGAGCTCTTCAAGGCCCAGGCCGCCGCTGAGCAGCTCCGCCGCCAGATCAAGGGATACCTGGACGACGCCGGAAAGGCCCAGAGCCAGGTCAGCGAGCTGAAGCGGGAGATCGTCCGCCTCCAGCAGCGGCTGGAAAACCGGGGCTCCAAGTGACCCGGTCCCTGACCCTGGAGGGCCGTCCCGTCCCGCCGGAGCTGCTGGCCCCCGCCGGGTCCCCGGAGGCGTTGAAGGCCGCCGTGGACCACGGCGCGGACGCCGTGTACCTGGGCTGGGGGGCCTTCAACGCCCGCCGGGGGGCGCGGAACTTCTCCGAGGAGGAGTTCGCCCAGGCGGTGGCTTACTGCCACGTCCGGGGCGTCCGGGTCTTCCTCACCCTGAACATCCTCCTGACGGACCGGGAGCTGCCCGCCGCCCTGGAGACCGCCCGGACCGCTTCCCGCCTGGGGGTGGACGCCGTGCTGGTCCAGGACTGGGGCCTTTTTGACCTGCTCAGAAAGACCCTGCCGGACCTCCCCCTCCACGCCAGCACCCAGATGAGCGTCTTTACCTCCGGCGGGGCCAACGAGATCGCCGCCCACGGCTGTGAGCGGGTGGTGCTGGCCCGGGAATGCTCCCGGGAGGAGGTGGCGGAGATCTGCCGCCGGTGCGAGGCCGAGATTGAGGTCTTCGTCCACGGGGCCCTTTGCATGTGCTACTCCGGCCAGTGCGCCATGAGCGCCCTGGTGGGCGGCCGGTCCGGCAACCGGGGACGGTGCGCCCAGCCCTGCCGCCTGCCCTACGGGGTCAACGAGCCCGCCGGGAACAAGCGCCCCCTGAGCCTCAAGGATTCCTCCCTGGCGGACCGCCTGGGGGAGGCGCGGGACATGGGGGTGGCCTGCCTGAAAATCGAGGGGCGGATGAAGTCCCCCGGCTACGTGGCCGCCGTCACCGAAATTTACGCCCGCCTTCTGGAGGAGGACCGGAAGCCCACGGCCCAGGAGCGGGAGACCCTGGAGCGGGCCTTTTCCCGCTCCGGCTTCACTGACGCCTACTGGCGGGGGAAGAAGGGCCGGGAGATGCTGGGCTTCCGCCCGGAGAACGCCCCGGCGGCGGAGCCCGCCCCCTCGGGGACGGACCGGCGGATTCCCGTGGAGTTCACCTGCGCGGTAAGGGCCGGAGAACCCTGCGCCCTGACGGCGGACGACGGCTTTGGGAACGTTGTGACCGTCGCCGGGCCCGTCCCGGAACCCGCCGGAAACCGGTCCCTGACGGCGGAGGACCTGACCGCCCGTTTGCAGAAGACCGGCGGCACCCCCTACCGCTGCGCGGGGGTGGATGCGGCGGTGGAGCCGGGCCTCTATCTCTCCGCCGCCGCCCTCAACGCCCTGCGGCGGGACGCCCTGGAGGCCCTCAGCGCCGCCAGGTCCGCGCCCCCGGTTCGATGGGAACACTTTCCCCCGCCGCCCCTGCCGGACATGGACTGTTCCGCCCAGGAGCCGGAGTTTACAATTTCCGCCGTCAACGCCGCCCAGCTGACGGGAGGCGTTCTGGACTTCCGCCCGGCGCGGGCCTATGTGCCCCTGGAGGTCCTGGCGGGTCTGGACGCCCTGCCGGAGGCAGACACGGAATACTGCGCCGTCCTCCCACGGGTCTGGCGGGACAGGGACGAGGACCTGCTTCGCCGCTGGCTGGACAGGGCCCGGGAACTGGGGGTTACGGGCGTCCTGCTGGGGAACCTGGGGCACTTCCCCCTGGTCCGTGGCGGCGGGTGGAGACTCTACGGGGACTACGGGCTGAACGTCTTCAACAGCCGTTCCCTAGCCTGGCTGCGGGAGAAGGGGCTGGAGTCCGCCTGTCTGTCCTTTGAGCTGCGCTATGCCCAGATACGGGACATGCGGAAGGTTCTCCCCGCCGAGGCCGTTGTCTACGGGCGGCTGCCCCTGATGATTACGGAGAGCTGCCTGATTCAAAACGCCGGGGACTGCCGCTGCGGTCAGCCCAATTTCCTCAATGACCGCACCGGCGCGTCCTTCCCCCTTCTCCCCGCCTTCGGCCACCGGACGGAGGTGCAGAACTGCCGGACCCTCTATCTGGCGGACCGGCCGGAGTACCGCCGCTTAGGGCTGCACTATGCCCGGCTGCGGTTCACCACGGAATCGCCGGAGGACTGCGTCCGGGTTTACCGGGACTATCTGGCCGGGGCCCCCGCCCCGGCGGAGTTTACGCGGGGGCTCTATCAGCGGGGTGTGGAGTGATTGCGATGCGTATTATTTTATAGTATTATTTCGATATGTAATGTGCATATAAACTACAGATTGTATTGTATATATAAAAAATTACAAATTGTATTCTCGTGGGAGTAAACTTTATGAGAGAAAGCAAGGAAATTAAGGTAAAATATCTGGTGGAGGGGCTGGATGAGCTCTGCTGCGTCCCCGGTTCCGACTGGGTGGACCTGCGGTGCGCTGAGGACGTGAGCCTCAAGGCCGGGGAGTTCCGGCTGATTCCCCTGGGGATTGCCGTGGCCCTGCCGGAGGGCTATGAGGCCCACGTGGTTCCCAGGAGCTCCACCTTTAAGAATTACGGCCTCCTCCAGGCCAACTCCATGGGCGTGGTGGACGGCTCCTACCGGGGGGACGGGGACCAGTGGCGCTGGCCCGCCTACGCCACCAAAGACGTGTCCATCCCCAAGAACACCCGGCTCTGCCAGTTCCGCGTTGTGGAGAACCAGCCCCCCCTGCGCTTTACCAGGGTGGACCGGCTGGGCGCACCGGACCGGGGCGGCTTTGGGTCGACTGGAAAATGATATTTGAAGGGCGGCAGCGGGCCGCCGAAGGCGGCGGCCCCTACGGGTACTCTGCAGGGGCCGGTCCCCTGACCGGCCCGTTCGCCGGGAATCTCGATCCTTGGGATCGTCGTTGCAGTTGAGGTAATAATTTATGGCACAAATCGTTTTGGCTTCCGGGTCTCCCCGGAGGCGGGAGCTCCTGGAGCGCGTCGGCCTGACGGACTTCATCGTCCGGGTGCCGGAGGTGGAGGAGTATTTTCCCGAGAGGCTGACGCCGCCGGAGGTGGTGGCCTACATCTCCCGGGAGAAGGCGGAGGCCGCCGTCAAGCTCTGCGGCCCTGAGGACATTGTGATTACCGCCGACACCATGGTCTTTCTGGACGACAAGCGCCTGGGGAAGCCCCGGGATGAGGCCCACGCCCTGGAGATGCTGACGGCACTACAGGGGCGGCGGCACACGGTCTGCACCGGCGTCTCCGTCTGCCGGGGGGACCGGCGTCTCACGGAGTCGGAGTCCACCGGCGTCTTCTTCCGCCCCGCCTCGGAGGCGGAACTCCGCCGCTACATCGCCACCGGCGAGCCCATGGACAAGGCCGGGGCCTACGGCGTCCAGGGC
>CAJUJW010000047.1 GCA_910586735.1 uncultured Oscillibacter sp. | reverse complement strand
CTCACGTTTGCCCTCATTGCCATCCTCATCAGAAGATTTTAAACAGGCTCTAAGATGAAAGGATACATGGAACTCTTTGGCCGGGACTGCCAATACTACTTCGGCGTAATCGACCTGCGGGAGCTGTCGCGTATGAACTGGCTGGACGGGAGGAACCGTTGGGCCAGGGACTGTTTTACTGAGCTCAACGCGGGATTCATAGACGGAGAAATGTGCTTTGAAGTCAATTCCTTCAACGCCTTATGCCCAGACCTTCAGCGCAAACGCACCCGCTGCGGCCTTGTCTGGTAAGAAAAGGTCTCAGCCTCTCAGCGGGACAGACTGAATAAACGTCGCGGGAGGGCCCGGATCACCGGCCCTCCCGCACTTTTCCTTTATATGGCGTGTCACCTATATGGCGTTTCACCATTCCGGCGGGCAGCCCCGCCCTGCCTCATCTATATACACCATCCCCGCCCGCCGCATGGCGGCTTTTTCGCCTTGCCGCAGCGATTGCCGCGAAGCCGCCTCCGGGCGCGGGAGGACGTATCCCTGGGGGGACCCCGGCGGGTCCCCGTTATTCAATCAGCCGTAGAAGTAGCGGAAGAGGTCGTCGAAGGGGCTGTAGTACCCGCCGTTTCCGCCGTTTCCGCCGTTTCCGTTGCTGTTGTTCCCATTGCTGGGGTACTGCTGGGCCGGCTGCTCTTCCTGGACCTGTTCGTCCCTGGGGGCCGCGTCCCAGATCAGGTCCAGGGTCACGGTTCCCTCGGGGCGGAAGACCTCCAGCTTGGCGGAGTCCCCGGCGCTGTACTTCTTTTTCGCCAGGTTCAGGTCCTCCACCGTTTCAATCTCCATGTCGTCCACCTTGGTGATTACATCGCCCATTTTCAAGCCCGCCTTTTCCGCCGCGCTGCCTGGCTCCACAGAGCAGACGAACACGCCGGTCTTCTGGTCATAGCTGAACTGGGCGGCCCAGTTTTCGTTCATGGTCTGGGGGGTGATGCCCAGCCACGCCCGGTTGGAGACATATCCGTTGGTCATGATGTCCTTGACCATGGAGAACACGTCGTTCATGGGGATGGCGAAGCCCAGGCCCTCCACGGCGTCCCCGTTGGAGGAGGAGGCGTATTTGGCGGAGACGATGCCCACCACCTCGCCGTACTGGTTGAAGAGGGGCCCGCCGGAGTTTCCGGGGTTGATGGAGGTGTCCGTCTGGATCATGTTAAAGGGGGTTCCGTCGATGTTGATGGCCCGGTCCACGCAGGAGACCATGCCGCCGGACATGGAGAAGGTCAGCTCGCCCAGAGGGTTGCCGATGGCCAGCACGTGGTCCCCCACGTTCAGCGCGGCGCTGTCCCCCAGGGTGACGGGCTGGAGGTCCTCCGCCTCCACCTTGATGACGGCGATGTCATAGTCCTCCTCGCCCCCGATATACCGGGCTTCCAGCTCCTCGCCGCTGTAGAGGGTGACGGTGACGGTTTCCGCGTTTTTCACCACGTGGTAGTTGGTGAGAATATAGCCGTCCTTGCTCAGGACAAAGCCGGACCCGGCGGAGGCCGTCTTCACCGGCTGGCCGAAGAAGTTGTACCCGGCGGTGGCGGAGGTTCGGATGGACACCACGCTGCCCACGTTGGCGGCGTAGACCTCCGCGTCGCTCATCTGGTTTTTTCCGTCCACGTCCCGGACGGACACCTGGGTGACGGGCCGGGCCGAGACATTGATGTCGCTTTCGTTTCCGCCGGTATAGCGCGTGGCGGCCCAGACGGCCCCGCCGCCCGCCGCGCCGCCCAGCAGGGCGCACATCAGGGCCAGGGCGGTGATCTTCAGGCCGAGACGGTTTTTCTTCACGGGCTTCACCTCCAGTTCCGGGGCCCGGGGGCCGGACGTTCCGCCGGAGTCCCGGAGGGTCTCCCCCAGCGTGGGCTCCGCGCCGTCTTTGCGGTAGGTGTAGTGGTACAGATTTTTCTCGTCGTTATACATAATGTCTTCCTCCTTATTATGTATCCCGTTTCTTCTTTTCTTAGAAGATAAGATAACAGGGATTCATGTCGAACGTGTGAACTGGGATTGTCTGGTTTTTGAATTTTCCGGGCCGGTCTCCCGCGCCGCCGGCCTTCCT
The DNA here is from genome assembly GCA_910586735.1 of uncultured Oscillibacter sp. GTDB lineage: Bacteria > Bacillota > Clostridia > Oscillospirales > Oscillospiraceae > Oscillibacter. The sequence continues at coordinate 17,041 of CAJUJW010000047.1, read as the reverse complement.
TGACTTTATGGGCCTAGTATAGACCGAAGAACTTAAAAATTGCTGAAAGAAATTTAAAGGATTTTTGAACATGGAACCTCTTGCCAACCGGCGGGCAGCGTGCTATGATATAAGCAACACCTTAATATTGAGGAGGTCATCTTCCATGAATCTTAAAAAGCTTCTGCTCTGCGTTCTGGCCCTGGCGGTGCTGACTCTGCCCGTCTCCGCCCACGGACACCACGGCGGCGGCTGCCACGGCCGTCCCTCTCAGCCCTCCAAGCCCGTCACCGTCACCGTCTGCACGGTGGAGGGCTGTACCCAAACCGGGCGGCATGTCCACAACGGCGTGACCTACTGCGGCTTTCCCCACGAGAGCGGGGTCTGCGACAACAACTGCCGCCGCCTCTGCCCCCTGGAGGGCTGCCCTGAGACCGGACGGCACGTTCACAACGGAGTCACCTACTGCGGCTATCCCCATGAAAACGGCTTTTGTGACGGGAACTGCAAAGCACTCTGCCCCGTCTACAACTGCACCATTGACGGGCGGCACACCCACAGCGGCGTGACCTATTGCGGCTATCCCCACTGCGGCGGCTTCTGCGACGGGGCCTGCCGTCCCCTGTGTACCTACGACGGCTGCACCGTGGAGGGGCGGCACGACCACGGCGGCGTCCGCTGCTGCGGCTACGCCCACCTGGACGGCTTCTGCGACGGCACCTGCCGCAGCCTGTGCCCCGTGGAGGGCTGCACCCTTGAGGGGCTGCACAGCCACAACGGCGCCCAATACTGCGGGGACCGTCACTCCCACGGTTTCTGCGAGGGCGTCTGCCACACCGCGTAAGGGTATCACGATTCCGGGACCGCCAAAAGGCGGTCCTTTTTTCGCGCAAAAAATGGAGGGCGGCGGGTGTAAAATCTAGTGCCAAATTTTTCACCGGCCGCCGGCGCGCATACTCTTCCGCTTCCGGCGCACACTAGGGAGGCGCTGACGAGACCGTCACGATCTCTCCTTTTCCGCCTTATGCTTGGCGCTGAGGGAGACGCGGGACAGCCCTCAGCGCCTGTATGGGGAACACAATTGAAAAAGGCATTTGCCCTTTTTCAAGCGGCGGACTTCTGTCCGCCGGGCGCGCGGAGCGCGTAACCGTTCCCTGTGAAGTCCGGCGCGGTCAAGGCGCTTACGGCGGTTTTCAGTACCGCTATGAGACGCTGGGTTGAAAAGAGTCCTCAGGGATTCTTTTCAGCCGCGCCGGCTCTAAAACTCACGCGGGAGGACCGGATCATGACCAACTGCACCAACGGGGGATGCGCCTGCACCCCCAACCAAAGCATCAAATGCACCGTAAACAACTGCGCGAACCACTGCCGGGACAATGAATACTGCGGCCTGTCCACCATCCAGGTGGGCACCCACGAGAGCAACCCCACCATGGTGGAGTGCACCGACTGCCAGAGCTTCAAGCTGAAATAAACCGGCTTCCCCTTCCCGGCCCCGCCGGGAGGGGTACATAGAGAGGAGGGGCGCGGATGAAAGGCAATGGAGCGGCGCGGATCGCCGGGGGCGCGGCGGGCCTGGCCAACGGCCTGTTCGGCGGCGGCGGGGGCATGGTGTTTCTGCCCATCCTGTCCCGCTGGGGGAACCTGAGCCAGCGGAAGCTCTACGCCACCTGCGTGGGGGTCATCTTCCCGGTGTGCCTGGTATCGGCGGCGGTGTACCTCTGGAAGGGCGGCGTCTCCCTGGCGGCGGCCCTGCCCTACCTGGCCGGGGGGCTCATCGGCGGCTTCCTGGGCGGGAAGCTCTACGGGAAGGTGTCCACGAAGTTTTTGAAATGGCTCTTCGCCGCCTTCCTCTTTTACGCGGGGGTGAAATATCTGCTGTGACGGACTGGATCATACCCTTCCTCTGCGGCCTGGGGGCCAGCGTCATCTCCGCCTGGGGCGTGGGGGGCGGGACCCTGCTCCTGCTGGTGATGACCCTCTTTCTGGGGGTGGACCAGCGGACGGCCCAGGGGATCAACCTGCTGTTCTTCCTCCCCACCGCCGCCAGCGCCCTGGTCTGCCACGCCAGGGAGGGCTATCTGGACAAGCCCACGCTGAAGGCCGCCGTGCCCATCGCCGTGGCGGCGGCGCTGATCGGGGCCTGGGTGTCCAACGCCGTGGACGTGGAGGTTCTGCGCAAGCCCTTCGGGGTGTATCTGCTGTTGTCGGGGGCCAGCCTGGTGTGGCCGGGGAAGAAGAACAAGACTTGAAAAGGCCGCCCGAGGGCGGTCTTTTTCCTGGACAGAGGCGGCGCGCAGGTGTATAATAAGTCTATTCTATGCAAAGGGGTGCGGCTCTATGAATCAGCGGGAAAACACCGTCCGCCTCTGGTTCGACATGTGGCTGAAAAAGGCGGACCTGGGCATTCTGGACATCTTCACCCAGGACGCTGTCTACATTGAAAGCTGGGGGCCGGAGTATCACGGCGCGGAGAAAATCCGGCACTGGTTCCAGGAGTGGAACAGCCGGGGAACCGTTCTGCAATGGGATATCCGGCAGTTCTTCCACAAGGGGGACCAGACCGTCGTCCAGTGGCATTTCCGAAACCGGATGGACGATGGGCGGGTGGAATCCTTTGAAGGTCTCTCCCTTGTCCGCTGGACACCGGAGGGCCGGATTTCCTTTTTGCAGGAGTTCGGCTGCAACGAAAACCGCTATGATCCCTACCAGGACGGGCCGGAACCCAAATTCCGGGAGGGCGCCGCCGCCTGGTTCTGAATCTGAAACCGCCGAGCGCCGCCCGGGACCTTCTCCGGGCGGCGTTCAGCGGTTTTTTTCGGGTCCTCCGTCACAGCCCCAGAATGACCGAGGCGAAGCGGAAGTAGATCAGCAGGGACAGGGCGTCCACGATGGTGGTAATGAAGGGGGAGGCCATGACCGCCGGGTCAAAGCCCACCCGCTTGGCCAAAAGCGGCAGGGAACAGCCCACCAGCTTGGCGCACAGCACCGTCCCCACCAGGGTGGCGCAGACCACCAGGGCCACCTGGGGCGTCACCGTGGGGTTGTGCAGGAGCCAGCGGTCCACCAGCATCATCTTCACGAAGTTGGCCGCCGCCAGGCACAATCCGCAGCAGACGGAGACCCAGAACTCCTTCCACAGCACCTGGAACAGATCGTTGAACCGGACCTCTCCCAAGGACAGGGCCCGGATGACGGCGGTGGACGCCTGGGTGCCGCTGTTGCCGCCGGTGCCCGAGAGCATGGGGATGAAGGAGGTCAGAATGGCGCAGGCCATGAGGGACTTCTCAAAGTGGGTCAGGATGATGCCCGTGAAGGTGGCAGACAGCATCAGAAGCATGAGCCAGGGGGTCCGGGCCTTCCAGGTCTCGTAAATGCCGGTTTTCAGGTAGGGCTTGTCGCCGGGGAGCATGGCGGCCATCTTTTCGATGTCCTCTGTGACCTCCTCCTGCAAGACGTCGATGGCGTCGTCTACCGTGACGATGCCCACTAACCGCTCCTCCTTGTCCACCACCGGCAGGGCCAGGAAGTCGTACTTCCCCAGGGCCCGGGCCACGGCCTCCTGGTCGTCCAGGGTCTGGACGGCGATGAGGTTCCGCTCCATGATGTCCCCGATAATGTCGTCCTCCTCCGCCAGGAGGAGGGTGCGGATGGTCAGCAGGCCGATGAGGTGCCGCCGGTCGTCGATGACATAGCAGATGTTGATGGTCTCCTTGTCCGGTCCCGTCCGGCGGATGCGCTTTAAGGCGTCCTCCACCGTCATGGTCTCCTTCAGGTCCACGAACTCCGTGGTCATGATGCTGCCGGCGGAGTCCTCCGGGTATTTCAAAAGCTCGTTGATGCTCTTCCGGGTCTCCGGGTCGCAGTGGCGCAGGATGCGCTTCACCACCCCGGCGGGCATCTCCTCCACGATGTCGGCGGCGTCGTCCAGGTACAGCTCGTCCAGAACCTCTTTCAGCTCCGTGTTGGAAAAGCTGTGAATCAGCATCTCCTGGTCGTCGCTGTCCAGCTCGACGAAGACCTCCGCCGCCAGCTCCTTGGGCAGCAGCCGGAACACCACGGGTACCTTCTCGTCCAGGTCCCGGCAGAGCCCGGCGATGTCCGCCGCCTCCATGGGCAGCAGCAGGTCCCGCAGCTCCGCGTAGCGTTTTCGGAGGTACAAATCCTCGATCTTCTCCAGCAGTTCCGTCCGGTTATTCTGCGCCTCAAACATGCCCGGGACCCCCTTTCGTCCCCCGAAGGGGGCTTTTCTTACGCTTACCATCCTATTCCTATTTCCGGTTTCTGTCAAGGGCGGGGAAATTGAAAGTTCCCGGCGGGAGAATTTTCCTCGACCTTTCGGGAAATCTGTGGTATAATATAAATTTGTACGACATCTCTGTGTTCAACACCGTGAAATACAGCGATCCACCCCCTCGTCAAGAAAGGACGGACTTCATTATGTGGGCTGACAAAAGCGTATTCTATCAAATCTATCCCCTGGGCTTCTGCGGCGCGCCCAAAGAGAACGACGGCGTTCCCGTGAGCCGCATCGGCAAAATCGCCGGCTGGGCCCCCCATATCCAGAAACTGGGGGCCAACGCCCTGTACCTCTCCCCCATCTTCGAGAGCGACCGCCACGGCTACGACACCCGGGACTACCGGGCGGTGGACTGCCGTTTGGGAACCAATGAGGACTTTGCCCAGGTGGTGAAGTCCCTCCACGACCACGACATCAAGGTGGTGCTGGACGGCGTGTTCAACCACGTGGGCCGGGGCTTCTGGGCCTTCCGGGACGTGCAGGAGAAGAAGTGGGACTCCCCCTACAAGGACTGGTTCCACATCAGCTTCGACGGCAACTCCAACTACAACGACGGCTTCTGGTACGAGGGCTGGGAGGGCCACTTCGAGCTGGTGAAGCTGAACCTCCGCAACCCCGCCGTGGCGGACTACCTGCTGGAGTGCGTGAAGTTCTGGGTGGACGAATTCGACATCGACGGCCTCCGGCTGGACGTGGCCTACTGCCTGGAACCGGACTTTCTCCGCCGCCTCCGGGCCTTCGCCGAGGAGTTGAAGCCGGAGTTCTTCCTGGTGGGCGAGACCCTCCACGGGGACTACAACCGCTGGGTGGGGGACGGCCTCCTCCACTCCTGCACCAACTACGAGTGCTACAAGGGCCTCTACTCCAGCCTGAACTCCATGAATCTCTTCGAGATCGTCCACAGCCTCAAGCGCCAGTTCGGCCCCGAGCAGTGGACCCTCTACAAGGGCAAGCACCTCCTCTGCTTTGCCGACAACCACGACGTGACCCGTGCCGCCAGCATCCTGACCAATCCCCGGCACCTGCCCCTGATTTACGGGCTGATGTTCGGCATGCCGGGCATCCCCTGCCTGTACTACGGCAGCGAGTGGGGGGCCCTGGGGGAGAAGTCCCAGGGGGACGACGCCCTGCGCCCCGCCTTCGACGCGCCGGAGTGGAACGAGCTGACGGACCAGATCGCCGCCATGGCAAAGGCTCACCGGGAGAGCGAGGCGTTGTGCTACGGGGACTTCAAGGACATCGTCCTCACCAACCACCAGACCATCTTCCAGCGCCGGACGGACAACGAGCGGGTACTGGTGGCCATCAACGCCTCCGACGCGCCCTACACCGCCCACTTTGACGCGGGCTGCGGCCAGGCGGTGGACCTGATTACCGGAGAGCTCCACGACTTCGGCGGCGGCAGTGAGCTGCCCCCCTACAGCGTGGCCTTCTGGAAGTGCGAGAAAGTGTAAGCACTTTATAAAAGTCGAACTATAGCAATTGTCAGAACTCCTTGCAAACGGGCCGGCTGGGGGGCCGGCCCCTACAAGGACTCGCAGGGGCCGCCGCCCTCGGCGGCCTGATGTTGGCAATATTGAATATTGTTATAAATACAGAAACGCAAATCCACTGCCGGGGACAGGTCCTGGCGGTGGATTTGTTACAGGGCGCTCCAGGTGCTTCGGCCCCGTCCGGCGGAGAGGAGGGTAAACTCGTTTTTGCGGAAGCGGATCAGGCCCTCCTGTTCCATCAGGCTCAGCTCATGAGACAGGGCGCTGCGGTTCACGCAGAGGAAGGCCGCCAGCTCCTCCCGGGAGAAGGGGATGCGGAAGGTGGGGGTCCCCCGGCGTTCCGCCTGCATGGTGAGGTAAATCAGCACCCGGTCCCGGAGGCCCCGCTGGGAGAGGATGGCCAGGCGGTAGTGCTTGCGGAGGTTGTCGTCGGACAGCAGGGCCAGCAGGCGGCGGCCCAGGTCCAGCCGCAGAGCCTCCGGCAGGGTCCCCGGCTCCAGCAGAAGCGCCCCCGGAAACTGGAGAATCTGGAGCCGCCCGGCGGCCAGGGCGTAGTAGGGCGAGCGGAGGCTGCGGGTCCCGATCAGGTCCGTCCCCAGGGCCCGGCCGGGGCCCAGTGCGTCCATCAGGCTGCTGGTGCCGTCGGAAAAAATCTGGCAGATCTGCGCCCTTCCCCGGAGGACCACGGCGAACCAGTCCACCCGGTCCCCCGGCGCGATGAGGACGGACTGCTTGTCAAAGTCCCGCAGTCTCCCCCTGGGCAGAATCTCCTCCGCCAGGACCTCCGGCGGCAGGTCCTGAAACAGGCGGCACTGCCGCAGGACGGACAGGGCTGGGTTCATAAGGTGCCTCCTTCCGGCGGTTGGATACCTATTATATAATAGTAGGATAACAGAAAAATGTTGTTCTGACAACTTCTTTTTTCTTCTTCTCCCGTTATACTGTCAGGGAGATTACGGGCTCTGACCGGAAAGGGGGCGGCGCTGTGCGGGACAACTGCGGGAGAGACATCACCTATCTGCGCCTCTCCGTTACGGACCTCTGCTCCTTCCGCTGCCGGTACTGCATGCCCGCCCAGGGCGTGCCCAAGCGGGGGCACGGCGACATCTGCTCTCTGGAGGAGCTGGCGGAAATCGCCCGGGCCGCCGTGGACTGCGGTGTGCGCAAGGTCCGCCTCACCGGGGGGGAGCCCCTGGTCCGCCGGGGCGTCCTGGACCTCTGCCGACAGGTGGCCGCCATTCCTGGGGTGGAGGAGCTGTGCCTCACCACCAACGGCGCGGCCCTCCCCCGGCTGGCGGGGCCCCTGAAGGAGGCGGGGGTGGACCGGCTGAACGTCAGCCTGGACAGCCTCCGGCCGGACCGCTTCGCCCACATGACCCGGGGGGGGCGCCTGGAGGACGTGCTCCAGGGCCTGCGGGCCTCGGCGGCGGCGGGCTTCACCGGGACCAAGCTGAATGTGGTGCTGATGAAGGGCTTCAACGACGACGAGATTCCCCGCTTCGTGGAGCTCAGCCGGCTGTATCCTCTGGAGGTCCGGTTTATTGAGCTCATGCCCATCGGGGAGGGCAAGGCCGCCCAATTCCTCCCGGCGGAGACGGTGCTGGAGGTCTGCCCCGGCCTCTGCCCCATAGAGGGCTCCGGCGTGGCCCGGCGCTTCCGCTCCCCCGGCGGGCGGGGAACCGTGGGGCTCATCGAGGCCATGAGCCGCCGCTTCTGCGCCCGGTGCGACCGCATCCGGGTGACGGCGGACGGGAAGCTGAAGCCCTGCCTCCACTCGGACCAGGAGATTCCCCTCCGGGGGCTCCATGGTGAGGCGCTGCGCCGGGCCATTCGGGAGGGGGCCGCCGCCAAACCGGAGGCGCACCGCATGACCGAGACGGGCCGCAGTCAGGCGGGCCGGAATATGCATCAGATTGGAGGATGAACCCATGGAACTGACCCACTTGAACGACCAGGGCCGGGCCCGCATGGTAGACGTGAGCCAAAAGGAAAGCACCTTCCGCGCCGCCGAGGCCGAGGGCCGGATCCGCATGGCTCCAGAGACGGTGGAACTCATCCGAACCGGCGGGGCCCCCAAGGGGGACGTGCTGGCGGTGGCCCAGGTGGCGGGCGTCATGGCCGCCAAGCGGACCCACGAGCTCATCCCCCTGTGCCACCCCCTCCTGCTGACGGCGGTGGACATCCATTTCACCCTGGAGGAGGACGCCGTCCGCATCCGCTCCAAGGTGAAGTGCATGGGGGAGACCGGCGTGGAGATGGAGGCGCTGACGGCGGTATCCGCCGCAGCCCTGACCATCTACGACATGTGCAAGGCCGTCCAGCGGGATATGAAGATTACCGATATCCGCCTCTGCCGGAAGAGCGGCGGAAGGAGCGGTGACTTTATAAATGACTTTAAGTAAGGAGGGATTCCCTGTGGCGCAGGTGGTATCCGTGAATATCAGCGAGAGAAAGGGCACGGTGAAGCGGGAGGTGCCGGAGATTCAATTGAGGCGCCGCCACGGCATCGTGGGGGACGCCCATGCCGGGGACTGGCACCGGCAGATTTCCCTGCTGGCGGAGGAGAGCGTGGACAAGATGCGCGCGCTGCTGCCGGACCTCCAGCCGGGGGCCTTCGCCGAGAACATCAACACCCGGGGGCTGGAGCTGAAAAGCCTCCCCGTGGGGACCCGCCTCCGGCTGGGGGAGGCGGCGGTGGAAATCACCCAGATCGGCAAGGAGTGCCACAGCGACTGCGAGATCAAGCGTCTCACCGGAAAATGCGTCATGCCCACCGAGGGCGTCTTCGCCGTGGTGGTCCGGGAGGGAACCGTCCGCAAGGGCGATGAGATTGAGATTATAAAAGATTCTATATAAGAGGAGCGCGCCATGAAGCTGATACCGACTCAAGAGGCCGTGGGCCACGTTCTCTGCCACGACATGACCCAGATTATCCCCGGGAAGTACAAGGACGCCCGGTTCCGCAAGGGCCACGTGGTCCGGGAGGAGGACATCCCCGTCCTGCTCTCCATGGGCAAGGAGCATCTCTACGTCTGGGAGCTGGCGGACGGTTGTGTCCACGAGAACGACGGGGCGGACCGCCTCCGCGCCCTCTGCCAGAACCAGTATATGGAAGCCGGTCCGGTGAAGGAGGGCAAGATTGAGCTCACCGCCGCCAGGGACGGGCTGTTCCTGGTGGACAGCCCGCGGCTGGAGGCCGTCAACGCCCTGGAGGAGGTCATGATCGCCACCCGGCACGGGGGCACGGCGGTCCGCCGGGGGGACAAGCTGGCAGGCATGCGGGTCATCCCCCTGGTCATAGAGGAGGAGAAGCTCCGCCGGGCCGAGGAGGCCGCCGGAGGCGCGCCCCTGCTGACCCTGCTGCCCTGGAGGCTGAAAACCGCCGCCGTCATCGCCACGGGCAGCGAGGTGGCCAAGGGCCTGATTCAAGACTCCTTCACCCCGGTGGTGGAGAAAAAGCTGGTGGAGTACGGCATTGAGACCGTCTTCCGCCGGACGCCGGGGGACGATATCGAGGCCGTGAAAAACGCCATCCTGGAGGCCAGGGTCGCGGGGCCGGACCTGATTCTCTGCACCGGCGGCATGAGCGTGGATCCGGATGACAACACGCCGGGGGCCGTGAAACGCAGCGGGGCCCGGATCGTCTCCTACGGCGCGCCGGTGCTGCCGGGTGCCATGTTCCTCTTGGCGTACTTCGAGAACGGGACCCCCGTTCTGGGCCTCCCCGGCTGCGTCATGTACGCCAAGCGGACCATCTTCGACCTGATGCTCCCCAAGGTCGCCGCCGGGGTTCCCGTGACACGGGCGGACCTCGTCCGGCTGGGCGAGGGCGGGCTGTGCCTGGGCTGTGAGGTCTGCACCTTCCCCAACTGCGGGTTCGGCAAGTAGGGGACGACGCGCCGCCCCCGGTTTGCGGCGGCGTTTCCTGGGGTAGGCCCGGGCGGGGCGCAAATCTTTTATAAAGTATATTTGAAAGCGAGGCCGCTATGAAACGACTGCTCCCCCTTTTGCTGGTCCTGCTCCTCCTCCCCGCCTGCGGTCCCAAGGGAGACGGCACGTCTGCCGCTGCCAAGGCCGAGCTGACGGTCTTCGCCGCCGCCTCCCTTCAGGAGACGCTGACGGAGGCGGGCGAGCGCTACCGGGAGGACCATCCCAACGTTACCCTGGTGTTCAACTTCGACTCCTCCGGCACCCTCAAGACCCAGATTGAGGAGGGGGCGGCGTGCGACATTTTCATTTCCGCCGGGCAGAAGCAGATGAACCAGCTGGACGCCGCCAGGCCGGACGTGAACACCGAAGGCCTGGACTTTGTGGCGTCAGACTCACGCTTCAACCTGCTGGAGAACAAGGTGGTCCTGACGGTGCCGGAGGGAAACCCGGCGGGTCTCCACAGCTTCGACGGCTTGAGGACCGCCCTGGAGGCCGGGAACATCCTCCTGGCCATCGGCAACGAGGACGTGCCCGTGGGCCAGTACACCCAGGAGATCTTCGCCTGTTACGGCCTGGACGAGGCCGCCCTGAACGACGCCGGGGTCCTGACCTACGGCTCCAACGTCAAGGAGGTCACCACCCAGGTGGCCGAGGGGACCGTGGACTGCGGGATCATCTACGCCACGGACGCCTTCTCCGCCGGGCTGGAGGTGGCGGACACCGCCACGCCGGACATGTGCGGCCAGGTGATCTACCCCGCCGCCGTGATGAAAAACACCGCCTGTTACGGCCCGGCCCTGGACTTCCTCACCTGGCTGGGGGCGGCCGGCGGCGGCCTCCCCGTCTTTGAGAGCGTGGGTTTCACGTCCCCAAATTCTTGATTCACGGAGGGTCCCCTATGGACTGGTTCCCCCTGTACAACTCCATCCGCGTCGCCGCCGCGGCCACGGCGCTGGTGTTCTTCCTGGGCGTTTTCGCCGCCCGCTTCATCGCCGGGGCCCCCCGGCTGGTGAAGGGCGTCCTGGATGTGGTCCTCACCCTGCCCCTGGTGCTGCCGCCCACGGTGGTGGGCTGGCTGCTTCTGCTGGTCCTGGGGCCCCGGCGGCCTCTGGGGGGCTGGGTCTGGGAGACCTTCGGCCTCCGGCTGACCATGACCTGGCAGTCCGGCGTCATCGCCGCCGTGGCGGTCAGCTTCCCCCTGATGTACCGCACCGCCCGGGGGGCTTTCGAGTCCTTCGACGAGACCCTGATTCAGGCGGGCCGGACCCTGGGGCTCAGCGACGCCTACATTTTCTGGCGGATTCAAATGCCCGTGTGCCGCCAGGGCATTCTGGCGGGGACGGTGCTGTCCTTCGCCAGGGCCCTGGGGGAGTACGGGGCCACGTCCATGGTGGCCGGGTACACGCCGGGCCGGACCGCCACCATCTCCACCACCGTCTACCAGCTCTGGCGCACGGGGCAGGACGGCCTGGCCCTCCGCTGGGTGCTGGTGAACCTGGGGCTGTCCGCGGCGGTGCTGCTGGCGGTGAACCTGCTGGAGCGGAAGGAGGGGCGCTCATGGCCCTGACGGTGCGGATACAAAAGCGCTATGGGGACTTCCTTCTGGACGTGGACCTCACGGCGGAGACAGCCCTGGCCCTGCTGGGGGCCTCCGGCTGCGGGAAGAGCGCCACCTTGAAATGCATCGCCGGGGTCGACAGGCCGGACCTGGGCCGGGTGGTCCTGGACGGGCGGGTCCTCTTTGACAGCGAGGCGGGGGTGAACCTCCCGCCCCAGCGGCGGCGGGTGGGGCTCCTCTTCCAGCACTACGCCCTCTTCCCCAACATGACGGTGGAGCGAAACATCGCCGTCTGCCTGGAGCGCTCCCGCCGGAGGGCCCGGACGGCGGAACTGCTGGCCCTCTTCCGCCTGGAGGGCCAGAGGGACCTCTACCCCCGGCAGCTCTCCGGGGGTCAGCGGCAGCGGGCGGCCCTGGCCCGCATTCTGGCGGCGGAACCCCAATGCCTCCTGCTGGACGAGCCCTTTTCCGCCCTGGATACCTATTTAAAATGGGAGCTGGAGCAGGAGCTCCGGGAGGTCCTGGACCGCTTCCCCGGCCCCGTGATCTGGGTCAGCCACGACCGGGGGGAGGTCTGCCGGAACTGCCCCCAGGTCTGCCTGCTGGAGGACGGGAGGTCCTCCCCCGTCCGAACCACGGCTGAGCTGGCGGCGAACCCCGGCACCGTGAGCGCGGCCCGGCTCATGGGCTGCCGGAACTGCGTTCCCGTCCGCCCCGGCCCCGGACCGGGGCTGGTGGAGGTCCCGGCCTGGGGGCTGACTCTCCGGGCCGCCGCCCCCTGGCGGGAGGGCGTCACGGCCCTGGGCGTCCACGCCGGGCGGGTTCATCCGACGGAGGCGGAGGAGGCCAACGCCTTCCCCTGCCGGGTGGTCCGGGTCGTGGAGGAGGGGGCCCTGCTCCTGGCGGCCCTGTGCCCGGAGGGGGCGGCGCCCGGCGCGCCCTCCCTCTGGATGGAGCTGCCCAGGGGCGCTTGGAAGGCCCTGCCGGACCGGACCCGTCTCCGGGCGGCGGTCTGGCCGGAGGATTTGATGCTCTTGGAATAGGAGGAATGTTCATGTACACAGCCGCGGTTCTCACCGTCAGCGACCGGAGTTTTCAGGGCCAGCGCGCCGATGAGGCGGGGCCCCTGGCGGCCTCTCTGCTGGAGGAATCGGGGTATCGGGTAGTGGAGACCGCCCTGGTCCCCGATGAGCGGGCGGAGATTGAGGCCGCCTTGATCCGCCTGGCGGACGAGGCCGCCCTGGTGGTCACCACCGGGGGCACCGGCTTCTCTCCCAGGGACGTGACCCCGGAGGCCACCCTGGCCGTCTGTGAGCGGTTGACCCCCGGCATCCCGGAGGCCATGCGGGCCGCCTCCCTGGCCGTCACCCCCCGGGCCATGCTCTCTCGGGCGGCGGCGGGCATCCGGGGCGGGACCCTGATTGTCAACCTCCCCGGCAACCCCAAGGCGGTCCGGGAGAACCTGGAGGCGGTGCTGCCCACCCTGGAGCATGGGCTGGACATGCTGTTAGGCGGGCCCGCCGATTGTTCGTTACTTTTCTCGAGAGAAAAGCAACCAAAAGAGCTTTAGGTCCGCTCTAGTTGTCTGGTGCTAAACCAAGCTGAAGCGACGGCAGCGAAGTCTTCCCGGCGCAAAAGCACCCTCCCGGTTTCATGGGAGGGTGCTTTTTTATATACTTTATAAATGTGACGGGCACCCGTGCGGCGGCGGCACGGCGGCCTCCCGATGGAGAGCCCGCTCATAGATCAGCTCCCCGGTGATGCTGACGGCAATTTCCTCCGGAGTCACGGCCTTGATGGCGGTGCCGATGGGGGTGTGGACCTTTTGGATGGCCTCCTCGGGGACGCCCATCTCCCGGAGTTTCCCGTTGACGTAGGCGGTTTTCGTCCGGGAGCCCATGACCCCCACGTAGCGGAGGGGGCGTCGCAGCAGCTGGTTTTCCACCTCCAGGTCGTGGCTGTGGCCGCTGGTCATGACCACGGCGTAGTCCTCCGCCGTCAGCTCCAGGCCCCCGGCGATGTCAGTGTAGTCGTGGCACACCACCGTCTCGGCCTCCGGGAAGCGTTCCGCACTGGCAAATTCGGGCCGGTCGTCAAACACCGCCACCCGGAAGCCCACGCTCCGCAACACCGGCGCCAGGGCCAGGGCGCAATGCCCTCCGCCGAAGATCACCACCCGTTCCCCCACCGGCAGGGGGAGGACCAGCCGCGCCCCGTCCCAGGCGGGGCTTCCCTCCTCCAGGAGGGCGGGGTCCCCCTCCGCCGCCAGAACCAGCCAGCCCCCCCGGCGGGCCTCCAGGCGCTCCAGGGCCTCCTGGGCCAGAGCTTTCCAGGCGGCGCTGTCTCCGGGGATGAACTGGAGGAGGACCTCCTGCTCTCCGCCGCAGACGGAGTCCAGTTCCCCGCCGTGGCGGAGCTCCAGGCGGCGGAGGTTGGACCGTCTCTTTTCCAGGCACTCCGCCGCCAGGACCAGGGCCTGGGCCTCCCCCGGCCCGCCGCCGATGGTCCCGGAAATCAGGCCCTCCCGGCCCGCCAGAAGCTGCGCCCCGGCCCCCCGGGGCGTGGACCCCTGGGCGGAGGCCACGGTCGCCAGGACCGAGTCCTCCCCCCGGTTCAGCAGGGTCAGCAGGGTTTCAAAAATCGTTTGCATCACGGGAACTCCTCTCCTCACCGTCAGCCGGGCCTGCTCCTGCCCAAATACCGGCAGACTCTTTTCTTGTAGCGCAGGTATTCGTCTCCAAAGGCTTCCAGTAAAAAAGCCTCCTCGACATTTACGATCTGCAAATGGAACAGAAGCATCCCAAGGCAGGAAACGGCCCACAATACCCAATTGAAGAACATCGTTCCAATTCCAATATATACCAGGTCAAACCCAAGAAACGCGGGGTTCCGGCTGATTTGATAAATGCCCCGGTGACAAGCCCGGTCCTCTCCTCCTTCGGCACCCCGGCTCTCCAGCTGTCCCCCATGGTCATGACGGAAATCATAAACACCAGGGTCCCCGCGCCGCCAAGGAGCAAACCAGCGGCTCTCGCGGTCGTGTCCAAAAGACTTGTGTCAAGGGCGATGCTCGCCGCCTCAACGGCGGGGACCACACAGCTTACAATTTTCAGAGACCACTCAATATACCGGGCCAGGCCGGTTTTCCCTCTGCCCATTTGGTCGGTCCTGATTCCTCTCCGGCGCTGAGCCGCCATCTTGGCAAAGTAGCACCCATAGAACAACAGCAATATCAAGATTCCGGCTATCTGAAATCCCATTTTCCTGTCTCCCCGGTCCCGCCGGACCTGTTCAAGTACACGTCCCCGCCCGGTCAGCCCCCTGCCAGGAGGGGATACGCCGCCCAGGACAGGGCGTATAAGATGTAGACATGGGCCGGGTAGAACACGTAGAAGAACCGCTTCGGCCCCCGGCCCCGCTCTCCATTGTAGCACAGCATCGGGATGGCCGCAAGGGCTCCGTACCACTCGTAGACGGTGGTGAACATCATGGTCCAATGGAACTCCGGGAACCGGGAGAACACCAGCAGGGCATAAAAGAAATAATAAAGCACCGTGAAGGCCGCAAACACACCGGCCTGGACCCTTCGCTTCTTTCGGAAGCCGTACAGCAGGATCCCCGTAAGAATCGTGCCGATGCCGGCGTCGGGATTCGAGTTCCACATAGGCAGGAACGTATACCCCAGGACGGACAGGGGCATCTGGAGAGCGGGGACCATCCCCATGAGCGTACTCGCCAGGACAGGCCACGCCAGGGGCAGGGCCACCGCCGCCAGGCCCGGGCCCCAGCGCTTCTCCCCCAGCCAGTCCATGCCCTGAAAGACCACCATCAAAATGGCAAAGCTGGTCATCATGCCGTTTTTGGGGTAGAACTCGTCGGGCCGCACCGGGAGGACGCCGGCTATCATCAGGAACAGCAGCCCGGACATGAGCAAATGAATAATATATACTTTTATAAAATATCTTCTCTTGTTGCTGGTGTGGGCAAAGCCCTCCGCCAGGCAGAACAGGAACAGCGGCGCGGACAGCCGCCCCGCCATGCTGAACCAGACCGGGACCCGGCCCGTATAGCCGAACATATAATGAATGTGGTCCAGGACCATCAGCGCCAGGGCTATCCATTTCAGTCCCGTGCCGCTGAGCCCTCGTGTTCTTGTTTGCTTCATAGGTGCTCCTTCCTTCTCCGTTTATTTTGTATTATTAGATTGGTGTATTATTATAATAATACACCAATAGGGAAAAGTCAAGCAAAAAAAGCCCCGCGCCCGATCTTGCGACCGGACGCGGGAGAGAAGAAAGAAGGTGGAGTTCTTTCCGCTCAAGCGATGCTCTGGTTCTTGGAACGGAGGACGAACAGCGTTCCAACCATCAGCACGATGCCGATGGGCAGGCCCAGGAGGCCGGGGGCCCCAACGCTCACCAGGATGCCCGCGATGAGGTAGGTCACGCCGGAGACCACGGCGCAGGTGATGGCGTAGGGCAGCTGGGTGGACACATGGTTCACGTGGTCGCACTGGGCGCCCGCAGAGGCCATGATGGTGGTGTCGGAGATGGGGGAGCAGTGGTCGCCGCAGACCGCGCCGGCCATGCAGGCGGAGATGCAGACGATGGCCATGGGGTTGTCCATGGAGAAGACGTTCTGCACGATGGGGATCAGGATGCCGAAGGTGCCCCAGGAGGTGCCAGTGGCGAAGGCCAGCAGGCAGCCGATGGCGAACACGATGAGGGGCAGAATCATCTGGAGGCCCTGGGCGGAGGACCGGACGAAGTCACGGACGAAGAACTTGGCGCCCAGGGAGTCGGTCATGGCCTTCAGGGTCCAGGCGAAGGTCAGGATCATGATGGCGGGCACCATGGCCTTGAAGCCCTCGGGGATGCAGTCCATCATCTCCTTGAAGGTCATGGAGCGGCGGATGAAGTAGTAGGCCAGGGTGAAGACCAGGGCGAAGGCAGAACCCAGCATCAGACCCACGGAGGCGTCGGAGTTGGAGAAAGCGGAGATGAAGCCCTCGCCGTCGAAGAAGCCGCCGGAGTAAATCATGCCGATGACACAGCAGATAATCAGCACCACCACGGGCAGCACCAGGTCCAGCACGGAGCCCTTGTCCTCGGGGGCGTCGTCGGCGGCGCCCGCGTAGGGATTGGAGCCGGAGAAGAGGTCGCCCTTCAGGGCGTTTTTCTCGTAGTTCGCCATGGGGCCGAACTCCACCTTCATGAGGATCATCCCCACCACCATGACGATGGTCAGCAGGGCGTAGTAGTTATAGGGGATGGCCCGCAGGAAGAGGTTGAAGCCCTGGCCGTCCTCGGCGAAGCCCGCCACGGCGGCGGCCCAAGAGCTGATGGGAGCGATGATGCACACCGGGGCGGCGGTGGCGTCGATGATATAGGCCAGCTTGGCCCGGGAGATGTTCTGCTTGTCCGTGATGGGCCGCATGACGCTGCCCACGGTCAGGCAGTTGAAATAGTCGTCGATGAAAATCAGCACGCCCAGAAGCACGGAGGCCAGCTGGGCCCCGACGCGGCTCTTGATATGGTCCTTGGCCCAGCGGCCGAAGGCGGCGGAACCGCCCGCCTTGTTCATCAGACAGACCATGGCGCCCAGGATGATCAGGAAGATCAGAATGCCCATGTTGTAGCTGTCCGTGACGGAGGCCACAAGGCCGTCGTTGAACACATGGAGGATGGTGCCCTCAAAGGCGAAGTTGGAGTACAGCAGGCCGCCCACCAGGATGCCGATGAACAGGGAGGAGTAGACCTCCTTGGTAATCAGGGCCAGGGC
>CAJUJW010000046.1 GCA_910586735.1 uncultured Oscillibacter sp. | reverse complement strand
GCCATGGACTGCACCCTCCAGGACATCCTCACCCGCTTCAAGCGGATGCAGGGCTACTCTACCCTCTGGCTTCCCGGCGTGGACCACGCGGGCATCTCCACCCAGGTGAAGGTGGAGGAGGACCTGCGGGTCAACGAGGGCCTCAGCCGCTATGACCTGGGCCGGGAGAAGTTCCTCCAGCGGGTGTGGAAGTGGAAGGAGAAGTACGGAAACCGCATCGTCCAGCAGCAGAAGAAGATGGGCGTGTCCTGCGACTGGTCCCGGTCCCGCTTCACCATGGACGAGGGCTGCTCCAAGGCCGTCCGGGAGACCTTCTGCGAGCTCTACGACAAGGGCCTCATCTACAAGGGCAGCCGGATTATCAACTGGTGCCCCCACTGCATCACCGCCCTGTCCGACGCGGAGGTGGAGTACCAGGACAAGCCCGGCCATCTGTGGTATATCCGCTATCCCCTCACCGACGGGTCCGGGGACCTGGTGGTTGCCACCACCCGGCCTGAGACCATGATGGGAGACACCGGCGTGGCGGTCAACCCGGAGGACGAGCGGTTCAAGCATCTTGTGGGCAAAACCTGCATCCTGCCTATCATGAACCGTGAGATTCCCATTGTGGCCGACGAGTACGTGGAGTTGGGCTTCGGCACCGGCGCGGTCAAGATGACCCCCGCCCACGACCCCAACGACTTCGAGGTGGGCCTCCGCCACAACCTGGAGACCATCCGGTGCATCGCGGACGACGGAACCATCAACGAAAACGGCGGACCCTACAACGGGATGGACCGCTATGAGTGCCGGAAGGCCATTGTGAAGGACCTGGAGGAACAGGGCTATCTGGTGAAAACCGAGCCCTACAGCCACAGCGTGGGCACCTGCTACCGCTGCCACAACGACGTGGAGCCCCTCATCTCCGCCCAGTGGTTCGTGAAGATGGAGCCTCTGGCCAAGGAGGCCCTCCGGGTGGTCCGGGAGGGCGAGGTGAAATTCGTCCCCGACCGGTTCAGCAAAACCTACACCAACTGGATGGAGAACGTCCACGACTGGTGCATCTCCCGCCAGCTCTGGTGGGGCCACCAGATTCCCGCCTGGTACTGCGACGAGTGCGGGCACATCAACGTCAGCCGGGAGGACCCGACGAAATGCGAAAAGTGCGGCTCCCCCCATCTGACCCGGGACCCGGACGTGCTGGACACCTGGTTCTCCTCCGCCCTGTGGCCCTTCTCCACCCTGGGCTGGCCGGGGAAGACCGAGGACCTGGATTTCTACTACCCCACCTCCGTCATGATTACCGGCTACGACATCATCTTCTTCTGGGTGGCCCGGATGATCTTCTCCGGCTGTGAGCAGATGAAGAAAATCCCCTTCCACACGGTGCTGATTCACGGCCTGGTCCGGGACGACAAGGGCCGGAAGATGTCCAAGTCCCTGGGCAACGGCATCGACCCCCTGGAGGTGGCGGAGAAGTACGGCGCGGACGCCCTGCGCTTCAACCTCATCACCGGAAACTCCCCCGGAAACGACATGCGCTTCTACACGGAAAAGTGCGAGGCCATGCGGAACTTCGCCAACAAGGTCTGGAACGCCAGCCGCTTCGTCATGATGAATCTGGGGGACCTGGAGACCTACGCCCTGCCGGAGACGGACAAGCTGGAGCGGGAGGACAAGTGGGTCCTCTCCAAGCTGAACACCCTGGTGAGGGAGGTCACGGAGAATCTGGACAGCTACGAGATCGGCGTGGCCTCCGCCAAGGTGTACGACTTCCTGTGGGACACCTACTGCGACTGGTATATCGAGCTGACCAAGACCCGGCTGAATGGGGAGGACGAGGCCGCCAAGGACACCGCCCGGAATGTCCTCTGCTACGTGCTGGCGGAGCTTTTGAAGCTGCTCCATCCCTTCATGCCCTTTATCACCGAGGAGATTTTCCAGGCCCTGCCCAAGCGGGCGGGCTCTGAGGACAAGTTCCTCATGCTGGCCCGGTGGCCGGAGTACAGCCAGGCCCTCAGCTTCCCCCAGGAGGAGGCCGCCATGGAGGCCGTCATGGACACCATCAAGGCCATCCGGGCCCGCCGGGCGGAGATGAACGTGCCCCCGTCCAAGAAGGCGGAGGTGCTGCTGGTTACGGCCAACCGGCTGCCCTATGAGCAGGGCCTCCACTTCCTCCAGCGGCTGGCCTTCGCCTCCCAGGTGCGCTTCGCGGACGAGGCCCCGGCGGACCTCAGCGGCCAGGTGAGCGTGGTCACCCACAACGCCACGGCCTACCTGCCCCTCAGCGAGCTGGTGGACCTGGCGGCGGAACGGGAGCGCATTGCCAAGGAGAAGGAGAAGGCGGAAAACGGCCTGCGCATCGTGGAGCAGAAGCTGAGCAACGAGAAATTCGTCTCCCGGGCCCCGGAGGCGGTGGTGAACGCCGAGAAGGAAAAGGCCGCCAAGTTCCGGGAGCTCATCGCCAAGCTGGAGGAGTCCGCCAAGGCGCTGCAATAATCCGGCTCTGAAAACGCCCAGGCGGGAATCGGCTTCCATGTTTTGACCTGGCCCGTATAAACCTTTCGGGAAACCTGCCGATATCAATAGTGAGAGGAATCTTTGATATGACGGAGGGAAAGGGGGACGCGCGGAATGTGGATTGATCGCTCGGGAGGTCCGGGGACGAAGCCGGTGATCCGGTGCGGGACGAATCCCCAGATACTGGAAAAGGCGGAGGAGACGGCCCAGAGCGCCATGACCGAGGGCTTTGTCAAGCGTCTGAAAGCCTGCGCCAGGGAGGACGCCAAGCGGGGCGTCTACATGTCGGCCAGCAGCAATCTGATGCGGAAGGAGCAGATGAGAGAGCAGGTGTCTCCGGATCGTTCCGGGCCCATGGCCCAGGTGAACTGCGCCATCCAGCAGGCCCTGAGCGAGACGGACCCTCTGCTCCGGCTTTTGGACAGGCTGCTGGAAAAGCTGTCCGGCAACTGTTCCGCCGGGATTCACATCCGGCCCGAGGGGCAGACGGCGGAGATCCGGGCCCCCAACGGCGAGGTGATCGCCAGCTACAGCAGCCTGGGCGGGGGCTGGACGGAAATCCAGACCAAGGCGGAGAAGAAGTTTTACAGCGAATCGACGGCGGTTTACTATCAAGCCTATAAGGAGGCCAGGGCCGAGATGAAAGCGGCCCAGGCGGAGTCTTCCCAGGGCGGGGAGGCCGCCGTGGACGTTTGGGCCTGATTAGAGAGAAGCGAAGAAACACCCCGGACACAGGGTTTATCCTGTGCCCGGGGTGCTTTTTTACAGGCTGAGTTTTCCGGTGTTGGGCTGCCCGCCTCATTGCAGCACGATTTGTATGCTCTCCTGGACCTTCCCGGAGAGGGCCTCGAACGTCTCCCGCTGGGCGGGGGTGAGGCCGTTCAGCCGGGCGGCGGCGATGTCCCGCTCGGCCTCCTCCAGGTGGGACAGCACCGTCTGGGCGGCGGGGGGAACCGCGCCGTCCTCCGCCGCGTCGATGAGGAAGCGGTAGATTTTCAGGCGGCTTTTCTCGTACTCCTCCTCGTCCAGGACGGACTTGTAGAACTGGTTGTAATACTCGAAAGCCGTCAGCTTCATCGATGGTCCTGGAGATGCTGAGCCCCTGGGTGCAGAGGGAGCCCTTGGTTTTCACGTAGTAGTAAACGGGCACCTGGAGGGCGAATGTACTCCAGATTGAACATGAAGTCCTCGCACCAGCTGATGTCCGGGTTCATCCGCAGACGGTGCTGCTCCACGATGTCCCGGCGTTGTAGACGGGGACGATGACGCTGACGGAAGGGTTCATAGGAGACCTCCTGTGGGAAAGACTTGGAACCTTGCGCACGAAGGGGCGGGAATTCAGCGGAGGACGATATAGGCCGCCGTCCCAAAAATCAGGATGCTTGCGAAGAGGGAGAAATAGGCGAGGGGCCGGCTCTTGTTCCAATTCTGGGCCGCCTGTACCAGCAGTACGACGCCTATCAGGGGTTCATACAAGTAGATGGCGTTGGACCAGACCCCGGTCAGCTGGAGGAGCGCCAGCGCGATTACGGAAACGGACAGGAGGATCTGCGCGATGGCTAAGGGCTTCATAGGGCTTGATTCCTTTCGGTTACATTCTGCGGATAATGCGCCGCCGCTTCCAGATGGAGGGGGCGAAGAGCAGGAGCATGGGGAAAATCTCCAGCCGGCCCACCAGCATGTCGAAGGACAGCAATAGCTTGGACCAGTAAGAGAACCCGGCGAAGTTCCCCATGGGGCCCACCACCTCCAGGCCGGGGCCGATGTTGTTGATACAGGCCGCCACCGCCGTGAAGGTGGTTACGATGTCAAAGCCGTTCAGGCTCAGCAGGAGGAAGGAGACGGTGAAGACAATCAGATACACCGTAATAAAGAGGTGGACACTGCGGATGTGCTTGTCCGTCAGGGCCTTGCCCTCGAACCGGGTGGTGGTGACGGCGTTGGGGTGGAGCATCTTCCGCATGTCCCCCCAGGAGGTCTTGGCCAGGATGACAATCCGGGCCACCTTGATGCCGCCGCCGGTGGACCCGGCGCAGGCCCCCACGAACATCAGCACCACCAGTATCCCCTTGGAGAAGGTGGGCCAGAGGTTGAAGTCCGCTGTGGCGTAGCCGGTGGTGGTGATGATGGAGGCCACCTGGAAGAAGGAGTACCGGAGGCTCTGGGAGAAGGACTCGTACATGTGGAGGATGTCCGCCGCGATGGCCAGCACCGACGCGCCCACGATGGCCGCATAGGCCCACAGCTCCTCGGACCGGAACACGTCCCGGAAGCGGCGGACCAGGAGGAAGTAGTACAGGTTGAAATTCACGCCGAAGAGGAGCATGAAGATCCCGATGACCACGTCGAAGTAGGCGTTGTCATAGGCCCCCACGCTGAGGTTTTTGTTGCTGAAGCCGCCGGTGCCCGCGGACCCGAAGGCGTGGATGCAGGAGTCGAAGAGGGGCATTCCCCCCAGGACCAGCAGGACGATTTCAATCAGGGTCATGACCAGGTAGATGCCGTAGAGGATTTTCGCGGTGTCGCTCATGCGGCTGACCAGCTTGCCCACGGAGGGCCCCGGCATCTCCGCCCGGAGCAGGTGCATGCCGTGGCCGTCGGTCATGGGCAGCACGGCCATGACGAAGACCAGCACCCCCATGCCGCCGATCCAGTGGGTGAAGCTCCTCCAGAACAAAAGGCTCTGGCTCAGGGGCTCCACCTCCGTGAGAATGGTGGCCCCGGTGGTGGTGAAGCCGGAGACGGTCTCAAAGAAGGCGTCGATAAAATGGGGGATGCCGCCGGAGATGACGAAGGGCAGGGCGCCGAAGGCGCTCATCAGCAGCCAGGCCAGGGCCACCACGGCGAAGCCGTCCCGGGCGTAGAGCGCCTTCTGCGCGGGCCGCCGGCACAGGGGCAGCCCCGCCAGGAGGAGGAGCAGAACGGACGCCAGGAAGGGCAGGGCCGGCTCCCCGTACAGCAGGGCCACCAGGGCGGGCAGCATCAGCAGTGCCGCCTCCGTCCAGAGGATTCGCCCGATGACGAACCCGATCATCTGATAATTCAAGAACCCGCCTCCTTTACTCCCGGCAGATGTCGTGGATGTCCTGGAGGGAGGTGTCCGTGGTGACCACAATCACGTCGTCCCCAGGGCTGAGGCAGTCATTGCCGGAGGGGATGATAATCTTCCCGCTCCTCTGGACAATGCCCGCCAGCAGAAGCCCGTTGCGCAGCTTCAGGTTCTTCAGGGGCACGCCCACAAAGGGCAGGTCCGCCGTCACGCCGAACTCCAGGGCCTCCACCGCCCCGTCCACCAGCCGGTGGAGGGTCTTGATCTGGGCGCCGGAGGCGCTCTCCATGGCCCGGACGTACTGGACAATCAGCTCCGTGGTGGTGGACCGGGCGGAGATGACGCTGTCTATCATGCTCTCGTTGCTCACCAGGTCCACCAGGGATTTCCGGTTGATTTTGGCCACCACCTTGCACTTGCCCCCGGACTCCTTGGAGGCGCACATGCTCATTAATATATTGGCCTCGTCTATGCCCGTGATGGCCACAAAGGCGTCGGTCTGGCCGATGCCCTCCTCGTGGAGCAGGTCCGTGTCCGTGCCGTCTCCCACGATGACCAGGGCCTTGGGCAGCTGCTCTCCCATCTGGATGCACCGCTGCTCGTCCCGGTCCACGATTTTCACGGACATGCCCATGTTCAAAAGCTCGCTGGTGAGGTAGTAGCAGATTTTGCTGGCCCCCACAATCATGACGCTGGACGCCTTGGAGCGGAAGACTCCCAGGTGCCGGAAGAACTGGGCCAGCTGGCTGGGGGAGGAGGTGAGGTAAATCTTGTCCCCAGCCCGGAGGACGAAGTCGCCGGAGGGAATGATGGTCTCCCCCTTCCGGCTGACGGCGCAGATCAGCACCCGGACCCGGATGTTCCGGTACAGGTCCGCCAGATGGAGGCCGTCCAGGGCGGAGTCGGCGGGGAGGCGGTACTCCACCAGCTCCAGCCGCCCCTTGGAGAAGGACTCCACCTTCATGGCGGCGGGGAAGCGGAGAACCCGGGCGATCTCCCGGGCGGCGGCCCGCTCGGGGTTGATGGCCATGGAGAGGCCCAGCTCCTCCCGCATGAATCGAAGCTGCTTTTCGTACTCCGGGTTGCGGATGCGTGCGATGGTGTGCCTGGCCCCCAGCTTCCGGGCCACCAGGCAGGCGAGGATGTTCAGCTCGTCGCTGGAGGTGGTGGCAATCAGCAGTTCCGCCTTTTCCACCTCGGCCTCCTTCTGCACGCCGGAAACCGCGCCGTTTCCGCAGACCCCCATTACGTCGTAGATATTGATGATGCTTTCGATGAGCCGGGGGTCCTGGTCCACAACGGTGACGTTGTGCCCGTCGGCGGAGAGCTGCTGGGTCAGAGCCGAGCCCACCTTGCCCGCGCCTACGATGATGATTTTCATGCTTGCCTCCTGAAAGACAGGCCGGGACAGAGCGCCCGGCGGATACGTGGTTTGTTAAGGTCAACTGGACCAGCGATACCCCCAATTATATAGGATTTCCACAAAAAAGGGAAGCCCCGGACTGTGAAAATTTTCCTTGACAAGCGGGACTTCCCTGTGTAGAATAAATTCAAATATTTTAATTAAAAAATTTTAGTTAAAATATTTGATATTTCGACAAACAAGGAGAACTGCAATATGGAATTCGAGAAAGTGCGCGATATCATCGTGGAGACTCTGGGCTGCGAGGCTGAGCAGGTGACGCTGGAGGCTTCTCTGGCCGACGATCTGGGAGCGGATTCCCTGGCGGCGGTGGAGCTGGTCATGGCCCTGGAAGAGGCCAGCGGCATCACCATCGCGGACGCCGACGTGGAGGGCCTGAAAACCGTGGGAGACATCGTGAAATATCTGGAGGCCCACAAGGCTTGAGAATCCGGCGGTTCGCGGCCTACATGAAATCATCCCGAAAGCGCCGTCCCGCCGGAAGCGCCCAGCGCCCCGGCGGGGCGGACCGCCTGGAAAGGAACGAGTATGACCAACCAGGAACTTTATGATCTGATGGCCCGCTTTGACGGCAGCGGCCTGCACAAGCTGAAGCTGTCTCAGGGGGACTTTAAAATAGAACTGGAGAAGGCGGCCCCCGTCGTGACCGCCGTCCCCGCCGCGGCCCCCGTAATCCCCGCGGCCCCGGCGGCGGCGGTGGAAAAGGTGGAGGAGGTCCCCGCCGTCACCGCCCCGCTGGTGGGCACCTTCTACGCCGCCCCCGCCCCCGAGCAGCCCCCCTTCGTCAAGACCGGGGACCGGGTGGCCAAGGGGCAGACCGTCTGCCTCATCGAGGCCATGAAGACCATGATTGAGGTCCCCGCCCCCTGTGACTGCGTCATCGGGGAGGTGCTGAAGGCCAACGGGGAGCTGGCGGCCTTCGGCGAGGCGCTGATGCGCTATACGCCATGCTGAGGCGGGTGCTCATCGCCAACCGGGGGGAGATCGCCCTCCGGGTTCTCCGGGCCTGCCGGGAGCTGGAGATCGAGACCGTGGCCGCCTACTCCGAGGCGGACGGGGAGGCCCTCCACGTCCAGCTGGCCACGGAGTCCGTCTGCATCGGCCCGGCCAAGGCGGCGGAGAGCTACCTGAACCAGGACGCCCTGCTGACGGCGGCCCTGGCCACGGGCTGTGACGGCGTCCACCCCGGCTACGGCTTTTTGTCCGAGAACGCGGACTTTGCCGACGCCTGCGCCAGGGCGGGATTGACCTTCATCGGTCCCTCCGGGGACGCCATCCGCAAGGCGGGCTCCAAGTCCGCCGCCAGGGACCTGATGAAGGCGGCGGGGGTCCCCGTGACCCCCGGGTCCGACGGGCCCGTGACCTCCGTGGAGGAGGCCCTGGCGGCGGCGGAACGGGTGGGCTGGCCGGTACTGCTGAAAGCCTCCGCCGGAGGCGGGGGCCGGGGCATCCGCCGCTGCGACGGCCCCGAGGACCTGCCCGCCGCCTACGCCGAGGCCAAGGCGGAGGCCGCCGCCTGCTTCGGAAACGACGAGATGTACCTGGAAAAGCTGGTGCTGAACCCCCGGCACGTGGAGGTGCAGATTCTGGCGGACCGCCAGGGGCACACCGTCCACCTGGGGGACCGGGACTGCTCCGTCCAGCGGCGGAACCAGAAGCTGATTGAGGAGGCCCCGGCCCCCGGCCTGAGCCCGGAACTGCGCCGGGCCATGGGAGAGGCCGCCGTCCGGGCGGCGGAGGCCGTGGGCTATGAGGGCGCGGGCACCGTGGAATTCCTGGTGGACGGGGAGAATTTCTACTTTATGGAGATGAACACCCGCATTCAGGTGGAGCACGGGGTGACGGAACTGGTCACCGGCGTGGACCTGGTGCGCCAGCAGCTGCGGATCGCCTCCGGTCTGTCCCTGGATTTTGCCCAGGAGGACGTGCGGGTCCGGGGCTGCGCCATGGAATGCCGGGTCAACGCCGAGGACCCCAAGGCGGATTTCCGCCCTTGCCCCGGTAAAGTGGAATTCCTTCACTTCCCCGGCGGCGCGGGGGTTCGGGTGGACTCCTGCCTGTACAACGGCTGCACCATGTCCCCCTATTACGACTCCCTGGCCGCCAAGGTGCTGGCCCACGGGGCCACCCGGCTGGAGGCCGTCCGCAAGCTCCGCCGCTGCCTGGAGGAATTCGCCCTGGAGGGCTTCCCCACCAACGCGGAGTTGTCCTATGAGATTTTGTTCCACCCCGTCTTCGTCCGGGGCCGGTGTACCACGGGCTTTCTGGACGAGCACCTGACGGAACTGCTGGACTTCAGCCGCCGTGTGGAGGAGCGTGAGACATGAGTACGATTTTTGCCAAGCGCCGGGCCCGGCTTCTGGCCATGAAGGCCATCCGGGACAACTACATTCCCGGCGACCAGCTCACCGTCTGCCCCAAGTGCGGCGGGGAGAGCCAGCGGAAGGACGTGGCGGCGAATCTCTCCGTCTGTCCCCTCTGCGGCTATCACTGGCCCCTGGGGGCCTATTACCGCCTCAGCACCATTCTGGACCCCGGCAGCTTCCGGGAGCTGAACGAAAAGCTCCCCGCCGGGGACCCCCTGTCCTTCCCCGGCTACCGGGAGAAGCAGCGGGCCGCCCAGCGGAAGACCGGCCTCACCGAGGCCGCCGTCACCGCCTCCGGGACCATCGGGGGCCGGAAGTGCGTGGTGGGCGTGCTGGACAGCCGCTTCATGATGGGCAGCATGAGCGCCGCCGTGGGGGAGAAAATCACCCTGGCCATTGAGTACGCGGCGAAAAACAAGCTGCCGCTGATCCTCTTCTCCGCCAGCGGCGGGGCCCGGATGCAGGAGGGGATTCTCTCCCTCATGCAGATGGCCAAGACCTCCGCCGCCCTGGCCCGCTTTTCGGGAAAGGGTCTGCTGTACATCTCCGTGCTGACGGACCCCACCACCGGCGGCGTCACCGCCAGCTTCGCCTCTCTGGGTGATATTATTTTAGCGGAACCGGGGGCCCTCATCGGCTTTGCCGGGCCCAGGGTCATCCAGCAGACCATAGGGGAGACCCTGCCGGAGGGCTTCCAGCGTGCGGAGTACCAGGAGGAGCACGGCTTTGTGGACGCGGTGGTCCCGCGGGGAGAGCTGCGGGAGACCCTGAGCCGCCTCCTGCGGCTCCACGAGAAAGGAGGCCGCCCATGAGCAGTCTCACCGCCGCCCAGCGGGTGGCCGCGGCCCGGCACCCCCAGCGGCCCAACATCATCGACTATATCGGCGCCCTCTTCACGGATTTTTTCGAGCAGAAGGGGGACCGCCTCTGCCGGGAGGACCCGGCCATTCTGGGCGGCGTGGCCCTGTACCACGGGCGGCCCGTCACCGTCATCGGCACCCGGAAGGGGAAGACGGCGGAGGAGAGCATCCGCTGCAACTTCGGCATGCCGGGGCCCGAGGGCTACCGGAAGGCCCTGCGCCTGATGAAACAGGCGGAGAAGTTCCGCCGCCCGGTCTTCACGCTGATCGACACCTCCGGGGCCTATCCCGGCCTGGAGGCCGAGGCCCGGGGCCAGGGGGAGGCCATCGCCCGGAATCTCCTGGAGATGAGCCGTCTCACCGTCCCGGTCATCGCCGTGATTACCGGCGAGGGCAACAGCGGCGGGGCCCTGGCCCTGGCGGTTGCCGACCGGGTGCTGATGCTGGAGAACGCCGTCTACGCCATCCTCTCCCCGGAGGGCTTCGCCTCCATCCTCTGGCGGGACGCCTCCCGGCACGAGGAGGCCTGTGAGATGATGAAGCTCACCGCCCCGGACCTGCTGGCCCTGGGGGTGGTGGACGACGTGGTCCCCGAGCCCGAGGGCGGGGCCCATCTGGCCCCGGAGGTGGCCTTCCGGGAGCTGGACCGGGCCTTGAGCCGCCACCTGGCGGCTCTTTTAAAGGAGAGCGGCCCCAGCCTGATGGGGAAGCGCTATCAGAAATTCAGAAAAATGGGCGCCGCCCCCAAGGAGGAACCATGAACGGAATCAAAATTCGGGGGACGGGCCGGGGCGTGCCCTCCAAGCTGGTGACCAACCGGGACCTGGAGAAGATCGTGGACACCAGCGACGAGTGGATCACCGCCCGGACGGGCATTCGGACCCGCCATCACTGCGCCGAAGGAGAGCGCATCTCCGCCATCACCGCCCAGGCCGCCCGCCGGGCGCTGGAGGACGCCGGGGTCTCCCCGGACCAGATCGGCGCGTGCCTGGTGGCCACGGCGACGCCGGAGACCCTGGTCCCCTCCGCCGCCTGCGCCCTCCAGCGGGACCTGGGCCTTCCCCAGGACATCCCCTGCTTTGACCTCAACGCCGCCTGCACCGGCTTCCTCTTCGCCCTGCACACCATGGAGTGTCTACTGAACGCCTCCCCCCGGAAGTTCGGCCTGGTGGTGGGGGCGGAGAACCTGAGCCGCGTCATCAATTGGGCGGACCGGGGCACCTGCATCCTCTTCGGAGACGGGGCCGGGGCTGCCGTAGTGGAGTGCCGGGAGGGCTGGCCCTCCATCTCCGCCGTGCTGGGCTGTCACGGGAATAGCGAGCTGCTGTACCTCCCCGGCCCGGAGTCGGAGGAGCACGGCTACCTCTCCATGGAGGGCACCCGAGTCTTCAAGTTCGCCGTGGAGGCGGTGCCCTGGTGCGTGGACCAGGTGCTGAAAAAGACGGGCCGGACCGTGGAGGACATAGATTTCTTCGTCTTCCACCAGGCCAACGCCCGCATCATCGACCTGGCCGTGCGGAAGTACCATATCCCGCCGGAAAAATACTATAAGAACATCGCCGAATACGGCAACACCTCCGCCGCCAGCATCCCCCTGGTCCTCAGCGAGCTGCGGGAACAGGGGAAGATCGGCCCAGGCAGCCGCATTTTAGCCGTGGGCTTCGGCGGGGGACTCACCTGGGGCGGGTGCCTGATTGAGTTCGCGTGATGGGAGGACAAACACTTTGAAGAAATTGAATGAAATCCTGGGGACCGAGTTCCCCATAATCCAGGGCGGCATGGCCAACATCGCCACCGGGGAGTTTGCCGCCGCCTGCTCCAACGCCGGGGCCCTGGGCATGATCGCCACCGGCGGCTGGGACGCGGACCGGCTCCGCCAGGAGATCCGCCGGGCCAGAGAGCTGACCGGCAAGCCCTTTGGAGTGAATCTGATGCTCATGAGCCCCTACGCCGCCGACATCGCCCAGGTGATTCTGGACGAGGGCGTGAAAGTGGTCACCACCGGCGCGGGGAATCCGGGGCAGTACATCCCCGCCTGGAAGGAGGCCGGGATTAAGGTCATCCCCGTCGTCGCGGCGGCGGTGCTGGCGAGACGGCTGAGCCGCTACGGCGTGGACGCCTTCATTGCCGAGGGCATGGAGTCCGGCGGCCACGTGGGGGAGATGACCACCATGGCCCTGGTGCCCCAGGTCATCGACGCGGTGGACGTGCCCGTCATCGCCGCCGGGGGCATCGCCGACGGGCGGCAGATGGCGGCGGCCCTGGCCCTGGGGGCCAGCGGCGTCCAGGTGGGCACCTGCCTGCTGGCCAGCCGGGAGTGCCCCATCCACGAGAATTACAAACAGGCGGTCCTCAAGGCCAAGGACTCCGACACCACCGTCACGGGCCGCTCCATCGGCGGGCCGGTGCGGGTGCTGAAAAACAAGATGGCCCGGGAGTACCTGGCCCTGGAGAAGCGGGGCGCGTCCCTGGAGGAGCTGGAGACCGTCACCCTGGGGGGCCTCCGCCGGGCCGTGCTGGAGGGCGACGTGGACCGCGGCAGCGTCATGATGGGCCAGGTGGCCGGCATGGTGCGGGAGGTCCGGCCTCTGCGGCAGATTTTTGAGGAGCTGTACAGC
Source organism: uncultured Oscillibacter sp. (assembly GCA_910586735.1). Classification (GTDB taxonomy): domain Bacteria; phylum Bacillota; class Clostridia; order Oscillospirales; family Oscillospiraceae; genus Oscillibacter. The sequence continues at coordinate 6,363 of CAJUJW010000046.1, read as the reverse complement.
GGCGGAAAGGCCGTTTTGGAACAGGTGAATCAGGAATGGCGGTAAGCATCCGGGGAAAGACCCTGCCCCTGCCCATCGTCCAGGGGGGCATGGGCATCGGCGTCAGCCTGGAGCGCCTGGCGGGGGCTGTGGCCGCCGCCGGGGGCATGGGAACTCTCTCCGCCGCCTTCTGCGGCTTCCGGGAGCCGGATTTTCAGACAAATTCCAGGGAGGCCAACCTCCGGGCCCTGGTCCGTCAGGTGAGTAAAGCAAAAGAGCTTGCCAGGGGCGCGGGGCTGGTGGCGGTGAACGTCATGGTGGCCGCCGCCCAGTACGCCGACAGCGTGCGCGCCGCCCTCCGGGCGGGGGCGGACGCGGTGGTCTGCGGCGCGGGTCTGCCCAAGGACCTGCCGGGCCTGGCGGCGGAGGCGGAGAACGACGGCGCGGCCCTGGCCCCGGTGGTCAGCGGAGGCCGCTCCGCCGCCCTGATCTGCAAGCTGTGGGACCGGCGGTACGGCCGGGCGCCGGACTTCGTGGTCCTGGAGGGCCCCCTGGCCGGGGGACACCTGGGCTTTTCCCCCGAGGAGGCCCGTGAGGCCCAGGCGGGGCGGCCCCGGCCCCTCTCCGCCCTGCTGGAGGAGGTGCTGGAGGCCCTGGCACCCTTCCGGGAGAAGTACGGGCGGGACATCCCCGTCTTCGTGGCCGGGGGCGTGAAAAACGGCGGGGAGCTGCGCCGGTACATGGACCAGGGGGCGGCGGGGGCCCAGTTCGCCACCCGGTTCATCGCCACGGAGGAGTGCGACGCAAGCCCCGGCTATAAACAGGCCCTGCTGAACGCCGGGACGGAGGACATCACCATCGTCCAGAGCCCCGTGGGTATGCCGGGCCGGGCCCTGAAAAGTCCGCTGATTGAACGGGTGGAGGCAGGGACCCAGCCGGGGATCACCCGATGCGACCGCTGCCTGGCTGCCTGCGACTGCAAGACCGCCCCCTACTGCATCTCCAAGGCGCTGATCGCCGCCGTGGAGGGGGACTGGGAAAACGGCCTCTTCTTCTGCGGGGCCAACGCCGGGGAGGTCACCCGCCTTTCCACGGTGAGAGAGCAGATGGAACAGATTATGAACGAATGGAGGACCGCGCCATGAAGCTCGGTTTCTTATACGCCGGACAGGGCAGCCAGCACCCCGGCATGGGGGCGGACCTGTACGAGGCGTACCCCGCCTTCCGGCAGGTCTTTGACGCCGCCCAGGCGGAAGTGGACTTTGACTTGAGACAAACCTGCTTCCAGGACCCGGAGGGCGTCCTGAATCAGACCCGGTACACCCAGCCCTGCATGGTGGCCTTCGCCGCCGGACTGACGGCGGTGCTGCGGGAGAAGGGCATTGTCCCCTCGGCGGCGGCGGGCCTCTCCCTGGGGGAGTATTCCGCTCTCCACGCCGCCGGAGTCTTCTGCGCGGCGGAGGCTGTAAAGCTGGTGTCCTTCCGGGGCCAGGCCATGGAAAAAGCTGCTCAAGGCCACGCAAGCGCCATGATGGCCGTTCTGGGCTTGGACCGGGAACCCCTCCAGGCCGCCTGTGAGGCGGCGGGGGACCTGGGTGTGGTGGTCATCGCCAACTATAACTGTCCCGGACAGCTGGTCATCGGCGGGGACAAGGCGGCGGTGGAGAAGGCCGCCGCCCTGGCCAAGGAGAAAGGCGCCAAGCGCTGCCTGCCCCTGAAGGTCAGCGGGCCCTTCCACACGCCGCTGATGAAGGCCGCCGGGGAGGCCCTGGAGGCCCGCTTCCGGGACGTTCTCTTTGGGGAGGCCGGGATTCCCGTGCTCTTCAACTGCCTGGGCCGGGAGAAGGGACCGGAGGATTCCATCCCCGCCCTGCTGGTGCGGCAGGTCCAGAGCAGCGTTTACATGGAGGACTCCATCCGCCGCATGGCCGACATGGGCCTGGACGCCATTGTGGAGATCGGCCCGGGGAAGGCCCTCAGCGGCTTTGTGAAAAAGACCGTCCCCGGCTTTCCGGTTCACGCCGTGGAGACCACGGCGGACGTGGAGGCCCTGGAACAGCTTGTAAAGGAGAACGGATGATGAACTTTGAGGGAAAGACCGCCCTGGTCACCGGCGGCAGCCGCGGGCTGGGCCGGGCCGTCTGCCTGGAGCTGGCAAAGGGCGGGGCCAGCGTGGTCCTCTGCTATGCCGGCAACGAGGCGGCGGCCCAAGAGACCGTCCGGGAGATCGAGGCCCTGGGGGCCAAAGCCCTGGCGATCCGCTGCGACGTGTCCGACGCCGCCCAAGTGGACGCGCTGGTAAAGGCCGCCGTGGAGACCTTCGGGCAGATCGACATCCTGGTGAACAACGCCGGAATCACACGGGACAACCTGCTCATGCGCATGAGCGAGGCGGACTTCGACGCGGTGATCTCCACCAATCTCAAGGGGACCTTCCTGTGCATGAAAGCCGTGTCCAGGCTGATGCTGAAACAGCGCTATGGGCGCATTGTGAACCTCAGCAGCGTGGTGGGCCTCCGGGGCAACGCCGGGCAGGTGAACTACGCGGCCAGCAAGGCGGGGGTCGTCGGCATGACAAAATCCCTGGCCAAGGAGCTGGCCTCCCGGGGCGTGACGGTGAACGCCGTGGCCCCCGGCTTTATCGAGACGGACATGACCGCCGCCCTGACGGACGCGGCCCGCGCCGCCGCCCAGGGGTCCATTCCCATGAACCGTTTGGGCGCGCCGGAGGACGTGGCGAAGGCCGCGGCCTTCCTGGCCAGCGACGACGCCGCCTATATCACCGGCCAGGTTCTGGCGGTGGACGGCGGCATGGCGATGTAAGGAGGTTTGACTATGGAACGACGGAGAGTCGTCATTACCGGCCTGGGGGCCGTCACGCCCTTGGGCCTCACCGCTCCTGAGAGCTGGAGGGCCGCACGGGAGGGCGTGTGCGGCATTGGGCCCATCACCCAGTTTGACCCCGCCGGAATGAAGGTCAAGCTGGCCGCCGAGGCCAAGGGCTTCGACCCCGAGGCCCTCTTCGGCAAGCCGGAGACCAAGCGCATGGGGCGGTTTACTCAGTTTGCCCTGGCCGCCGCCAGGGAGGCCCTGGCGGACAGCGGTTTTCAGGCGGAGGAGCGCGAGGCCGGGCGCTGCGGGGTGATTGTGTCCAGCGGCATCGGCGGCATTGGGATTACCGAGGAGGAGCACGACCGGGGACTCGCCCGGGGCTGGGACCGGGTGTCCCCCTTCTTCATTCCCACGGGCATCTGCAACATGGCGGCGGGAAGAGTGGCCATCGACGCGGGCTTCCGGGGCATGTGCTCCTGCCCGGTCACCGCCTGCGCCGGGGGGACCAACGCCGTGGGCGACGCCTTCCACTATATCCGGGACGGCTACGCCGAGGTCATGCTCTGCGGCGGAAGCGAGGCGGCCCTGACCCCGCTGGCGGTGGGCGGCTTTACCTCCATGAAAGCGCTCTCTCAGACGGAGGACCCCAGCCGGGCCTCCATCCCCTTTGACGCGGAGAGGAGCGGCTTTGTCATGGGCGAGGGCGCGGGCGTCCTCCTGCTGGAGGAGCTGGGCCACGCCCTGGCCCGGGGGGCCAGAATCTACGCGGAGGTCTCCGGCTACGGGGCCACCTGCGACGCCTACCACATGACGGCCCCCCGGCCCGACGGCAGCGGCGGCGCGGAGGCCATGGCCATCGCCCTGGCGGACGGGGGGGTCAGGCCGGAGGACGTGGACTACATCAACGCCCACGGGACCTCCACCCACCTGAACGACGCGGGAGAGACCGCCGCCATCAAAGCGGTCTTCGGGGACCACGCCTACAAGCTGGCCGTCAGTTCCACCAAGTCCATGACCGGCCACATGCTGGGGGCGGCGGGGGCCGTGGAGGCCATCTTCTCCGCCCTGGCGCTGCGGGACGGCTTCATCCCCGCCACCATCAACTACCAGGTCCCGGACCCGGAGTGCGACCTGGATGTGACGCCGGGGAAGGGCCGGGAGGCGGACATCCGCTGCGCCCTGTCCAACTCCCTGGGCTTCGGCGGGCACAACGGCAGCCTGCTCTTCAAGAAATGGGAGGTGTGACCCATGGGCATGCAGTATGACTCCAATCAGATCGCGGAAATCCTTCCCCACCGCTACCCCTTCGCCCTGGTGGACAAAATCGTGGACGGCGAGCCGGGCCAGTGGGCCAAGGGGATCAAGTGCGTCACGGTGAACGAGCCCTTTTTCCAGGGCCACTTCCCCCAGAAGCACGTGATGCCCGGCGTGCTCCTCATCGAGGCCCTGGCCCAGGTGGGGGGCGTGGCGGTGCTGGCCCTGCCGGAGAATCGGGGAAAGCTGGCCTTTCTGGGCCGGGTGAAGGACGCCCGGTTCAAGCGGCAGGTGGTCCCCGGGGACGTGGTGGAGCTGGAGTGCCGCCTGACGAAGCAGAAGGGCCCCATCGGCGTGGGGGAGTGTACCGCCAGAGTGGACGGCGAGATTGCCGTGATGGCGGAGCTGACCTTTGCCATTGGATAAAAAAGCAAGCGTTGTGTTTTCCGCCGGGTCCGGTTATAATCAGGAGGGAAAGACCGCCGGGGGAGGAGGATGGACTATGCTGGAGCAGGCGTTCAACAGCGTGTACTCAAAGTTCAAGCTGCACTTTTATCAGGAGATTTTCCGGCGCTTCCAGGACCGGGAGGTCAGTCTGACCACCGTGGAGACCTTCTGCATGGAGTCCATCCAGGCCCTGGGCAGCCCCACCATCAACGAGTTCGCCAGCTTTATGCGCATCTCCCCGCCCAACGCGGCCTATAAGGTCAACAGCCTGGTCAAGAAGGGCTACGTCCGAAAGGTCCAGTCCGCCAGCGACCGGCGGGAGTACCACCTGGTGCCCACGCAGAAATATATTGACTACTACAATATCTCCAGCGACTATATCGACGCGGTCATGGATCGGGTCAAGACCCGCTTTACCAAGGAGGAGTGCGGCCGGCTGGAGGAGATGCTCCAGATCGTCAGCCGGGAGCTGATGCCGGAGGTGGGCCTCCCGCCGGAGGGAGAGCCGAAAGAGGAAGAGATATAAAAACAGAGGGCAGGCCCATAGCCTGCCCTCTGTCTCAAAAAAGAGGAGCTTACTTGCGGTTTTCCTTCTGGTTCTGGCGCTGCTCCTTCTGATTGTTCTGCTGGTTCTGTTCGCGCTCGTTCTGGTTCTGGTTGTTGCGGTTCTCCATTGAGAACACCTCCTTTCAGCTCCAGAGGGTATCTCCAAACCGGCCGGACGTTCCGGCGTTCCGCCGGCTTGAAGATACCCTCCAGTGAGTTCAGGGTTTATTCTTGCCGCCGGGCCGGGAAATTATTCATGAAAACAGAAAAATATTTGTTGACAATCCGGCGGGGGGCTGGTATACTAAATTGACAAAACAAAGAAGGCTGATTGCATCCGCCTCACCCCCAGCGACAAAGCGAAGGGGTTCAGAACGAACATTCAAAGCTGCCGGACAAGGGGCGGTTTGTTGTTGCGCGGATGCCTTGGGGCGTCCGCGTTTTGTGATTTTTAGGATGGAGGTGCTTTGACCATTAGTAAGCAAGTGCATGAACTGAATGAGAGTATCGGCGACAAGGAGATCCGTCTGATCGGTCCTGCGGGCGAGCAGCTTGGCATCATGGCCCCCGCGCAGGCTCTGCGCATCGCCGAGGAACAGAATCTGGACTTGGTCAAGATCTCGCCCCAGGCCAAACCCCCGGTCTGCAAGCTGATGAACTATGGGAAGTTCCGGTTTGAGCAGAGCAAGCGGGAAAAAGAGGCCCGGAAGAACCAGCACGTGGTGGAGATCAAGGAGATTCGGATGTCTCCGGGCATTGACATCGGGGATTTCAACACGAAACTCCGAAACGCCCAGAAGTTCATCGCCGACGGCAACCGGGTCAAGGTCTCTGTTCGTTTCCGCGGCCGCGAGATGGCGCACACCGACATCGGGCGGGACCTGCTGACCCGCTTCGCCGAGCAGTGCGCGGAGATTGCCAATCTGGACCGGCCCGCCAAGCTGGAAGGGCGGATGATGTCCATCTTCCTCTCTCCCAAGGCGGGCAAGTAAAAAACATCGTAAGTTCAAAATACGGAAGGAGTCAATCGTTATGCCGAAACTGAAGACCCACAGCGGCGCCAAAAAGAGATTCAACCTCACCAAGACCGGCAAGGTCAAGCGCGCCAAAGCCTTTAAAAGCCACATCCTGACCAAAAAGGACACCAAGCGGACCCGCCGTCTCCGCACGGGCGGCTATGCCGACGCCACCAATGTAGACGCCATCCGCAAGATGATCCCCTACAAGTAAGAAAAGGAGGCTTTTAGAAAATGGCTAGAGTCAAAGGCGCGATGATGACGCGCAAGAGAAGAAATAAGATCATGA
>CAJUJW010000045.1 GCA_910586735.1 uncultured Oscillibacter sp. | reverse complement strand
GCATCTATGAGGACATGGTGGCGGGACGGCTCAGCCCGGAGCGGTTTGACAAACTTTCCACGCAGTACGAGGATGAGCAGAAGCAGGTACGGCAGGTCATTGGGGAACTGCAATCGCTGATTGACGATGGCGAACAGGAAGCCCATGACCTCCGGCAATTCCTGAAAAGCGTTCGCAAGTACACCGACCCGGAAGAACTGACAGCGGAAATGTTGAACGAACTGGTTGACAAGATCATCGTCCACGCTCCCGACAAGAGCAGTGGGCACCGCAGGCAAAAGATTGAGATTTACTACAAGGCCGCTGGGATCATTGACATCGCTGACAACCTCTGTGAAGCCGGGGACGGCAGAGGACAGTGGCGTAAAGAGCGGAAAACGGCCTGAAAAAGCAGGACTGTGACCTTTTACAGTCACAGCCCTGCCTTACATAGAATACTTCGTTGCGGCACTTTGCCATTTCCGCCTCTCCTCTTTTTCCGTCCCAGGTATAATTTTCCCCCCAGGCTGGAAAAATGTAACCATCACTGACAGGAGGCATACGTAGAACATGGTGAAAGGTATTTCCAGACGGGTGGTCGTGGTGGACTCCCCGGACCAGCGGTTTTTCGAGCAGGCAATCTTCATTGTGCGCAACGACGCCGCCGGGGAGGGCGTCACCTCCCGGGAGCTGGTGGAGGAGGCCCGCCGGGTGGCCCGGAACTACGCCGGGGGAGACCACGGGAAGTTCAGCCGGGCCTGGCGGGACCTGAGCCCGGCGGTCTACACCCTCATGGGCGCGGCGGCCATCGGCCTGCTGTGGCTCATCGTGGCGCTGATTTGAGAAGGACCCTGGAGGCCCCTCCGCAGGGAGGGCTTCCAGGGTCCCTCTATATTATAATGTTATCACCTTCGTGGCCACGGCCTCCTGAAAGGCCCGGTCGTGCTCCACGAACAGCATGGTGGGGGCGAAGGTGCGCAGCAGGGCCTCGATCTGGAGGCGGGAGTCGATGTCGATGAAGTTCAGCGGCTCGTCCCACACGTAGAGGTGGGCCTCCTGGCAGAGGCTGGCGGCGATGAGGGCCTTCTTCTTCTGCCCGCCGGAGTAGTCCTCCAGCCGCCGGGCGAACTGTTCCCTGGAAAAGCCCAGCTTCCGCAATATGGCCTTGAAGAGGCTTTCGTCCAGGCCCCGCTCCAGGATGAAGCCCCCCAGGCTTCCCCGGAGAAAAGACGTGTCCTGGGGCACGTAGGAAACCCGCAGCCCCGGCGCCAGGGTCAAGGTTCCCTCCCGGCGGATGTCCTCCCCCAGAATTCCCTTCAAGAGGCTGCTCTTCCCGCAGCCGTTGGGCCCCGCCAGGGCGGCCCGCTCTCCCCGCTCCAGGGAGAAGGTCACGGGACCGCAGACCCGCCGGCCCCCGTACCAAAGCGTCAGGTCCGCGCAGGAGACCAGCCGCCGGGCGTGGTGCTCCAGGGGGCGGAGCTTCAATGCCTCCGCCGTCTCCCGGTTCTGGAGGAGGCCCTGTTTTTCCTCCAGGGCCTTCTCCTGCCGGGCCGCCAGGGCCTTGGCCCGCTTCATCATCTTGGCGGACTTGTGGCCCACGAAGCCCTTGTCATAGGCCCCGATTTTGGACGCCTCCACCCGGTCGGACCAGGCGGAGGTCCGCCGGGCCGCCTGCTGGAGGCGGCGGACCTCCTTTTGGAGGCGGTCGTTTTTGGCCTCCTCGAACTGCTGGAGGCGGTCGAAGTTCTCCCGCCAGGAGCTGTAATTCCCGCTCTGAACCTGAATGTCCGCCCGGTTCAGGGCCAGGATGTGGTCCACGCAGCCGTCCAAAAAGCGCCGGTCGTGGGACACCAGGATAAAGCCCCGCTGCCGCCGGAGGTAGGCGGCGGCCAGTTCCCGGCCCTGGGCGTCCAGGTGGTTGGTGGGCTCGTCGATGAGGGGGAAGGACCCCTCCCGGAGGAAGAGGGCCGCCAGGAGGACCTTGGTCCGCTCTCCGTTGGAGAGGGTGGAGAAGGGCCGCCAGAGGGCCTCCTCCTCCACGCCCAGGAGGCCCAGCTCCCTGGGGAAGCGCCAGCTCTCCGCGTCGGGGCAGAGGTCCTCCAGCACCTCCGCCGTCAGCCGGTCCGGGTCCGGCACGGGGCGGGGAAAATAGTCGAAGGGCCCCGAGGCGGTCAGGGTCCCCTGGTGGGGGAATTCCCCCATCAGCAGCCGCAGGAGGGTGGTTTTCCCCCTGCCGTTCCGGCCCACGAGGCCCAGGCGCCAGCTGGTGTCGATCTGAAAAGCGGCGTCCTGGAACACGGGGTCCGGGCTGCCGGGGTAGGAAAAGGTCAGGCCGTTTGCCTGGATCATGGACATAGGCGTCATCTCCTTGCCGTGAAAAAATTAGAGCCGCGGAAAAGACTCCCGCGGCCCGTCACAGCACGGCGCAAGCCGCCCCGAGAACGGGCGGCGTGGCGGTATATGACGCAGAGGGCCGAAGGTGAGGGTGCTTTCCCGCTTGGCGGCATAACGCCGCCCCGGCCCCGCCTTGGCGGCGCCGGAAACCAAGTTATTTGAACCTGGCGTTCAGCAGGAAGCGTTTCTCACTTTTCCACCCCTTCCGAGTTATTCGAGGGCAAGTATAGCATGCCCTGGCGGGGATGTCAAGGGGGGGCCTCCACACAGGGAGTGTCCGGTCACGCATTTTATCAAGAGAACCACGGCGTAGGGGCCGCCGCCCTCGGCGGCCCGTTCCTCCGATGCCGCTGGAGTTTCCAGGGAAACGGGCTCACCCCCGTAAGGGAGGAGAGCCCCCACACATTATCCATTGTCAATTACCCCCCCTGCCGGCAGCCCCCAAAAAAGAAGAGGCCCGGGAACACCCGGACCTCTCCTCACATCTGCCTTATCTCAGAAAGCGGGGACCACCGCGCCGCCGAAGGTGGCGTTGATATAGTCCTTCACTGCGTCGGACTGGAGGGCCTTCACCAGGGCCTGGACGGCCTCGTTGTTTTCATTCCCCTCCTTGACCACCAGGATGTTCACATAGGGGGAATCGGCGGCCTCGATGACCAGGGCGTCCTCCACGGGGTTCAGCCCCGCGCCCAGGGCGTAGTTGGAGTTGATGGCGGCGATGTCCACCTCATCCAGGGCGGCGGGCACCTGGGCCGCCTCCAGCTCCACGAATTCCAGATTCTTGGGGTTCTCAGCGATGTCCTTGGGGGTGGCTTCCAAGTTGGAGCTGTCCGCCAGCTTAATCAGCCCCTGAGCCTCCAGCAGCAGCAGGGCCCGGCCCTCGTTGGTGGGATCGTTGGGGACGGCTACCTTGCCCCCGTCGGGAATGGCGTCCAGGGAAGCGGAGTTCCCGGCGTACAGGCCCATGGGCTCGATGTGGACACCGGCCACGCTCACCAGGTGGGTCCCCCGCTCGGCGTTGAAGTTATCCAGATAGGGGACGTGCTGGAAGTAGTTGGCGTCCTCGTCTCCGTCCTCCACGGCGGTGTTGGGCACCACGTAGTCGGCGTATTCCGTGACGACCAGCTCAATGCCCTGCTCCTTCAGGGGCTCCACGCACTGGGCCAGAATCTCGGCGTGGGGGGTGGGGGAGGCGGCGACCTTCAGGGTCGTGGACTTCTTGCCGCCGCAGGCGGCCAGGGACAAGGCCAGGATCAGGGCCAGGGTGAGAGCAAAAAACTTCTTCTTCATGTTGTGTTCCTCCAATCAAAAAACAATGGCTTGTTCCGAATGTCTTCGGTACGCGCTCCCGCCTTCCGTCCTCTCTGCGCGCGTGAGGGGCTGGAAGGGGGGACGCTTTTTATTTCAAACGCTTGTCGATACCGGACGACAGGCGGCTGAAAACGCTTTGGACCACCTGGACGATGATGACCAGGATGATGACCGTCACCCACATGACCGAGGGGACGTTCCGCTGGTGGCCGTACCGGATGGCCAGGTCTCCCAGGCCCCCCGCGCCCACCATGCCGGCGATGGCCGTGTAGCCCACGATGGCGATCAGGGTGATGGACCCCCCGAGAATCAGGGAGGGCCGGGCCTCCGGCAGGTAGACCTTCCAGACAATCTGGAAGGTGGACGCCCCCATGGACTGGGCCGCCTCCACCACGCCGGCGTCCACCTCGCTGAGGGAGGTCTCCACCATCCGGGCCACAAAGGGGGCGGCGGCCACCACCAGGGGCAATATCGCCCCCCGGAGGCCCAGCCGGGTCCCCATGACCAGCTTGGTAAAGGGGAAAAGCGCCACCATCAAGATGGCGAAGGGGAAGGAGCGCAGGACGTTGATGATCCACCCCAGCACGGCGTTGACGGGCCGGTTGGGCCGGATGCCGTGGGGCTGGGTGAGGACGCAGATAATGCCCATGGGCAGGCCGAAGAGATAGGCCAGGGCGGTGGACGCGGCGGTCATGATCAAGGTGTCCAGGACGCCCTCCGCCAGGATGGCGCCGTACTCCGCCCAGAAGGCGCCGGTGAAGATCTCAGCCACGGTATTCCACCTCCTCCACGGTAATATAGGGCTGGGCCCGGATATAGCTCAGGGCCTTGGCGGCCTCGTTGAGGTCCTCGGGCAGCCCTAAGAGCATGGTGCCCAGAGCCTTGCCGCCCACGTTCCGGGTGTCCGCCCCCAGGATGTTCAGCTTCACGCCGCAGTCGATGGCCACGGAGGCGATGAGGGGCTGATAAGCCGTGCCCCCGTTGAAGGACAGCCGGACGGCCCTGGTGCTGGCGGGGCACTGGCTGACGCTGGCCCCGCCGGGATACACCAGCCGCCGGGCGGCGTCGGTGGCGGGGTTGGAGAAAATCTCCTGCACCTCCCCCAGCTCGGCCACCTGCCCGCCGTCCAGGATGGCAACCCGGGAACAGATGGCCTCGATGACGCTCATCTGGTGGGTGATGACCACCACGGTGACTCCCAGCTTGGCGTTCAGGTCCCGGAGGAGCTCCAGGATGGAGACGGTGGTGGTGGGGTCCAGGGCGGAGGTGGCCTCGTCGCAGAGGAGGACCTTGGGGTCCGTGGCCAGGGCTCTCGCCACAGCCACCCGCTGCTTCTGCCCGCCGGAGAGCTGGGAGGGATAGGCCCCCGCCTTGTCCGCCAGGCCCACGATGTCCAGAAGCTGCCTCGCCCGCTTCTCCGCCTGGGACCGGGACACCCCGGCGATCTCCATGGGGAAGCACACGTTTTTCAGGCAGGTCCGCTGCATCAGCAAATTGAAGCTCTGGAAAATCATGGTCATCTTCCGCCGCTGGAGCCGCAGCTCTTTCTCCGAGAGCGCGGTCATGTCCTTCCCGTCCACGATGACCTTCCCGGAGGTGGGCCGCTCCAGCAGGTTCATGCACCGCACCAGGGTGGACTTCCCCGCGCCGGAGAGGCCGATGATGCCGAAAATCTCCCCCTGCCGGATGTCCAGGCTGATGTCCGTCAGGGCGCGGACCTCGTCGGGCCCGCCGCCGAAGTTCTTGGACAGGTGTTGAATTTGAATGATGGGTTCGCTCACGCCGTCAGCTCCTTTACGGGAAAGTGGGGGGCAAACAAAAAAGCCCTTGAAGCCCCCAGGCCTCAAGGACGAGCGCGAAACCGCGCCGTGGTACCACCTTGATTCGCGCGCCCCCTCGCGGAGGCGGCCTTACAGAGTGCCAGCACACTCCCGCGCTGTCACGGGCGCGCCCGTCGCGGCCTGTGCCCCTGGGACAGTCGGCCGCGCGACTCCAAGACCATGTTCCCCCGGCCCCTCCGTGCCCCCTTTCACCTTCCGGGGCTCTCTTTGACGGTTCATCCGGCGTACTCTTCTCTTCATCGTCTTTGCCTATATAATTGTCTGTAGTTTACGAAATTTCGGCGGCCCTGTCAAGGGCGAAGCGCACAGAAAAGCCCTCCCTCCGCCCGAAAATATCGGCACTATCCACAAAGGGCCGGAAAGGGGACTGAAATTTTGCCCGGAAAACAAGAATCGGATTGCAACGCTCCGGCAAAACTGCTATCATATTCCGCGTAAGACGGGTAAGACTTCAAATGTCTGGAGAGGGGGAGAACGGAGCATGGACGAGCGGAGGCGGCGGCGGGCCCACTGGTTCCGCGACTTTCTCTGCGGCGCGCTCATCGGCGCGGGGGCCATATTGCCGGGGGTCTCCGGCGGCGTGCTGGCGGTGGTGTTCGGCATCTACCGGCCCTTTATGGAGGTATTGACCCGGCCCCGGAAAGCGGTGCCGGAATACTGGCCCATGCTGATCCCCCTGGGGCTGGGCTGGGCGGCGGGCTTCATGGGCGTGGCCAAGGGCATCTCCGCCGCCATGACCCTCTCCGACGCCGTCACCTACTGGCTGTTCATCGGCCTCATCGCGGGCACGGCCCCCTCCCTCTTCCGGGAGGCGGGGAAGGAGGGCCGGTCCCCCGCCGCCTGGGGGTGCTTCCTCCTGTGCGCCGGGGCGGTGTTCGCCGGGCTCTTCTACGTCAGCCGGGTGGTCCACGTCCAGGTGGAGCCCAGCTTCGGGTGGTACAACTTCTGCGGGGCCCTGTGGGGCATGGGGGTGGTCATCCCCGGCATGACCTCCTCCTCGGTGATGATGGCCCTGGGGCTCTACCGGCCCATGCTGGAGGGGCTGGCCCGGCTGGACCTGCTGGTCCTCTCCGCCGCCCTGCCGGGGATGTTCCTGACCATCGCCCTGCTGGCCAGATTTGTGACCTGGTTCTTCCGGCGGCACTACGCCGTGGCCTTCCACGGCATCCTGGGCTTCGTAATCGCCTCCACCCTGGTCATCATCCCCACGGAGTACACCGGGGCGGGGGAGATGGTCCTGTCCGCCGTATGCTGCGCCGCCGGGTTCGCCCTGGCCTTCTTCCTGGCGCGGATGGACAGGCAGTCGCAGTAGAAGGGCGGACACGCAGGTCCGCCCCTGCGCTTCTTCTACCGGCAGAACACCTTGTAGGGGCGGACCTGTGTGTCCGCCCCTGCCTGTTTTACTGCCGGCTCAGATAAGCGCTCACCGCGGTCCGGGCCTCCCGGACCGCTTTTTCCTCGTCCACGCCGGTGAGGCGGCCCTCCTGGACCACCACCCGGCCCTTCACCACCGTGTAGTCCACGGGGCCCTTGAGGCCCACAGTGCAGAGCATAGACTTCACGTCCAGGTCCGCCCCCGTCAGCTCCAGCCGGTCCCGTCGGACCAGGAACAGGTCCCCGGCCCTGCCAACCTCCAGAGAGCCGATGTCCTCCCGGCCCAGGAGCCGCGCCCCGCCCCGCGTCGCGATTTTCAGCCAGTCGTACCCGCTGGGGGCCTTCTCGCTGGAGGTGAGCCGGTGGAGCAGGTAGGCGGCCCGCAGCTCCTCCAGGAGGTTGGACCCGTCGTTGCTGGCGCTGCCGTCCACCGCCAGGCCCACGGGAACCCCCAGAGCCAGCATGCCGGGCACCCGGCACACGCCGGAGGACAGCTTCATGTTGGAGATAGGGCAGTGGGCCACGCCGGTGCCCGTGTCCGCCAGGCGTTTCAGCTCCTGGTCGTTGAAGTGGATGCCGTGGGCGTACCACACGTCCGGGCCCACCCAGCCCATGTCCTCCATGTAGGCCAGGGGCCGCCTGCCGTACTTTTCCAGCACGTAATGCTCCTCGTCCTTCGTCTCGCACAGGTGGGTGTGGAGCCGCAGGCCCAGACTCCGGGCCAGGGCGGCGGACTGGCGGTACAGCGTCTCGCCGGCGCTGAAGGGAGAGCAGGGGGCCAGGGCCACGGTCCGCATAGAGTTGAAGGAGGGGTCGTGATACTTCTCCGCCGCCGCCTGGGAGTCCCGCAGAATCTCGTCCACGGTCTGGACCACGCTGTCCGGGGGCAGGCCGCCGTCTTTTTTGCTCAGGTCCATGCTGCCCCGGGAGGCCGCCATGCGGACCCCCAGGTCCCCGGCGGCGGCAAACTGGGCGTCCAGCAGGGCGGCGGAGGTCCCGCCGGGGAAGACGTAGTGGTGGTCGAAGACGGTGGTGCAGCCGGTTTTCAGCAGTTCTCCCATGCCCACCAGGGAGCTGTAGTAGACCGCCTCGCCGTCCAGGTTCTTCCAGATCTCATACAGGGCCCGCAGCCAGTCGAAGAGCTCCAGGTTCTGCACCTGGGGCAGGTTCCGGCTGAAGGTCTGGTAGAGGTGGTGGTGGGTGTTGACCAGGCCGGGGTAGACGGCGCAGCGCCCGGCGTCCAGGGTCTCCTCCGCCTCCGGGGCCTCCGGGCCCATGTAAGCGATCACGCCGTCCCGGATGAGGATGGAGACGTTTTCCAGTACCGAATCCCGGCCGTCGCAGGTGACGGCGGCCGACGCGTTTTTAATTAAGAGACTGCTCATAGGTGGTCCTCCCCTGTACGCGGAAACCGCGTGAAGTTAGGGCTCATGACAGGGCGGCGGAAACGCAAAAACCGCCGGGACAAGAAAACCGCAAGTCTTCGGGCCGGGCCCGAAAACCTGTAGTCAGCTGTTCCGGCAGCTGGTAGAAACGCTCATCCCATCATGAGCTTATACAAGCCGGCATTCATTTTACCAATGGCCGTCCCGCCTGTCAAGCGCGGCGGCGGCAAATCTGCGAAACGCCCTCACCGGCGTCCCGGAATTGTGGAAGGTGGACAAAGGCGGGGCGCCGTCGGAAGGAGGCACGAGCGCCATTTCAAGCAATACATACGGCTACGTCCGGGTCAGTACCCGGGACCAGAACGAGGACCGGCAGTCCGGCAAGGACTTCAACCGGCCCCAGTACAAGCGGCTGGTCAAGCGGCTCAGGCAGGACGATCTGCTCTACATCAAGAGCATCGACCGGCTGGGGCGGAATTACGAGGAAATACAAAACCAGTGGCGCATCCTCACCAAGGAGAAGGGGGTGGACATCGTGGTGCTGGACATGCCCCTGTCCACCTTCCGCTACCGGGCGGTGCTGTACGAAAAGGACGGGCTTACATAGAGGGCAGGGAGAAAAAGCGGCGCTGGAGGACGCCCTCAAGTTCCCGGAATCTCGGATTTTGGGCAGGTCTTTCCGCCAGGTGCCCGGCGCGGAAATCCTGATGGATTTCAAGCCGGCGCGATGCGGCATGGCGGAGATTAAGACCGCGCGGGACAGCGGCGATGAAGGCGACGGTCCGCCGGGGCAGTGATTCCCGGCGAGCCGTCATGTTAGCTTCCGCAATAAACCGGAAGCCGTATATAGGCGATTACCGGAACTTTTCGGTCTTCACGAACCGCTGCAGGTACATAACAAGCAGCCATACCCACGAAAGCATCTCCGCATAGGCAATCGACATATTGCCGAAGCGTGGAGCCATCGCGTAAGAGGCGATAATCCTCACCGCCAGCGACGACATCCCCGCAAGGCTGGAATAAGCCAGATCGCCCTTGCCCTCCAGGTAGCCCCGGAACGCCGCCGTCAGGCCGAAGACCGGATAGAAGCAGGCGATGCGCCGGAAGAAGGCGCTCCCGATAGACACCGCCGCCGCGCCCGCGCCAAACAGGGCAATCATCTTCCCGCCCGTCGGAATGACGGTTACGGTAAGCAGCAGGGAGACCGCGAGGGCCAGGACCGTGCCGGCTGTGAGCGTCCTGCGGGTTTTCGCCGCGTCGTTCGCCCCGTGGCTGTGGGCGGTGATTGTGGAGATGCCGGAGCCCAAATTCACAATGGGCAGCATGACCAGCGTGTCGACCCGGTACGCCGTTGTGATGGCGGTGACGGTGTCGGTCCCAAAGCGGTTCATGAAGTCCTGCAATACCAGTCCGCCCAGAGAGCTGACGCTGGATTGCAGCATCGGCGGAAAACCAAAGCGCGCGCCTTCCCGCAGGACCGCGCCGCAGAAGCTCTCCTTCCGGTAGCCGGTATTCAGCAGGGGGTATCTGCGACTCCCGTACAGCACGATAAACACGGTCATGACCGCCTGTGACAGCACCGTGGCCGTGGCGGCTCCCCCCACGCCCCAGCGCAGCCCGGCCACAAAGAGGATGTCCAGCAGGACGTTGACCCCGGAGGAAAGCAGGATGGACAAAAAGGGGATGCGGCTGTCCCCAATCCCCCGCAGCGTGGCGGTATAGACATTGTAAACCGCCAGAAACGGCAACCCGATAAAGATGACGCGGATATAGCCGCTGGCCAGCTGGATCGTCTCCGGCGGAGTGTGGAGCAGCGCCATGAACGGATAGGCCAGCAGGGAACCGGCCGCCGCGGCGATCAGGAACACGCCGCAGAGAAGAACCGCGAACGCCGCCAGTATGGGCGGGACGTTCTCCCGCTTCCCCGCGCCGAAGTTTTTGGCGATCAGGACCGACAGGCCCAGGGTGAAACCCGTGATTGTGGTGATGAAAAAGTTGATGGGCGTCGTGGTGGCGCCGATGGCGGACAGGGAGAGTTCCCCGTCCACGTTTCCCACGATAAACGCGTCCGCCCAGTTGTACAGCTGCTGTAAGACCCCGCTTAAAATAAGCGGCAGGCTGAAGCTCACCAGCTCCTTTATGACCGGGCCAAGATTCTGCTTTGCTTTCATGTTGTCCTCCTTCAATTTGCAGAACAAAAACCACGCAATTGTTCCGCACAATTGCGTGGTTAAAAGCAGCTCGTGAAAAGCCTTGAAAACCCCACGTGATGAATTTTGTAGGTTCAGTATACCACAGCGGAGCACCGCCCGCAATACCTTTCACCGCAGAGCATTTATACAACGATGTTACAGAATCCGCAAAGCGCCGGTACGGGGAACGCTTTTTGTCCATAGCTTCTATCTCTATGATACGCATTTTTCCATAAATTCCAGCCAAGGATGCGGCTGCCGGTCCGCACCCAAAAACTCAACCGGGAACTCAGCGAAGCGGTTCCCGGTTGAAAGCGAAGAAATTCCCAACATAGCGCAGTTTTCGGCGAAGCCGGAAACGAAGCGGTGTTGGGAATTTCTGAGCTGGCGGAGAAGGAGGGATTCGAACCCTCGAGACCCTTTAGGGGCCTACATGATTTCCAATCATGCGCCCTCGACCAACTAGGCGACTTCTCCATCGTTGTCGATTGCTCCACCGATTCACTTGTGCCGTCCCTCAGAGAAGAACAGTAGTTATTATACCAGAGCTTTTCCCAAAGTCAAGCCCTTTTTCAAATTTTCTCCGGGCGAAAAAACGGGGAGGGGGGAGGCCCCTCCCCCGCATTCTCAGCTCCGGGCCTCCCGGATGGCCCGGAGGGCCGTCACCAGGGCCGGTTCCCCCGCCGGGGAGAGCACGTCCGGCGTGGTGCCCGTCTCCTCGCTGCCGGAGCCGTCGGGGTTCAGCCCGTACATCATGGTGTACTGGACCAGAATGCCGCTGTTGGGCAGACGCAGCATCACCGGGTCCAGGGCGCCGATGCCGTCCCCGCCGGTCTGGGTCCCCACCAGGGTCGCGAAGCCCGTGGCCTGACAGAAGACGGAGAAGGATTCGCTGGCGGAGTACACCATGGGCCCCACCAAAAGCCACACCCGCCCGTGGAACGCCGTCCGCTCCTCCGCCGGTTCCGCCCGGAGGGTACTCTCCACAAAGTGGGTGGCGGCCTCCAGGCCGCGGCGCTCCAGCTTGGGCAGGTCGGGAAGCTCTGAAATGGGGTGAAGGTCCGAGGGGGCGAAGACGTTCTCAATGTAGGGCCGGTTGTTCCCGCTGTCCGCCAGAAGGGCGTAGTTCGTACAGGACAGCGGCGCGTCAATCAGCGGGGCCGTCAGCAGGTCCTGCCAATAGCCTTCGTTCCCCCCGCCGTTGTCCGTCAGGTCGATGACGAGGTCCGTACAGTCCCCGGCGGCGTTGTAGAAGTCCCGGATGGCCTGGGCCTCCTTCTGGTAATCCGGGTCGTAGTCCGCAAGGAAGCTGTCCACCTTTAAATAGGCGATTCCCGCCTCCGGCAGGAGAAGGGTGCGGAGGTTCTCCCCCGCCTCTCCGCCGTCCCAGGAGCCGCCGCCGTCCTCCTCTCCCAGAGCGTCCAGGTAGGCTTTCAGCCTGGCGTACTGGGCCTGCGACGCCTCGGTGACGGCCTTCCACTGTTCCCGGCCCGCGGTGTCCTCGTTGGCGCACCAGTCCAGCATCTCGTAATAGCTCTCCGGCTCGATGATCCAGAGGTGGCCGTAGCTTCCCAGCCGCCAGAGGGCGCTGTAGACGGCGGAGTAAAAGGCGTCGTCGCTGTCGCTCTCCTGGATCATCTTCCGGTAGTGTTCAAAAATGCCCTCCGCCGGGTCGCCGGGATTCTCCCGGTCGTGGACGCCCAGGCAGAGATAGCTGTCCTTCAGGGTCCGGACAAGATAGTCGTAGTCCTCCAGCCGCTGGGCCTGGGTCAGCCCCAGGGCGTTTTTCAGGGCGGGGTCCCATCGCCCGTCTTTTTCTGTCTCTCCCGCCGGGGCGGCGCAGCCGCCCAGCAGCAGGCAGAAAACCAGGGAAAGGGCCAGCAGTGTTCGTCTCATGAAATCGTCTCCTTTTTTCCTCGGGGTGGGTTCCACTTCTCATACAACGGGACAGCGCCCCGGTTTTCCTCAGCATAGCAGGAAAATCTTACGAACGGCTTGACAAAACCCTTAAGAATTTCTTACAATTTCGGCGGCGCGGGGCCGTCAATTTTCTGTGGAGGCGACGAAAATGTGGTTTGTGCCACAAAATTTCTTTAATAAAAATTCCCTTGGGACAAGAACCGTGCTATACTTGCTCTATCTATTTCTAAGGGAACGGAGTGGGCAAATGAATCGTACGGCAGTCGTACACATCCCGGAAGAGCAGCTGGATCA
Organism: uncultured Oscillibacter sp.; assembly: GCA_910586735.1. Lineage (GTDB taxonomy): Bacteria > Bacillota > Clostridia > Oscillospirales > Oscillospiraceae > Oscillibacter. The sequence goes on along the minus strand of CAJUJW010000045.1, from coordinate 7,918 downwards.
GGTGGCGACCAGCTTCATCAAGACGGCCAGCGGCTTCACCAGTCAAATCACCATTTCCCGCGGCGGGCACTGCATCAACGCCAAAAGTCTCCTGGGCTTCCTCTCCCTCATGCGGGACCACGGCGAGATCGCGCTGAACGCCGAGGGCCCCGACGCCGGGGAGGCCCTGGAGGCCCTGTCGGGCATTCTGGCGGCGACATAAGGGAAAAAAGAGACTGCCCTTCGGCAGTCTCTTTTTTTGCGCTTATACCACCCGCTCCAGCAGACGGCAGAGCATGGAGGCCGCGTCGCCCCGGCTGGCGGCCTTCTCCCCGGCGTAGGCGCCGGAGGCCAGTCCCAGGGCCTGGGCCATGGCGGCGTAGCCCAGGTCCTCCTGGGGGATGGAGTCCTTGTCGGCGTAGTCACAGTGGAAGATGCCCCCCAATCGGGCGGCGGGGCCGTACCCGGCGGCGTTCAGCAGCATCCGCACCAGGTCCCCCCGGGTGAGGGCCGCGCCGTCGTTCCGCTCCGGCCGGCGGAGGAGGCCCAGGCGGTAGGCGGCGAAATACGCGCTCTCCCGCTCCTCCTTGTCCAAAGCGCCGTCGGGGTTCAGGGCGGAACCCTGGAGGCTGTAGGCCAGGGCCACCAGGTCCCACTGGGTGACGGTCCTGCCGGGGCGGAATTTGTCCGACCGGAAGCCCACGCCGTAGGCCGCCAGCTTCTCAATGTCCGCCTTGGCGGGGCTGCCCCCCAGGTCCGTGTAGGCCAGGGGCTCCCGGCCGCCGCCCCTGGCGTCCCGCACCAGCTCCCCGGTCCGGGCGTCCACGCCCTCATAGGCTTCCTCCCGCTCCAGGCCGTAGGTCAGGCGGAGGCCGTAGTAATACTCCATGCCCTGCTCCAGGAGCTTGGCCTGAACCGGGTCGGCCTTGCTGAGCTTCCGGGGCACGTTCCGATAGGCCAGAACGGTCTCATAGGTCCCCCTCCAGGTCTCCAGGGCCGTCTCGGCGAAAATCACGCCCTTGGGGTCCTGGAAGGTCACGTCCTCGGACCAGGTGACGGAGAGGCCGTAGACGGCCCCGTCGGCGGCGTCGATAGAGACATCGTAGAGGTTGGCGGGGAAGGGAATCCCGTTCTCCTGCCGGACAAAGCAGAAGCGGTAAGAGGGGTCCCGCATGTCCTTCAGGGGCACGGCCTGGTCCTCCGCGGCATGGTAGAGCGCCAGGTCCCGGTCCGGGCAGAGGGCTTTCAGATACGCCTCGGCCTTTTCTTTGGCCTGGTCCTGGGTGAGCCCGGCCCCCCGGCCATAGGGGGCGCTGGACCACACGGCCCGGACCTCGCCGGTTTTGGCGTCCACGGTGATGTTCCGCCGGAGGCGGTCCTTGCCCTCGTTTTTGGTATAGCGCAGCTCACAGTCCACGCCGGATTTTCCGCCGTCATTGGTATAGGGGTTGTAGACGTAAGAGGCCAGGGCGTAGCCCCCCAGGCCGTAAGCGCTCTCAGCCCGGAGGGTTTTGTCCAGCTCCTCATAGGGCAGCACGCCCTCCAGCTTCTGCACGCCCTCCAGCTCCGCCAGGGTGAGCCCGCCGTCCTCCTCCGCCGCGGCGTCCTCGGCGCTTCCGGCGGTGGTGGCAAGCTTGGCGTTTCTGGGGGCTTCGGTCCCCAGCTTTTCCCTCAATTCCGTCAGGTCCAGGAACTCGTCGGTTTTGGCGTCCACCAGGAACTCGTGGGCCGGTCCCGGCACGTAGCGCAGGACGGCCCTGGACGCGCCGGAGGTCTCAAAGACGTACTCCAGATTTAACTCCAGGGTGTTTTTCAGGTTGACCTCCGCCTTGTCCCTGGAGGCGGAGGCGTCCGGGGAGGGCACGCCGCCCACCACGGCGGTCTCCGGCACGTCCCGGTGGAAGAAGTCCACCAGGCCGTTCTCCACCCGGATGGAGTAGTTCAAAGAAGAGGGCAGGCCGTTCAGCCGGACAGTGCCGGACCAGCCGCTGCCGGAGTCCCCCAGGGAGAGGAGGCCGCTCTCCTCCGCCCCCAGCTCCACGGTCTCCCCGTCCCGGAGGACACGGGAGAGGAAGTCCTCCGCGATTTCCCGGTCCGCCGCGGCGGTCTTCTCCGGGAAAGAGGGGAAGGAATCCCGGGAAATGGGGTTGGGGTCTTGCTCCCACCGGGAGAGGCTGACGACGGCGCCGTCCTCCAGGGCGGAGACGGAGAGGGAGCGGGTCTCGGACTCCCATCTCAGGTTCCACAGGGGGGCCAGGTCCTGGTCCAGGCTGCCGTGGAAGGTCTCGTAGACCTCCGTGTCCAGGTTCAATGCCCCCTTCACCAGGGCGGTGACCTTGGCGAGGCGGGCGTCCTGGGAGTCCCCGGCGGCGGAGGCGGGCAGGGTCAGCGCCGCCAGCAGGGCGGCGGACAGGGCCAGGGAAAGCAGTCGTTTCATGGTGATCCCTCCAAATATCAGGTTGTCCCTTTAGACGGCGGGGGGCGGGAAAAAGTTCCCGCCCCGTCAAATTATTTCAGCTCGTCCAGCGTTAGGGAAAAGCTCTCCAGAAACGTCTCCAGGAAGTATTCCACCTCCGGCAGGCCGTAGTTCTCCAGGGCCCGGCGGGTCTGGGCGGCGGCGTCCCGGAACTCGTTGTTCCCCGCCTTCAGCTCCTCCACGCACTTGATGTAGGCGGACAGCTTGTCCGCCGCCTTCACCAACCGCTCCACCTCCGGGTCCACCTGGGTCAGCAGGGGCGCGTAGGCCCCCTGGAGCTCCTGGGGCAGCATGGCCAGCAGCTTCTTCTCCGCCACGTCCTCCACGTCCTTATAGGCGCTCTGGATGGAGGAGTTCAGATACTTGATGGGCGTGGGCATGTCCCCGGTCAAAATCTCGCTGGCGTCGTGGTACAGCGCCGCCGCCGCCACCGCTCCGGGGTCCACGTTCCCCCCGAACTTCTCGTTTCGGATCACCGCCAGGGCGTGGGCCAGGACGGCGGCCTGGTGGCTGTGCTCCTGGACGTTCTCCGGGACGGTGTTGCGCATCAGCGCCCAGCGCTGAATGAACCGCATCCGGGAGACGTAGGCGAAAAAGTGGCTCCTCATATCCTCACTCCTCCAGTTCTCCGAACAGGGCCTCTCCGTCCGTCCGGGTGACATGTACGGGACGGACCCGGTTGTGCAGGTCCTCCCCCTTGACCAGGACCTCCGCGTAGTTGGGGGCGTGGCCCAGGAAGAACCCCGCCTCCCGGTTGGGCTGCTCAAAGAGCACGTCGTAAGTCTCTCCCACGCAGCCCTCCAAGTAGGCCCGGCGCATGTCCGCGGCGGCCTCCGCCGCCCGGCGGGCCCGGTCCGCCCGCAGGCTTTTGGGCACCTGCTCCATGTCCGCCGCCGGGGTGCCGGGGCGCTCGGAGTAGGGGAAGACGTGCATTCTGGCGAAGCCGCACCGGCGGATAAAGGCCAGGGTCTCCGCAAACTCCGCCTCCGTCTCCCCGGGGAAGCCGGTGATCAGGTCCGTGGTGACGGCGGGGCGGCGGAAGTGCCGGTTCAAAAGCTCCACGGACTGGAGGAACCGGGCGGTGCCGTATTTGCGCCGCATGCGCTTTAAGGTGGCGTCGCACCCGCTCTGGAGGGACAGGTGAAATTGGGGGCACAGGTCCGGCAGCGCCGCCGCCCGCTCGCAAAACTCCTCCGTAACGGTCCGGGGCTCCAGGCTGCCCAGGCGGAGGCGGACCCCCGGCACGGCGGCGCTGACGGCCTCCAGCAGATCAATGAGGGCGGTTCCCTGGCAGAGGTCCCGGCCCCAGGAGGAAATTTCGATGCCCGTCAGCACAATCTCCTGGTAGCCCTGGTTTTTCAGCTCCAGGGCCTGGACCGCCGCCTCCCCCATGGGCAGGGAACGCACCGGGCCCCGGGCGTAGGGGATGATGCAGTAGGAGCAGAAGTTGGAGCAGCCGTCCTCCACCTTTAAAAGGGCCCTGGTGCGGCCCTCCAGCCCCCCGGCGGGAAGCCATTCAAAGTGCCTCCGCTTGAAGGGCGGGTCCACGGCCTCCAGGGGGGCGCTGCGGCCGCCGGAGGCGGCCCGCTCCCAGACGGCCCGCTCCAGCAGAGACAAAAAGCCCATCCGGTCCCCGGCCCCCCCCAGCACGTCGGCCCCCAGCTTCCGGGCCTCGGCGGCGTGGGTCTGGGAATAGCAGCCGCACACGGCCACCACGGCGCCGGGGCGTTCCCGGCGGACCCGGTGGACGGCCTGCCGGGACTTCTGGTCGCTGGCGGCGGTGACGGAACAGGTGTTTACGACATAGGCGTCCGCCTCCTGGCTGAAGGGGACGATTTCGTGCCCGCGGGCCCGGAGCTCCTGCTCCATGGCCTGGGTTTCGTACTGGTTGACCTTGCAGCCAAGGGTGTAGATTGCGACTTTCATAGATGCTCAGATTCTCCTTGCGCTTTCCGATATTTGCCGATATAATACGTATGCCTCCCCATTATACTTGGAATCCCCCTCCGGGGCAAGCCCCCACTGAAAGGAGTTTTTCATATGATCTATCTGGACCACGCCGCCACCGCCCCGCTCCCCCCCGCCGTGGCGGACGCCATGTATGAGGTCCTGACCCAAGACTGCGGCAACCCCAGCGCCCAGTACCCGGCGGGCCTGGAGATGAAAAAGCGGGTGGAGGGCTGGCGGGCAAGCGTCGCCGCCCTGCTGGACTGCCCGGCGGAGGGGCTGTACTTCACCTCCTGCGGCACCGAGGGGGACAACTGGGCCCTCCGGGCCGCCGCCTGGCAGAACCGGCACGTTGGAAAGCACATTGTCACCACGGCGGTGGAGCACAGCGCCGTTCTGGAGTGCTGCAAATGGCTGGAGCGGGACGGCTATGAGGTGACGTACATCGCCCCGGACCAGGACGGCGGCATCCCGGCGGAGCGGGTGCTGGAGGCCGTCCGGCCCGACACGGCGGCGGTGTCCGTCATGCTGGTAAACAACGAGCTGGGAACCCGCTACCCTGTCAAGCCCATCGCCCAGGGCCTGGCCCAGCGGAACCCCAAAACCCTGCTCCACACCGACGCGGTCCAGGGCCTGGGGGGAATGTTCTCCGCCCGGACCCTGGGGGCGGACTTCGTCACCGTCTCCGCCCACAAAATCGGCGGCCCCAAGGGCATCGGGGCCCTGTACATCGGCCCCAGGGTGAAGAACCCCCGCCCCCTGCTGGCGGGCGGCGGCCAGGAGCGCGGCCTCCGCTCCGGCACCGAGGCCACGGCCCAGATGGCGGGCTTCGCCAAGGCGGCGGAACTGCGCCTGGAGCGCCGCGCGGAAATCCAGGGCCATCTGGCGGGCCTCCGGACCCACGCCCTGGAGCGCCTCCTGGACTTCCCGGACCTGACGGTGCTGGGCGGCGTCTCCGACCACACGGCCCCCCACATTCTGGCCCTGTCCCTGGCGGGCTGGCCCAGTCAGAACATCGTCAACGACCTGGGGGCCCAGGGCATCTGCGTCTCCGCCGGTTCCGCCTGCCACCAGGGCAAGCCCAGCCACGTGGTGGCGGCCCTGAAACTGCCCAAGCGGGTCTCCGCCGGGGTCATCCGCCTGAGCTTCGGCCCGGAGACCACCGAGGCGGAGATCGACGCCTGCGTGGACGCCCTCCGGCGGCACCACGACACGCGAATGCCCATGCTGTAACCTGATATGATCGATATATAAAGGAGCCTTATGTTCACTTTCCTCCGCCGGGAGCCCGGCTTTTACAAGCGTCTCTTCAAGCTCTCCCTCCCCATGATTCTGCAAAACCTCATCACCTTTTCCCTGGGACTTATCGACACCTTTATGGTCTCCCGCCTGGGGAACGCCGAGATGGCCGCCGTCACCACCGCCAACGTCCCGGTGTTCCTGCTCATCAGCATCGTCTTCGGCTTCCAGAGCGGCCTGGGCATTCTGGTGAGCCAATACTGGGGCAAGGGGGACGAGCGAAGCCTCAGCCGGGCCCTGGGGGTGGCCTCCCTCATCGGCACGGCCATCACTCTGCCCCTGGCGGCGGTCTTCGCCGTCTCTCCGGTCAGCGTCATGGACCTGCTCTCCAACAAGCACGAGCTCAGCGTCCTGGGAGGGCCCTACCTCCGGGTCATCGGCTTTTCCTACGTCTTCAACATGCTCTCCTCCCTCTACGTCAGCGTCCAGCGCAGCGTGGAGAACCCCGCTTTCGGCATGAAGCTCTTCGGCTTCTCCACCATCCTGAACACGGGGCTGAACTACCTGCTGATCTTCGGCAAGTGGGGCTTCCCCGCCCTGGGGGTGGCCGGGGCCGCCATCGCCACCCTGCTGGCCCGGATCAGCGAGTTCCTCATCTGCGCCGTCTGCGCCCTCAGAAGCCGGACCGTTCCCCTGTACCTGGGTCTCTTCTTCCGCCCAGGCTGGGACATGACCCGCCGCTTTGTCAAGTACGCCTCCCCGGTGGTGCTGAACGAAACCGTCTGGGGCCTGGGGAACTCCCTGCTCACCGTCATCCTGGGCTACACGGAACACTCCGTGGAGATGCTGGCGGCCAACGCCGTCATGGGTAACTTAAACCGCCTCTTCCTGGTGGTCTGCTTCGGCCTGGGGGCCGCCACGGCGGTGATGGTGGGCAAGGCCATCGGCGAGGGCCAGAGCCGGGACAAGGTGATGTCCCTCAGCCGGACCCTCCTCTGGTTCGCCGTGCTGGTGGGGACCGGCCTGGCCCTCTTCTCCCTGGCCCTGGTGCCTCTGCTGTTCATCCCCGTGATTTTCCCCATGTTCAAGCTCTTCGGCCTCTCCGCCGAAATCGCCGCGGCCCTGGCCGTCATGGGCTTCGCCTCCATCCCCCTCCACGCCTGCGCCATCTCCGCCATCACCGGCGTCCTCCGGTCCGGGGGCGACGTGGTCTGGTCCACGGTGCTGGACATCGCCCCCCAGTGGGCGGTGTGCCTCCCCGCCACGGCCCTGGCGGCCCTGGTGTTCAAAATGGGCTGCTGGCCCATCGCCTTCGCCATGCAGCTGGAAAACGTGGTAAAGGTCCCCCTCTGCCTCTGGCGCTTCCGGGGCGGCAGGTGGATCAACGACGTGACGGGAGGCGGGGAGTCATGAGCCTGTTCCGCTGCCCCCTCTGCGCCGCCCCCCTGGAGCGGGGGCCCGGGGCCTACCGCTGCGCCGGGGGCCACAGCTTCGACATCGCCAGGGAGGGCTACGTCCACCTCCTGCCCCCCAACCAAAAGCACTCCGCCCTCCCCGGCGACGACCGGGACATGGTGCTCTCCCGCCGGGATTTTCTGTCCAGAGGGTATTATAAGCCGCTATTAAATACTATTTGTAATCAACTCTCAACCCTGCCCGGAGAGCGCCCGGTGATTCTGGACGCGGGCTGCGGGGAGGGGTACTACACCGCCGGAGCGTATCAGGCCCTCTTGGCCGCCGGGAAAGCGCCCCGGATGGCGGGGACGGACATCTCCAAGTTCGCCCTGCGCACGGCGGCCCGGCGGGAGCGGGGCGCGGAGTTCGCCGTGGCCTCCTCCTACCGCCTGCCCCTGACGGACGGCTGCGCGGACGCTCTGCTGAACTGCTTTTCCCCCCTGGCCCTGGAGGAGTTCCGGCGGGTGCTGAAGCCCGGCGGGGCCTTCCTGTACGTGGTCCCCGGCCCCCGGCACCTGTGGGAGATGAAGGAGATCCTCTATGACCGGCCCTACCCCAACGAGGAGAAGGAGACCCCCTACGAGGGGTTCCGCTACCGGGAGATCCTCCCGGTGGAGGAGACCGCCCGGCTGGAGAGCCGGGAGGACCTGCGGAATCTCTTCCGCATGACGCCCTACTTCTGGAAGACCCCCCGTGCCGGGGCGGAACGCCTGGCGGCGCTGGAGTCCCTGGCGGTTCAGATCTCCTTCCGGGTGCATGTGTTTGAGAAAGCCTAAGAGCCTGTTTAAAATCTTTTGACAAAAAAGGCAGAGTGGGAGATAA
>CAJUJW010000044.1 GCA_910586735.1 uncultured Oscillibacter sp. | reverse complement strand
CAGCGCCTTCCGGGCTACGCCTTTTCCCCGGACTCCCCCTGGCAGCAGGAGTTCGAGGACGCCTTTCCCTATGCCGAGACCGACGATCAGCTGCGGGCCATTGCGGAGATCAAGAAGGACATGGAGAAATCCCGGCCCATGGACCGCCTGCTCTGCGGCGACGTGGGCTACGGGAAGACGGAGGTGGCCCTGCGGGCGGTGATGAAGTGCGTCTTGGACGGGAAGCAGGCCGCGATTCTGGTCCCCACCACCGTCCTGGCCCAGCAGCACTATGCCACGGCCCTGGGCCGCTTCCAGAATTTCCCCGTGACCATCAAGGCCCTCTCCCGCTTCACGCCGCCGAAAGAGGCCAGGCGCATTTTGGAGGAAACCAGGGCGGGGCAGGTGGACCTGCTGATCGGCACCCACAAGCTGCTGCAAAAGAACATGGAGTTCAAGGACCTGGGGCTGCTGATCATCGACGAGGAGCAGCGCTTCGGCGTCACCCACAAGGAGCGGCTCAAGGAGATGAGCCGCCAGGTGGACGTGCTGACCCTCTCCGCCACGCCCATCCCCCGGACGCTGAACATGGCCCTCTCGGGCCTCCGGGACATGTCCGCCATCGAGGAACCCCCGGCGGACCGCCAGCCGGTCCAGACCTACGTGCTGGAGCACGACTGGGCCGTCCTGGAGGACGCCATGCGGAAGGAACTCAGCCGGGGCGGGCAGATTTACTACCTGCACAACCGGGTGGAGAGCATCGACCTGACCGCCTCCCGCATCCAGAAGATGCTGGGGCCGGAGGTCCATGTGGTGACGGGCCACGGGCAGATGTCCGAGCAGGAGCTGTCCGCCGTCATGCGGGCCATGGTGAACGGGGAGGCGGACGTGCTGGTCTGCACCACCATCATAGAGACGGGAATCGACATCTCCAATGTGAACACCCTGATCATCGAGGACGCGGACAAAATGGGCTTGGCCCAGCTCCACCAGATTCGGGGCCGCATCGGCCGCAGCGCCCGGCGGGCCTACGCCTACCTGACCTTCCGAAAGGGGAAGGTCCTCCAGGAAATCGCCGCAAAGCGCCTCTCCGCCATCCGGGAGTACGTGGAGTTCGGTTCCGGCTTCCGCATCGCCATGCGGGACTTGGAGATCCGGGGGGCGGGGAACCTGCTGGGCCCGGAGCAGTCCGGGTATCTCATGAGCGTGGGCTACGACCTCTATTTGAAGCTCCTGGAGGAGGCGGTGCTGGAGGAGCGGGGCGAGGAAAAGCAGATCGAGACGGAGTGCTCCGCCGACCTGACGGTCAACGCCAACATACCGGAACGCTATGTCTCCTCCCCGGAACAGCGCATGGACCTGTACCGCCGCATCGCCGCCATCCGCACGGACGACGACGCCTCGGACCTGCTGGACGAGCTGCTGGACCGCTACGGAGAGGCACCCAAGCCGGTGCTGGCCCTGCTGGACGTGGCCTTATTGCGGGCGGCGGCGGCCAAGGCGGGGGTGTCGGACATCACCCAGAAGAAGGACCTTCTCCGCTTCCAGCTGGCGGTGTTCCGCCCGGAGGCGGTGGTGAGGGTCTGCGGATTGAACAAGTACCGCCAGCGCCTCACGGTGGCCGCCGGAGAGGTCCCGGCCCTGACGCTGAAGCTCAAGCCAGGGGCCGACGCCCTGGAGAGTGCCATGGAGCTGGTGGAGGATTTGAAGCTCCAGAGCCGGGAATAAAAAGAAAGCGGGAGGCGGTGAAGAAGCGTCCAGCCGCGCATTTTATAAAGAGCCCGCCCCCTACATGAAATCTCCGAATAGGACTCTCCCGGCGGCAGGCTTCCCGCTTTGTCATATCTCCCGCCCTCTCCTAATATAATGGTTCGGACAACCTTATGGGAGGAGCGGAAGCGATGGGGAAGCGAATGGCGGCGCTGGCGCTGGTCCTGTGTCTGGGGCTCAGCGGCTGTGCCCTGAAAAAGGAGGAGGAACACGTCTCTCTGCTGGGCCGGGCGGCGGAACTGGGGGAGGAGCTGGTATTGCTGACGGTGGACGGCCGGGAGGTCCCGGCCTGGCGCTACCTCTACTGGCTGGCCTTCACCTGCGACCAGGTCCGGGAGAAGTACAAGGACTCCGGCCTGACCCTGGACTGGGAGGCCCCGGTTACCGGGGGCACCCTGGCGGACTACGCCAAGGACCAGGCCCTGGCCAACACGGCCCTTTACGCCACGGTAGAGACCTTCGCGGAACGGTACGGCTGTGCCCTCAGCGACTCGGAACGGGCCGCCCTGGCGGAACTCTGGGCGGGGCAGTTGGAGGCCCACGGCGGCGAGGAGGCGTACTTACGGGAGCTGGCGGACCTGGGCTTGGACCGCCCCCGGGCGGAGGAGCTGGCGGAGGTGGGCATGCTCTACGCCAAGCTGTACGACCTCTGCCTCACGGAGGGAAGCGAGCTGGCGGAACTGCTGGGGACGCCGGAGGGGTTGACGGTGGATCGCATCCTGATCAGTGCCGGGGAGGACCGGGAGGCGGCCCGGGAGCGGGCGGCGGAGGTTTTCTCCCGGCTCAACGGGGCAGAGGACCCCGACACGGCCTTCTCGGCCCTGGCGGCGGAGGGAGACGACAAGGCGGGGCCCCGGACCCTCCTGCCGGGGGACGGAACGCTGTCCCAGGCGCTGGAGGACGCGGCGAAGGCCCTGGAGGAGGGGCAGTATTCCGGCATCCTGGAATCGGAGGAGGGCTTTTCCATCCTCCGCCGCCTGGTCACGGAGGGCGGGGCCCAGATGGGGGAGGCTTTTGACCGGCTCCTTCAGGAGGCCGCCGAGGGGGCCCTGGTGAAAACCACCCCGGCCTATGACGGCCTGGACGCCGCGGAGTTTGACAGGGCCCTGGAGGAGCTGCGGGGGGCGGGGGAATAGACCGCCCCTCCGTTCGCGGTTCGCCCCGGTGGAGGCCGGAAGGGGGCGTATTCAAAAACCGGAAAGCCCTGTTTCTGGAAGATTGGAAAACGCTGGATTTTCGTCACCTTGACGAAAACGGCCCTGATTTTGTCAAAGATTTAACGAAATTGTAAAACCTGACGAAAGACCATTGACGGGGAGGGGAAAACTCTCTATAATGATACACAGAGAAAGGCGGATACCGGTTTGTCAAAAAATTGGCAATCTGGTGCGCTGACTTACCCGTTGAGACTCCGGCGGCCCGCCGAGCCGCCAAAATATTACAAAACGGAGGAACATCATGAAAGATCTTTATGTCGTGAACTGCTGCCGTACCGCCATCGGCTCCTTTGGCGGCAGTCTGAAAAACACTCCCGCTGCGGAGCTGGGCGCGATCGTGGTCAAGGAGGCCCTGAACCGCGCCGGTGTGAAGCCGGAGAACGTGGATGAGGTCATGTTCGGCTGCATCCTCACCGCCGCCCAGGGCCAGAACGTGGCCCGCCAGGTCTCCATCAAGGCCGGCATTCCTTATTCTGTCCCTGCTTACACCGTGGGCATGGTCTGCGGTTCCGGCATGAAGTCTCTCATTGAGGGCGCCCGCTCCATCCTGGCCGGGGATTCCGACATCGTGGTCTGCGGCGGCACCGAGAACATGAGCGCCGCTCCCTTCGCCTCCATGGACGCCCGCTGGGGCGCCCGCATGGGCGACAAAAAGCTGGTGGACACCATGATCAAGGACGGCCTCTGGGACGCCTACAACAACTACCACATGGGAACCACCGCAGAAAACATCAACGACATCTGGGGCATCACCCGGCAGGAGCAGGACGAGTTTGCCGCCGCCTCCCAGCAGAAGACCGAGGCCGCCCAGAAGGCCGGCAAGTTCGAGGCTGAGATCGTCCCCGTCCCCGTGAAGGTCAAGAAGCAGGTCGTGGACTTCAAGGTCGACGAGTTCCCCAAGGCCGGCGTCACCGCCGAGGGCATCGCGAAGCTGCGCGGCGCCTTCCCCGTGGGCCCCGAGTCCCCCAATCCCGAGGTTGTACACACCTTTGAGGTCACCGGCAAGAAGGAAACCGAGGACAAGGGCCAGCAGCGGGTTACCGCGGCCAATGCCTCCGGTATCAACGACGGCGCGGCGGCCATCATCCTGGCCTCCGGTGAAGCCGTGGAGAAGTACGGTCTGAAGCCCATGGCCAAGCTCATCGGCTGGGGCCAGGGCGGCGTGGACCCGAAGATCATGGGCGTGGGCCCCGTGCCCGCTTCCCGTCAGGCCATGGCGAAAGCCGGCGTGACCATCGACGACATTGACCTGATTGAAGCCAACGAGGCTTTTGCGGCCCAGTCCATCGCCGTGGGCCGGGAACTGGGCTTCGACCCCGCCAAGCTGAATGTCAACGGCGGCGCCATCGCTCTGGGCCACCCCGTGGGCGCTTCCGGCGCGCGGATCATCGTCACCCTGCTTCACGAGATGCAGAAGCGCCCCGAGGCCAAGAAGGGCCTGGCCACCCTCTGCATCGGCGGCGGCATGGGCGTCGCCACCGTCTTTGAGAAGTGCTAATACTTTTCTTGAAAGAAAAGTATTCAAAAGAACTTTAGGTCCGCTCTGGTTGTCTGGTGGGTGACCAGGCTGGAGCGACGGCAACGTAGAACAGCTATTATTACAAAGGGGGACCTTCGGGTCCCTCTTTGGCTGTAAAGAGAGATAAGACAAACAAACAGATTGAGCTGCCGCAATTGCTGTAAAGGAAAAAGGCTTTCGCCAATGGCGAAAGCCTTTTTTGTTTGCGCGCCGGTTCAGCGGAACAGCTTCCGTCCCAGCCAGATGAACAGGCACGCCCCCGCCACGTCCACGATGAGGTTCGCGATCCAGCCGTAGGCGTGGAAGCCGATCAGCCCGAAGACCGCGCTGCCCACCATAGAGCCCACAATGCCGATCAGGATATTGCGGACCAAGCCGCCGTCGGCGTCCATGAGTTTCCCGGCGATGGTGCCGACCAGAGCCCCCATAATCAGGGAGCCAAGCAGTCCGAATAAATGCATAAGTCACACGCTCCTTTACTAGTCTTCAATATATTCCCGAACCCGGTAAACCGCGCCGATCTCCTCCTCGCAGATTTTCCGGCAGTTCTCAATCTCTTCCTTGGGAATGGTGTCCACCACCGTCATCATCACCGTGGGCACGTACTGCCGCAGCTCCTTGGCGAAGGACTTCATGGCCTCGTAGGCCCCCTCCTGGACCGGGTGGCACAGGGCGTTGTACTTTTCCGCCGTGTCGGTGTTCAGGGAGATGGACACCATGTCGAAGCGCCCGCCGAAGTCCGGGCAAACATTCCGCCCGTGAATCAGGTTTCCGGTGCCGTTGGTGTCCATGCGGACGAAGGGCTTTTTGTCCTTGGCTTTCAGCTGGTCGATGACCCAGCAGATGTCCTCCAGGCGGTAGACGGGTTCGCCGAAGCCGCAGAAGACCAGCTGCTTGTACTTGGAGAGGTCCCATTTCTCGATGTCCGCCAGGATTTCCTCCCGGGTGGGCTCCCGCTCCAGCCAGAGGTTGTGGGTGTAGATGCTGCCCCCGTGTCCGTTGTGCCGGAGGCAGAATTCGCAGTTGAAATTGCAGCGGTTGGTGACATTGACATACAGGTTTTCCCTGTACTCGTAGGTGATGGTAAAGCCTTTTTCCATAGTCGATACTCCTTTTATTAGTAATAGCTGTAAAGGTGAAAATCTTGCAGAGTAAACACGCCGTTTCCATAGAGGATTTGAGCGGAGGTCTCCGCCACATAGCAGGGGGCCGCGCTGTCCGGCGGACTCAGGCAGAACGCGCCCCAAAATTGGAGGCCGCCCCAGTCCTCTTGGGAGAACTTCGCAATCAAACCGGAGGAAGCTGTCCCCAGGTCCAGCTCCGGGCCATCATGCACATCGCCGAACTCCACCAGCTCATGGCCCAGGATAGCGAAGGTCCTGCCGCCAAGCTCGGAGGTGTCAAACAGCTTGGGGAACTCCTCCAGCCAGAGGCTTTCGGGAAAGGTGTAGGCGGTCAAGGCCCCGTCGGGGCCCTTCTCTAAGATGTGCAGCTCCTCCACAGAGACGCCGGTCCCACTGCCGACGTAGCAGATGACCACCAGCTCGTCCTCCCAATCGCCGTCCACATCAAAGCATTCCATTCTGGGCAGGATCGATCGGGGCGTGAGGAAGTCCCAGTCGAACTCCGCCAGGCTGTCCCCCCAGCGGATGAGGGCGGTTTCCTGGGAGGCGTCGGCGTACAGGGGCAGGCCGTATAGAACCGCGTCCGCCTCCCGGTCCTCCGCCAGGACGGCGATATGAGGGCTGTCGGTGACCCAGCGCTGCGCGTTGTTCCGGTACGTCCTCCAGTCCGTATCCTGGGGAAGGGGCGGCAGGTCGTAGCCCTCCGCCGGGGTCCGTCCCTCCGTCACCACGGCGGGGGCGGAAATGGGCTCCAGCCGCCGGGGTTCCGGCAGGGAGAATACCGCCTCTTCCGCCGGGAGTTCCTCCGGCAAGGGGTCCGGTTCCGCCGGGGTAGGGGCGGCACAGCCGGACAGAAGTGTCAGTGCTAGAGCTACGGAGAAAATCCGCAGTTTTTTCATAGGCCCGCACCTCCTCTATTTCGTAATCCGATAAGTTCCCATCCCAGCAGACCTATCGTTGCCGTCGCTTCAGCCTGGTAGCCCTCCAGACAATCAGAGCGCGCTAAAGCTCTTTTTGCCTACTTTTTCTCTCGAGAAAAAGTAGGTCAGTCCCACCAGAAATACCACTTGCTGGACTTTGCCAGGGTGTCCGCCAGGCGGCCTACGGACTCATAGCCCTGGTCCACAATGTCCGGGCAGAAGGCGTACTGCTCCATGGCCAGCTCCAGGGCCTTGTCCCTGGGCACGGGGGCGGGCAGGTCGTATTCCAGCACGTCCCGGGTGATTACCGCCGGAACGGCCCCGTATCGCTCAAACCAGTATTTTGCCGCCGCCATCTGCTCCTCATTGCGGGGGCACTCGTTCCAGCCGCCGAAGGGAACCCAGGCGAAGACCTCCCAGGGGTGCTTCACCGGAATTTCCGCCAGCGCCAGGGGAATGGTCTTCCCCTGGAAATCCGAGACGCCCAGGAAACGGCCGACGGCCTCGCCGCCCTCCATGGGGCCCATGGTGGCCTCGCCGGGCCAGTCGAAACCGTTTTCCGCCGCCCAAGCTCTGTTCCTGTCAAGCATGCGGGCCAGAAGGGCCCCGCCGTCTTCCACCGGCTGAGACAAAAGCCTCCGGCGGCGCTCCTCCGGCGGTCCGTCCTCCATCCACTCCAGGCCCTCCAGGGAGGAATCCTCCCCGGAGGCAATCAGGACGGGGACGAAATACTCCGGGGCGGGCAGCGCCTGGGGTTTCGCGAACACGCGCCGGAGAAAACCCTGACGCGGGGGCGTTTCCCGGCCCGCCCGCCTCCGGGCCTCCTCATAGGCCGCCATGATGGGGGCGGGGTCCGCCATGGGAGGAAATTCCCGGCAGGGGCAGTTCAGATAGACTTTCCACTCATCCTTCACGGGCGGGCCCTCCTTATTCAGAGCTGGATCTTCGGAAACAGCCGCAGACCATTTTCCCAGGTAATCCGGGTCATCTCCTCCGGCGTGACGCCCTTCCACTCCGCCAGCTTTTCAATGACGTAGGGCAGGTTCCGGCTGTCGTTCCGCTTCCCCCGGAAGGGGACCGGCGTGAGATAGGGCGAATCCGTCTCCACCACGATGCGGTCCAGGGGGGTGACGGCGGCCACCTCGGGGGCCTTGGCGGCGTTCTTGTAGGTGATGGGCCCGTCAAAGCCCAGGTACCAGCCCCGTTTCAGCAGTTCCTCCGCCATCTGGGGGCTGCCGGAGAAGCAGTGAAACACCCCCCGGACCTCCGGGTAGTCCAGCACGATGGACAGGGAATCCCCGTGAGCCTCCCGGTCGTGGACGATGACGGGCAGGTCCAGCTCAAGGGCCAGCTCGATCTGCCGCCGGAACACCATCTGCTGGAACTCCCTGGGGGGGTTGTCCTTCCAGTAGTAGTCCAGGCCGATCTCTCCCACAGCAACCACCTTTTCGTGGCGGCACAGCTCTCGGAGGGCGGCAAATTCCGCCTCTCCGGTCCCGGCGCAGTCGGAGGGGTGGATACCCGCGGCGGCGTAGACAAAGGGATATTGTTCCGCCAGGGCGACGGCGGCCCGGGAGCTCTCCAGCTCACAGCCGGGGTCCACCACCAGCCCCACCCCGGCGGCGGGGAGGGCGGAGAGAACCTCGTCCCGGTCGGCGTTGAAGCCGCCGGAGTCGTAATGGGCGTGGGTGTCAAAGATGGGCACGGGGAAAGCACCTCCTTAAAAACAAAAAGGACATCCGATTGGATGCCCTTTTGGCCTGACGGCCTCCGGGCGTTCACACGGAAGCGTCAATACCCCGTTTGGGGGGATATGCGGGATCAACCGATCCGATTGAGCTTCAGGGTCAGGGCGCTCTTCTTGTGAGCGGCCGCGTTCTTATGCAGAACGCCCTTCGCCACAGCCTGATCGACCTTTTTTACCGCAACCTTGTAAGCGCCATCGGCATCGGTGCGATTGCCCTCCGCCGCGGCGGCCTCGAACTTTTTGATCGCGGTTTTGAGATCGGATTTCGTGGCCTTGTTGCGGGCGTTCCTCGCTTTTCCGATGAGGACGCGCTTCTTGGCAGACTTGATATTCGGCAAACCAAACACCTCCTTTGGCCGTTGATTTCATGCGGGCAGGATAAACCCTACCGTACAGACTTATATTCTAGCAGGGAAAGCTCCAAAAAGCAAGGTTTTTTTTTCATATTTTCATAAGATTCTCAGCGGGCGGGAAAGCGGCGGGGCTTTACCGGCATTTTTACAGAATCGGGCACATAAAATACAAAGAAACAAGCTGTATAAATTTCCCAAAGGAGGGGACGGATATGACTTCACGGCAGGCGGGGCGGCGGCTGATGACCGCCCAGGCGCGCCGACGGGGCGTTCAGGCTGGACAGAGCGTTCGGTCCCGGCGCAGGAGAAACGAGCACCTGGCGGCAAAGGACCTGCGGCGGCTGGCGCAGCTGGTGGCCTGCGGGAGTATTTTCGTGGCGCTGGTGGCGGCAAAGTTACTGCTCCCGGCCCGGATGGCGGCCTTCAACGAAAAGCTGTCCGCCGCCATGGAGCGGAACATGGACGTGCAGGCGGTGTTCTCCGCCGTGGGCCGGGCCTTCTCCGGGGAGGAGGGGGTGCTGGAGGTCTACCAGGCGGTGTTCCGCCCCCAGGACGAGGCGGTCCAGACGGGAAGCGCCTCCCCGGAGGAGGGCGCGGCCATCCAGGCGCCAAAACTCCGGGACGGCGCGGCGCTGGAGACCCTGCGGAGCTACCGGAGGGAACCCGACAGCCCGGAGGCGTCCCCGGCGGCCGGGGAGGAGGCGCCCTCGGTTTCCACCCTGGCCTATGTCCTGTACTCCCAGGAGAACCTCCCCGAGGGGGTCAGCATGGAGCAGGCCCTTCTGGGCTTTGACTACTGTGCCCCGGTGGCGGGGACCCTCAGCTCCGACTTCGGCTATCGGGAACACCCCACGGAGGGGGAGGAGCGGTTCCACTACGGCGTGGACCTGGCGGCGGACACGGGGACGGAGGTGCGCTGCTTCGCCGACGGAAGCGTCACCGCCGTGGGGGACAGCAGCAGCTATGGCCGGTACTGTGTCGTGGCCCACGAGGGGGGCTACTCCACTCTCTACGCCCATTGCAGCCGCATTACGGTCTCCTCCGGCGCGGCGGTGCGCCGGGGGGAGAAGATCGCCGAGGTGGGGGAAACGGGCATGGCCACCGGGCCCCATCTGCATTTTGAGCTCCAGCGGGATGGCACCTATCTGAATCCCGTCTACTATGTCTCCGCCCTGTAGGGTCCGGGCAACCGGCGGGTTCGCTCTGCTGGCGGCCTGGTTTGCCCTGGCCAACGGCTGGGAACCCCTGCTCACCGTGCTGGGGGCCTCCGCCGTCCACGAGCTGGGCCACTGGGCGGTACTCCGGGCACTGGGGGCGGAGGTGACGGGCTTCCGCCTCAGCGCCCTGGGGGCGGTGCTGGAGACGGACAGCGGACGGCTGTCCTACGGCGGAGAGCTGGCGGCGGTGCTGGCGGGCCCCGGGGCGAACCTCCTGGCGGCCCTGGCGCTGACGGCCTTGGGAAAGGGATGCTGGCCCGCCGCCGTGGGGGCGAACCTGGTGCTGTGCGTCTTCAACCTCCTGCCCATCCGCCCCCTGGACGGGGGAAGGGCGCTGTGGCTGCTGGCCTCCTGGGATTGGGGCCCGGCGGCGGGAGAGCGGGCGGCCCGCTGGACCGGGGCAGTGACGGCGGCGTCCCTGGCGGGGTTGATCGCCTGCGTCATGCGGCGGACCGGCGGGAGCTTGTGGCTGCTGCCGGCGCTGTGCGCCGCCGTCTATTGGGGGGCCCGGCCCTGGATGCCCGGCGGGTGTTCCTGAGAACGGGGAAGGGCCCCGGCGTATGCCGGGGCCCTGCTTATTCATGTTCAGAGAATCATACCTTCCAGCTGCCCCAGGAGATAGTCCCCCAGGTCCGGCCTGCCGGAATCGGCCTCAGACTGGAAGGCCAGCAGGTCTGCGTGGGCCCGGGCGATTTTCCGAACGTCGGCCTCCTCCCGGAGGGATTCGATCCAGGCGTCCAGATACTTCATGAGCTTGTTCCAGGCTTCCTCTTCCTCCTCCTTCTCCTTGGCCTCTTTCATCCGGCCCAGCATCGAGGTCCTGAAATCAGACAGGGCGGAGAGGAGGTTTTCCTTCATAAAAGCGCCGTGGTCCAGGGCGGAGGCGCCCTGAACGGGCCCCGAGGCGTAGGGCCGGTAGAGGGCCAGCAGTTCCGCCGCCTGGGCCTTGCAGGTGTCGCCGAAATGGGAGTCGTACTGGTGGCGGTCGATCATGCCGAGGTAATCCCGCTTTTCCGTAACGTCGCCGGTCTCCAGACCGGTGGGGAGAACGCGGCTGTCCAGGCTGCCCTGAAACGCGCCGGTCTTCTCCAGGTGGCCGAAGAGGGCGGCCAGCTCGGCGTAGGAGGCGTTGGAGGGGTCGATGTCCTTGATATGGCAGGTGAAGTCATAGGGCCCGCTGTCCGAGACGCCGGAGACGCGGACGATGGGGTCCCCGGCGGTGGAATCCGCCGTGTACTCCGCGTAGACCTCCTGCATGGTGTTGTTCCGTCCGGCGCGGGCGGCGGAACAGACGGTGTTTTCCGTGGGCATGCGGAGATGGATAGGGGCCCCCTGGATGGCGGCGGTGGTCTGGACCAGCCGCTCCTGGAAGGAGGGGCCGGAGGGGCCGGACTGCCTGGCCGCGCTTCGGCGGCTTTCCGCCTGGGCCTTCTGGGTGCTTGTCAGGGATGAGACGCTCATAGCTGGCGATACTTCCTTTCTTCTGTTTCTGAAAAAGGCAGAAAGCGGCTGTGAGGGTATCACGGCCGCTTTCTGTTCCATGCGTTCTTGTCCCCCGCAGTCCGTTGCGGAGGGAGTTTTTTACTTCGCGTACTCGACGACTTTGGTCTCCCGGAGGACGTGGACCTTGATCTGACCGGGGTACTCCATTTCCTCCTCGATCTTCTTGGCCAGGTCCCGGGCCAGAATGACCATCTGGTCCTCGCTGACCTGCTCGGGCTTCACCATGACCCGGACCTCCCGGCCCGCCTGGATGGCGAAAGCCTTGTCCACGCCGGGATAGGAGCCGGTGATGGTCTCCAGCTGCTCCAGGCGCTTGATGTAGTTCTCCAGGTTCTCGCGGCGGGCACCGGGCCGGGCGGCGGAAATGGCGTCCGCAGCCTGGACCAGACAGGCGACGATGGTCCGGGGTTCCACATCGTTGTGGTGGGCCTCGATGGCGTGGATGATGTCCTCTTTTTCCTTGTACTTCCGGGCGAATTCCACGCCCAGGGCCACGTGGGTGCCCTCCATCTCGTGGTCCACGGATTTGCCCAGGTCGTGGAGCAGGCCCGCCCGCTTGGCGGCCTGGACATCCACGCCCAGCTCCGCCGCCATCATGCCGGCGATGTGGCTGACTTCCACGGAGTGCTGGAGGACGTTCTGTCCGTAGCTGGTGCGGTAGTGGAGGCGGCCCAGCATCTTCACCAGCTCGGGGTGGAGGCTGCGGACGCCGCACTCGAAGACCACCCGCTCGCCCTCGGCCTTGATGGTGGCGTCCACCTCCCGGCGGGCCTTCTCCACCATCTCCTCAATGTGGGTGGGGTGGATGCGCCCGTCGGAGATGAGCTTCTCCAGGGCCAGGCGGGCGATTTCCCGGCGCACCGGCTCGAAGCAGGAGACGGTGATGGCCTCCGGCGTGTCGTCGATGATCAGGTCCACGCCGGTCAGGGTTTCGATGGTGCGGATATTCCGGCCTTCCCGGCCGATGATGCGGCCCTTCATTTCGTCATTGGGCAGGGGAACCACACTGACGGTCATGTCGGCCACCTGGTCGGCGGCGCAGCGCTGGATGGCCTGGGCCACGATTTCCCGGGCCCTGGCGTCGCACTCCTCCTTCATCCGGGACTCCACCTCTTTGATCTTGAGGGCGGTCTCGTGGGTGACCTCAGCCTCCACCTGGTCGATGAGGTACTGTTTGGCCTCCTCGGTGGTGAAGCCGGAGATGCGCTCCAGCATTTCGGTCTGGCCGCGCTTGACAAGCTTGATCTCCTCGGTCTCCTTGTCAATGGCGGCGTGCTTTTGAGTCAGGGATTCTTCTTTCTTTTCCACGGCCTCGATCTTGCGGTCGAGGTTCTCCTCCTTCTGCTGCAGGCGGTTTTCCTGCCGCTGAAGGTCGGCCCGGCGTTCCTTGACTTCCTTTTCGTACTCGCTGCGGTTTTTCAAAATCTCTTCCTTGGCTTCCAGCAAAGCCTCGCGCTTTTTGGATTCGGCGCTTTTGATGGCTTCGTTGACGATGCGCTTTCCCTCTTCCTCAGCGCTGGAGATTTCTTTTTCAGAGACGTTCTTCCGGTAGCGAATACCAAGCGGGAAGCAAATCACGCCGCCGGCCACCAGCCCTATGACAAGGGCGATGATGTTCTGAATCACGGCTGCTGATTCCTCCATTCAGTTTTGGTATCGTCCGAAGCCCGTTTCAAAAACCGTCAACACGCCCGTACGGCGGAGAGGGGGAGAGGCTATTTCCCCCCTCCAAGGGCATGGGATGTCCGCAGCGGTATGGCCGCCGCGGCGATCTGACATGGGGGTCCTTGTACTCCGCCCGGGCCCCAAATGAGGGGGCGTTTGTCCTTGGGGGGCGGAGCGGCTTTCGCCGTTGGGCATATTGCCTGGTCTCAAAACCGGCCCGGAAACAGGGTCGTTTAGAAAACAACCGAAGGGCACCCCTTTGCCCTCCGACGGCAATCTGTTTCTAGTTTAAACTTTTACTGGACCGCTGTCAAGCATAATCCTCAAATCGGCGGCGAAAAAACAAGAAAATTTTGTCAGCCCTGGAAGAGATCCCGGGAGTACGGGCCGGAATCTCAGGTGTCGATAAACGCCGCGGCGGCGTAGCCCACGCGTCCCTCGTACTGGACCACGTACCAGCCCTGCCACTCGCCGTAGACCGTCACCTCCGCGCCGTTCGGGAGGTTTGCGATGACGGTTCCGGTGGGGGCGGGGTAGCTCCGGAGGTTCAGCGTGCCCCAGTTAACGGCCACCCGGCCCTCCACGGGGTCCATGGGATAGATGAAGGGCAGGCCGAAGAACTCCGTCAGGGCCCTGGCCAGCTGCTGGGCGATGGCGTCCATGTGGCCCTCCACCCACTGGGCGTCGGACCAGTTGTCGTGATAGCCGATTTCCACCAGCACCGCCGGGGCGTTGGACTGGGCCACCTCGCCCAGGGAGGTGGTAGAGCGGGTGGTGACCTTGTTGGGGAGGGGGTAGATCTTCCGCAGCTCCTGGGCGATGAGGTCCGCCGCCCGCTTGCCCTGGCGGCTGGTGGGGTAGTAAAAGGCGATGATGCCCCGCTCCTCGCCGTAGCGTCCCTCCGGCGCGCCGTTGGAGTGGAGGGCCAGGTAGAGGTCGTAGGTTCCCCGGTTGGCCTCCCGGATGGAGGACCCGGCGGTCATCTCGGGCTTGTTCCGCTTGTATTGGATGCCGTTGGACCGCAGGTAGGGAATCAGCGCGTCCGCCAGCAGGTTCATGTTGTATTCCTCAGAGCCGCTGCCGGTGACGTAGCTGTTCCACTCCTGGGTGGACGGACTCAAATAAATAGTAGGCATGGCAATTCCTCCTTCTCATTGAATCCTATGGCAAAGCGGGAAAAAGTGTGCTACACTGAGAGGGAGAAAAAGACGGGAGGTCATTTGATATGAAAGCAGAGCGGTCCTACGCCGCCGCCGCCGTCACCCCCAAGGCGGAGGCGGCCATTCTCCGGGGGCACCCCTGGGTCTATGACGCGGAAATACTGTCCATGGAGGGCGCGCCGGAAAACGGCGGCCTGGTGGACGTGCGGAGCCGGAAGGGCGCGTACCTGGGCACCGGCTTTTTGTCGGAGAAATCGAAAATCCGAATCCGCCTGATTTCCCGGAACGCCAACGACCGCTTTGACGCCGCCTTCTGGGAACGGAAACTCCGCTGGGCCTGGGAGTACCGGAAGACGGTCATGGCCCCCGAGGACCTGGACGCCTGCCGGGTCATTTTCGGGGAGGCGGACATGTTCCCCGGCCTGACGGTGGACAAGTTCCACGATCTCCTCAGCGTCCAGGTGCTGTCCGTGGGCATGGAGAACATCAAGGACCTGCTGTTTCCCCTGCTGGTCCGGGTTCTCCGGGAGGACGGGCAGACCATCCGGGGCGTCTACGAGCGGAACGACGCGGCCCTCCGGGAGAAGGAGGGCCTGGAGCAGTACAAGGGCTGGTTCCCCCTGCCGGGGGAGGAGGGACCGGAGTCTCTGGTGACGGAGATTACGGAGAACGGAATCAAGTATCTGGTAGATGTAGAGAACGGCCAGAAGACCGGCTTTTTCCTGGACCAGAAGTACAACCGCCGGGCGGTGGGCCGTCTGGCGGCGGGGAAGACGGTGCTGGACTGCTTCACGCACACGGGCTCCTTCGCCCTGAACGCCGCCCTGGGCGGGGCGAAGCGTGTCACCGCCGTGGACGTGTCGGAGTCCGCCGTGGCCATGGCCCGGGCCAACGCGGAACGAAACGGCCTGGGCGGCGTGGTGGACTGCGTGGCCGCCAACGTCTTCGAGCTGCTGCCCGCCCTGGAGAAGGCACCGGTGAAGTACGACTTCATCATCCTGGACCCGCCGGCCTTTACCAAGTCCCGGAAGACGGCGGCCAACGCCATGACGGGCTATAAGGAAATCAACTACCGGGCCATGAAACTGCTGCCCAGGGGCGGGTATCTGGCCACCTGCTCCTGCTCCCACTTCGCGGAGGAGGAAAAATTTACCGCCATGCTGCGCGCCGCCGCCCACGACGCCGGGGTCCGCCTCCGGCAGATTGAGGCCCGGCAGCAGAGCTGCGACCACCCGATTCTGTGGGGCGTGGAGGAGACGAATTACTTGAAGTTCTATCTGTTCCAGGTGGTTTGAGGGGGAGAATTGTTATGAAAAAGTGGGGCTCTTATGTGCCAGAGACACGGAGCTGGCCCCTTTTTTGAAGGACATGGAATATCCTGACGGAATTTCACCCCTGGATGCCCTCGGTCTATTTCCCCTCGGACAAGGGCCTGCTCTCCGCCACCGGAAGATACGCGGAGTCCGCAGAGTACGCCATCCGCTTCGGCGCGATTGTCACCGGCGAGCTGTTTGTGGAAAACAAGGACCGGGGGCGGATTCTCCGCAAGCATGGCCCCCTGGCCGTGGATATGGAGACGGCGGCCGCCGCCCATGTCTGCTACGTGAACGGCGTCCCGTTCCTATCGGTGAGAACCGTCACCGATACCGGCGGGGACAGCGGGCCGGAAGCTTTTGAGCGGAACTGCGAGCGGACCTCGGAAATTGCGGCGGAGGTTGTAAAGGGTCTGCTGAGAGCGTGGACCCGGGCCTAGAAGAGCCCCGCCCGGCGCATCCCCCGCAAATCCCCCGTGGCCCGGAGGAACCAGAGGGAACAGACCGCGTCCGCCGTGAAGACCAGCAGAAACAGAAAAGTAACCCCAGGGGGAATCGCCGCCGCCAGGGCCGCCACCCCCGGCTGGACAAACCGGACCGCCGCCCACACCAGCAGTCCCCAGGCCAGGGAGAAGGGGAGGCAGACCCGCCCCCGGAGGTTGCCGGGGACCTGGGAGTAGTCCCAGAACCGGACCCGCAGGAACCGCTCCCCGGCCCAGTGATAGAGATATTCCGCCGCCGTGGCGGCCAGGCCGCCCCAGAGCGTCAGCCCCGCCCAGCCCATGGGGGGCAGGGCCAGGGCCGCCAGCATCCCCAGGCCGTACACCGGGCACAGGGGGAGAACCAGCAGGCAGCGCCTCCGCTTTTCCTCGGACCGGGTGAGGGCGGCAAAGGCCAACTCCACCAGCCAGCCCAGGAAGCTGTAGATCCAAAAAAACCAGAGCCAGGGGGCCATGTCATCACCTCGGCCTCAGTGTCCCCGGAAGGCGGAGGGGTATCCGCCTCTTGCGCCGGTAGTTTTTTCATGGTACAATGGGCGAAAGACCGAAAGATGAGAGGAGAGAGACGAAATGGATACCTGGGAGAGCTTGAGAAGCGAGTGTTTGTCCTGTAAAGGCTGTTCCCTTGCCGATACCCGGAATAACGTAGTTTTCGGGGACGGCGCGGAGGACGCCGAGATACTCTTCATCGGCGAGGGCCCCGGCCAGCACGAGGACGAGCAGGGCAAGCCCTTTGTGGGCCGGGCGGGGAAACTGCTGGACGACATGCTGGAGATGGTGAACCTGGACCGGAGCAAGGTCTACATCGCCAACATCGTGAAATGCCGCCCGCCCCAGAACCGGGACCCCCTGGCCGTGGAGCAGGACGCCTGCATCGACTGGCTGCGCCGCCAGACGGCGCTTCTGCGTCCCAAAATCATCGTCTGCCTGGGCCGCATCGCCGCCAAGGTCATCATCAAGGACGACTTCCGCATCACCCAGGAGCACGGCCAATGGTTTGAGCGGAACGGCGTGTGGATGACCGCTCTCTACCACCCGGCGGCTCTGCTGCGGGACGTTCACAAGCGCCCGGACACCTTCGAGGACCTGAAGGCCATCCAGGCCAAGGCAAGGGAGCTCTGCGCCCACACGGAACTTTAACCGTCATGGAAAAAGGGGAGAGGCATAACCTCTCCCCTGATTTTCTCAAGGTTGTAAACCGAAATAAAATTTATAGTTGACAATTGGGCGAATTTGCGCTATTCTCTTCCCAGGAAACAAAAGGAGGAGACGCTTATGTCCGAACAATCCGCGGCGAGGCTGCGGCCCCGGGACCTGACCCTTGTGGCGCTTTTCACGGTGCTGATGGCGGTTTGCGCCTGGATTTCCGTGCCGGTCCCCGCGCCCTTTGTCCAGTTCACCATGCAGACCTTCGCCATTTTCGCGGCGCTTCTGACCCTGGGAGGAAGACGGGGGACTTACGCCGTCACGGCGTATCTGCTTCTGGGGGCCGTGGGCGCGCCGGTATTCAGCAATTTCCGGGGCGGCCTGGGGGTGCTTCTGGGGACCACCGGCGGGTATATTCTGGGATTTTTCTTCACGGCCCTGCTGTACTGGCTGATGACCGCCAGGCTGGGGGAGACCCTGCCGGTGAAGCTGGCCGCCGGCGTGCTGGGCATGGTGTCCTATTACGCCTTCGGCACCGCCTGGTATTTGGTGCTCTACGCCTCGACGGGCAGCCCCGTGGGCCTGATGACGGCTCTGGGCTACTGCGTGTTTCCCTTTGTGATCCCGGACCTGCTCAAGCTGGGCCTGGCCCTGCTTCTGGCCCGGCGGGTGGGGAAGTACGCGGAGTGAATCACGCGATCCGCACGGGAAAAGGCCGGCGCTGTCCAGCGCCGGCCTTTCTTGGTTCAGACAAGGGCCTGGAGATACTGGTATTCCAGCAGCAGGCGTCCGGTGCCGCTGGAGTTGTTCTCAAAGTGATAGGTCTGGTCCGCCTTGAAGCGGATGGCGTCCCGCTCCAGGAGCTGGTAGGTCTGGCCCTCCGCCGTGAGGCTGACGGTGCCGGAGATCACGGTGGCGTGGCAGACGCAGCCGGGGCGGGAGACGCCGGGGGCGTACCGCGCTCCGATATACATGTCCAGGAAACAGCTCATCATGTGGCTGACATCGTCATAGGGAAGGCTGGGCCGCAGAACGGTCCGGCCGCTGTCCAGGTGGCGGGGCCGGGAGTTCTGAACCCGGGCCAGGATGGGGCCGTCTCCCGGCGGCTCCGGTTCCGGTATTTCTGTGTCCGGCTTGTGGGGCATGACGCCCTCGCCGGGTATGGGCTTAAACAGGTCGTCCTCCATGTGCGCGCTCATCCCCTTCGTTCTCGTTCGCATCGGGATAACAAGCTCTATAGTAACCGGTTTGTCGAAATTTGTCAAGGCGCTTTGGAAAAAGGGGAGTGTCCGCCCGCGCGTTTTAAGTTTTATAAGTAGGCGGGACCGTAAGGGCCGGCCCCCTGGCCGACCCGTCTTTCGAGGTCCGCCGGTTCTGAGGGACAGGCCGCCGGGCGAAAATCGTAAGAAAATCGTAAGATTTTTGTCAAGCCGTTCGTAAGAAACGTCCTGTATACTCTCCTTATTACCGGCTCCAGCCGGAGAATGAAGGAGGCTGTCATGAACTACAGGCAATTGAAAATCTTCGCCATGTGCTGCATGGTCTTTGACCATCTGGTCCGCGTTTTTCCCCTGCACCAAATATTCGGTCCCCTGGCGGACCTTTTGTGGAGCCGCGGCTATGGGGGACTTGCCGACTGGGTGCTGGACGAGGGCGTTTTATATATAATGTATATCGGCCGTCTGGCGGCGCCCATTTTCGTGTACTGTATCGCCCAGGGGTTCGCCCGCACGTCCAATGTCCGCCGCTACATAGGCCGCGTCCTTTTGACGGCGGTCATTGCCCAGGCGCCCTATACGCTGTTTGACCTGGCGGAAACGCGCGTGCTGGGCGTAGAGGGAGACTGGCGGGAAACAGGGCTGAACATCCTGTTCACGCTGGCGCTGGCCCTGTGCGTCCTGGCGGTTCACGAGGAGCTGAAACGCCGGAAGCTGACGCTCCTGAGCCCCGCCGTCGTGGCGGCGGCCACCTGGCTTGCCATGGAACTGCGCATGGAGGGCGGGCAGGGCTACATCATCCTGGCCTGGGTCTATTACGTTGCCAGGAACCGTCCACGGCTGCAGAAAGCACTGATTTACATTCCCACCGTCCTGCTGTCCCGCCGGGGGCTGGTGCTGTGGGCGGCGGAGAGCCTGGGGACGCCGGAGTTTTCCATGGTCCTGCGGAACTGTTTACTGAATGTGCTGGGCAACTATTTCGGAATGCTGGTCACCCTGGGAGACAACGGTGAGAAGGGGAGGGCCGGGAGGGGCTTCCAGTATTTCTGCTACGCCTTTTACCCCGCCCACTTCGCCCTCCTGGCCCTGATCGGCTTTCTCAGGCCGCCGATTCTATGAGCGGGACCGGGGAAAACTCTGGAAAAACAGGAAAATGAAAATCTTTTTGCCAAAAACGCTTGACGGCGGGGAGAGGCCATGCTATAATGCCTACTTGCGCGGACCTGAAATCCGTGAATTTTGCTGTGCGCTTCTCGCTGGAAACGAGGAGGTTTGCCCTATGGAGCCCGAAATGCGAGTCGTGGGCGTGAAGCAGTCCCGGAAGGCCATCCGGGAGGGACGGGCCCGCCGGGTCCACCTGGCCGGCGACGCCGACCCGGCTCTGACGGAACCCATCGCCGCTGAGTGCGCCGCCGCCGGCATCCCCGTGGAGACCGGCCGGACCATGGCTCAATTGGGCCGGGCCTGCGGCATCGCCGTGGGGGCCTCCGTGGTGGTGGAGCTGAACGCCTGAGATAATTTTGGTTTTTTCGGAATAGCCCACCGGCTTTCTGTAAAAAATAAACATCAAAAACTGAAAGAAAGGAGAAACGCAATGCCCACTTTTAACCAACTGGTCCGCAAAGGAAGAGAACAGGCTTCCTACAAGTCCACTTCTCCCGCCCTGCAGTTCGGTCTGAACACCCTGAAGACCAAGACCACCAACCAGCCCTCCCCCCAGAAGAGAGGCGTCTGCACCGCCGTGAGAACCGCGACCCCCAAGAAGCCCAACTCCGCCCTGCGCAAGATCGCCCGTGTGCGCTTGACCAACGGCTATGAGGTCACCGCCTATATCCCCGGCGTGGGCCACTCCCTGCAGGAGCACTCCGTGGTCATGATCCGCGGCGGCCGTGTCAAGGACCTCCCCGGCGTCCGCTATCACATCATCCGCGGCACTCTGGACACCCAGGGCGTCTCCGGCCGGATGCAGGCCCGTTCCAAGTACGGCGCCAAGCGGCCCAAGTCCAAGTAAGCTGGACAAATTCAAACGAATTACTTTGCCGAACAGGTTTTATATAAATGCGCGAGCGTTGCCCTTCGGCAGAGGCATTCACGGAAGGCTGGAATACGCCTTTTGAGTACCTATGAGATCATAGAATCATTATGAAGGAGGGAAGCATAGTGCCCAGAAGAGGTAATGTTCCCAAGAGAGAAATTCTGCCCGATCCTATGTACGGCTCCGTGCTGGTGACGCGTCTTGTCAACAACGTGATGCTGGACGGCAAAAAGGGCGTCGCGCAGAAAGTGGTCTACAGCGCCTTCGACCAGATCAAGGAGAAGACCGGAAAAGACCCCGTTGAAGTGTTCACCCAGGCTATGGACAACATTATGCCCAACCTGGAGGTCAAGGCCCGCCGCGTGGGCGGCGCCAACTACCAGGTCCCCATGGAGGTCCGGCCCGCCCGGCGCACCACCCTGGGACTGCGGTGGCTGACCACCTATTCCCGCGCCCGGAGCGAGCGCACCATGGCCGAGCGCCTTGCCGGCGAAATCATGGACGCCGCCGAGAACACGGGAGCGGCCGTGAAGAAGCGGGAGGACATGCACAAACAGGCCGAGGCCAACAAGGCTTTCGCCCACTTCCGCTGGTAAGTTAGGAGAAAACAAGTATGCCGAGAAAAACATCGCTTGAAAACACCAGAAACATCGGCATTATGGCTCACATCGACGCGGGCAAGACCACGACCACAGAGCGGATCTTGTTCTACACCGGAGTGAACTATAAGATTGGTGAAACCCACGACGGTACCGCCACCATGGACTGGATGGCCCAGGAACAGGAGCGCGGCATCACCATCACCTCCGCCGCCACCACCTGCTACTGGTCTGGTTCTAAAAACCAGTTCAAGCCCACCCGTATCAATATCATCGACACCCCGGGCCACGTGGACTTTACCGTGGAGGTAGAGCGCTCCCTGCGCGTGCTGGACGGCTCTGTGACCGTCCTCTGCGCCAAGGGCGGCGTGGAGCCCCAGTCCGAGACCGTGTGGCGTCAGGCCGACACCTACAAGGTCCCCCGGATGATCTACGTCAACAAAATGGACATCATGGGCGCGGACTTCTACAACGTGCTCCACATGGTGGAGGACCGGCTGAAGTGCAACGCGGTGCCCATCCAGCTGCCCATCGGAAGCGAGGAGACCTTCAAGGGGATCATCGACCTGGTGGAGATGGACGCGGATGTCTACTATGACGACCTGGGCAAGGACATGCGGGTGGAGGAAATCCCCGCCGACATGATGGATCTGGCCAACGAGTACCGGGAGAAGCTGATGGACGCCGTCTCCATGTTCGACGACGAAATCGCCGAGATGTACCTGGACGGCCAGGAGGTCCCCCAGGACAAAATCCGCTCGGCCATCCGCAAGGCCACCATCGCCAACGAAATGGTGCCGGTCACCTGCGGCACGTCCTACAAAAACAAGGGCGTGCAGAAGCTGCTGGACGCCATCGTGGACTATATGCCCGCCCCCGTCGACGTTCCCGCCATCCGGGGCGTCAACCCCAGCACCGAGGAAGAGGAGGAGCGCCCGTCCTCCGACGACGAGCCCTTCTCCGCCCTGGCGTTCAAAATCGCCACGGACCCCTATGTGGGCCGGCTGTCCTTCATCCGTGTCTATTCCGGCACGCTGAACACCGGCACCCAGGTGCTGAACTCCACGAAAAAGCAGAAGGAGCGCATTGGCCGCATCCTCCAGATGCACGCCAATCACCGGGAGGATATTGAGACCGTCTACTCCGGCGACATCGCCGCGGTCATCGGCCTGAAAAACTCCACCACCGGAGATACCCTCTGCGACGACAAGCACCCCATCATCCTGGAATCCATGGAGTTCCCCGAGCCCGTTATCCGCGTGGCCATCGAGCCCAAGACCAAAGCGGGCCAGGAGAAGATGACCATCGGCCTCATCAAGCTGGCCGAGGAAGACCCCACCT
>CAJUJW010000043.1 GCA_910586735.1 uncultured Oscillibacter sp. | reverse complement strand
TCACGTTTGCCCTCATTGCCATCCTCATCAGAAGATTTTAAACAGGCTCTTAGGCAGGAGAATCACCGGGCGAAGCAGTCCGTAGGTCAGCGGGGCGGCGATCTGGTCCGTCACCCGGACCTCCACCTTCCGCCGGAGCTGGAACCAGGTTTCCAGGCCGGGGCAGTCCGCCGGGAGGGCCTCCCGGAAGCGCCGCCGCCAGCGGACGTAGCGAATCAGGAACCAAGCCGCCAGCAGGAGGCCCACGGAAATCCACACCGCCGTCCACACCGGGAAGGATGCGCTCTGAACCGGGGCCGGGGCGGTCGGAGTGGGGATGACGAGGACCGGGGGCGCGGCGGGGGCCACGGGGGCCGCCGGGAGAACGGGCTCCACCGGGGCGGCCTGGGGGCGCAGGGCCTCCAGCAGGGTGTACACGCTGAACCGGGAGCTCAGCTCCACCGGCAGCAGGAACCGGGCCGCCGCCAGCCACCACAGGGCTACAAAGGTTCCCTTGGGCAGGCGGCGGAGGGTCAGCGCCCGGAAGGCCGCAATGGCCAGGACAAAGACCCCGCCGGAGAGGGACAGTTCCAAGAACGTCATAGCCGCCTCACCTCATTTCATTTCGTTTACAATCTCCCGGAGACGGCCGATCTGCTCCGGCGAGAGCTTCCGGCTGCTGAGCAGGGACGCGAAGAGCAGGTCCGGCGACCCGTCGAAGAGCCGGCCGATGAGCTCCTCCGTCTCCGCCTCCTGAATTTCCGCCTTGGTCACCAGGGCGTGGCAGAGGAAATTCGGTTCCCTCCGCTCCACGGCCCCCTTGGCTACGCATTTTTTGATAACTGTATAGGTCGTGTTCACGTTCCAGCCGGTCTCCTCCCCCAGGATGGAGGAAATCTCCTTGGCCGTCCGGTCCCCCAGGCGCCAGAGAACGTCCATGACCTTCAGCTCCGAATCAAACAGCTTCATAAATTCAAGCCTCCTTGCCAAACTATCGCGGTAGTTTATGGTGTTATACTATCACAGTAGTTTCGGCTTGTCAATACTATTCTGATAGTATGGCGAAAAAAATTTCTCCCCCGCCACGGCGGACCAGGTTTTTCCTCGTTTGCCACTTGTGCTTTGGCGCGGAATCGTTTATAATATGGAAGCAAGCGCTGGTTCAGCCGGGGGCGGAGGCCGCCCCTTGTCAATACCGGAAAGAAAGGACGTTCTCATGATTCAATTCAAGTCTGAACAAGGTGAGATCTCCGTCTCGAGCGCCGTGTTCTCCAACATCACGGGCATGGCCGCCACAAACTGCTTCGGCGTCAAGGGCATGGCCTTCCGCTCCATGACCGACGGACTGGTCCACCTGCTGCGCCGGGAAGCCATGAGCAAGGGCGTCAGCATCTCCTACCACGAAGACGACTCCATCTCCATCGAGCTCCACATCATCGTGGAAAACGGCGTCAACCTCCCCGCGGTCTGCCGGTCCATCATGAACGAGGTCCGCTATGTGGTGGAGAAAAACACCGGCGTCACGGTCCGGGCCGTGGACGTATGCGTGGACTCCATGACCCTGTGAGGGAGGAAGAGAGCAGATGAAAGAACAAATCACCGGCGGGCTTTTCAAGCGGATGATCCTCCACGGCGCCGCCGCCATCACGGCCCAGAAACAGGCCATCAACGACCTGAACGTCTTCCCCGTCCCCGACGGGGACACGGGCACCAATATGTCCATGACCATCGGCGCCGCCGTGACGGAGCTGAAAAAGACTGAGCCCGCCACGCTGGACAAGGCCGTGTCCATCACCGCCTCCGCCCTCCTCCGGGGGGCCCGGGGGAACTCCGGCGTCATTCTCTCCCTGCTCTTCCGGGGCCTGTCCAAGGGCCTGAAGGGCCTGGAGACCGCCGGGGCCGCCGAATTCGCCGCCGCCATGCAGGAGGGCGTGTCCTCCGCCTACAAGGCCGTCATGAAGCCCGCCGAGGGCACCGTCCTCACCGTGTCCCGCCTGGCCGCCATGCGGGCGGCGGAGCGGGCCGCCGAGGAGACAGACTTTGAAAAAGTGCTGGAGGCCGCCATTCAGGAGGGCTACGAGGCCCTGGCCCAGACCACGGACATGAACCCCGTGCTGAAAAAAGCCGGGGTGGTGGACGCGGGCGGCAAGGGCTACCTGCTGATTCTGGAGGGCATGCTGGCCGAGCTCCGGGGAGAACCCATGCCGGAGGCCGTGGAGGAAGCGCCCCAGAAAGCCAAGGCCGACTTCGACGTGTTCTCCACCGAGGAGATCACCTTTGCCTTCGACACCGTGTTCATCGTCCGCAAGAACGACCCCAACGTGGACCTGGACCCCTTCCGGGCCTATTTGAACAGCATCGGGGACAGCCTGGTCATCGGCGAGGACGACGAGGCGTTCAAGGTCCATGTCCATACCAACATCCCCGGAAGCGCTCTGACGGAGGGTCAGAAATACGGCACCCTGGAGCTGGCGAAGATTGAGAACATGCGGACCCAGTACGAGGACGTGGCCGCCGGGAAGAAGGCCCA
The DNA here is from genome assembly GCA_910586735.1 of uncultured Oscillibacter sp. Lineage (GTDB taxonomy): Bacteria > Bacillota > Clostridia > Oscillospirales > Oscillospiraceae > Oscillibacter. Next base: position 20,316 of record CAJUJW010000043.1, on the reverse strand, counting down.
GAGCGTGGACGACCTGGAGATGGAAGAGGCGGAAGCCTCCGAAACCCCGGAGGGCGTCCACGTAGTAGCCCCGCCGGAGAAGAAGTACGGCTTCCTCTCCGTCTGCGCCGGGGACGGCCTGGCCGCCGTGTTCCAGGACCTGGGCGTGGACGGCGTGGTGTCCGGCGGGCAGACCATGAACCCCTCCACGGAGAGCATCCTGGAGGGCGTGGACCAGATTCCTGCCGAAACGGTGTTCATCCTGCCCAACAACGGGAACATCATCATGGCCGCCCAGCAGTGCGCGGCCCTGACAGAAAAAAACGTGGTGGTCATCCCCAGCAAAACGGTGCCCCAGGGTATCACCGCCATGATGAACGTGGACTTTGAGGCCCCGGACGCCGAGACCCTGGCAAACGCCATGACCGACTCCCTCTCCGGAGTCACCACCGCCCAGATCACCTACGCCGCAAGGGATTCAGACTTTGACGGGTTCGACATCAAGGAGGGGGACTATCTGGCCCTGGAGGAGGGCAAGCTCTTCGGCACGGAGAAATCCCTCCAGAACCTCCTGAAAAAGCTGGCGGAGAACGCCAAGAAGCGGGACGCGTCCTTCATCTCCCTGTACTTCGGCGAGGACGTGACGGAGGAGGAGGCCCAGGCGGCGGGCAAGCTCTTTGAGGACGCCTGCCCCGGCGCGGAGATTATGATTCTCTCCGGCGGACAGCCTGTGTACTATTATATTATTTCCATGGAGTAAGCAACAGGCCCGGACCGTTTGGGTCCGGGCCTGTTGCTGTTGGAAAGGAGGTCCCGGCATGACCGTCGGACGCTTCGCCCCCTCCCCCAGCGGGCGCATCCACCTGGGGAATATCCTCTGCTGCCTCCTGGCCTGGCTCAGCGCCCGGCAGAAGGGCGGGAAGGTCGTCCTGCGCATTGAGGACCTGGACACCGCCCGCTGTCCCCGGCGCTACGCCGGGCAGATGATTCAGGACCTCCGCTGGCTGGGGCTGGACTGGGATGAGGGCCCGGAGACCGGCGGGCCGGACGGGCCCTATTTCCAGAGCGAGCGGACGGCCCTCTATCAGGCCGCCCTGGAAAAGCTGGAGGGTCTGGTCTACCCCTGCTTCTGCACCCGTGCGGAGCTCCACGCCGCCAGCGCCCCCCACCGGGAGGACGGCCAGGCGGTCTACGCCGGGACCTGCCGGACTCTCACCCCCGCGCAGCGGGCGGAACGGGCCCGGCTTCGCGCCCCCGCCCTGCGGATCCAGGTGCCTGACAGGGAGTTTTCCTTTATAGACGGACACATGGGCCCTTACACGGAAAACCTGGCCAGGGACTGCGGGGACTTCCTCCTCCGGCGGTCCGACGGCATGTTTGCCTATCAGCTGGCGGTGGTGGTGGACGACGCCGCCATGGGGGTGACGGAGGTGGTCCGGGGGGCAGACCTGCTGTCCTCCACGCCCAGGCAGCTGTACCTGTATCAGCTCCTGGGGCTGACGCCGCCGGAATTTTACCACTTCCCCCTCCTGCTGGCCCCCGACGGGCGGCGGCTCTCCAAGCGGGACGCCGACGCGGGGCTGGACAACCTCCGGGGCCGGGGGACGGCGGAGGCGCTGCTGGGGCGGCTGGCCCAGCTGGCGGGGTTCCACCCCTCCGGCGAGCCCAGTACGGCGATGGGGCTCCTGGGGGAGTTTTCCTGGGAAAGCGTGCCCCAGGCGGACATCCGCCTGCCGGAAAATCTGTTTTCATAGGACTGCAAAAAGACCGGGGACGGCTGTCTCCGGTCTTTCAGTTTACAGGAAGATCTCAATCTCCTTGGGCTCCTGAAAGTTCTTCTCCAGCATGGCCACATGGGACAGGAACGCCGGGTCGTCGAAATACTTGGCGCGGTGGGTACACTTCCGCACGCAGGACTGGCACTTGATGCAGGTCCCCGGCACCTCCGCCACGTTCGCAGGGTCGATGGCCCCCATGGGGCAGGTCCGGGCGCAGACGCCGCAGTTGCAGCACTTGCCCAGGTCCGTCTTGGGCTTGGCTTTCAGGAACTTCGCCGGTTCCCCGTCCAGGACCTTGGGGATGTAATAGGCCGCCGCCGGGTCTCCGGGGACCGCCACCGGCGGGGGAAGCGCCTCCAGGTTTCGGACCTTTTCGGCGATGCGCTTGGCGAAGGCCCGGATGGCCCGCTGGTCGTCCCAGTCCGGGCGGCCCTCCCCTAAGGCGTCCGTGAAAGCGTGGCGGCCCGGAAAGGCCCCCGCCGCCAGGGTGTGGAAGCCGTTCGCCTCCAGCAGGGCGCAGAGCTCCGCCAGGGCGTTGTCATAGGCCCGGTTGCCGAAGGTCACTGCCGCCACGGCCAGGGCCCCGTTTCCCCGGAGTCTGGCCTGGAAGTCCGGCGCGATCTTATTGGGCATACGGCCCGCGTAGGTGGGCGAGCCCACCACCACCAGGTCGCCGGGGCCAAAGACGTAATCCACGGCCCGTTCGGCGGGCTTGCGGAAGCCGTGGAAGACCGCCTGGGACAGGCCCAGCTCTTCCTCCAGTCCCGCCGCCAGGGCCCGGACCACCTTCTCCGTCACGCCGGTGGCGCTGTAGCAGAGCCCGTGAAGCTGTTTTACTTCCATGAAAATCCCTCCAGTCTCACAGGGAAAAATCCTCTTCGCTGAGCCGCTTGGTGTCCAGGGCCGCCGGGCGGGGCGGCACCCGTTTCAGCGGGTCGTACCGGAAGGCCCGGCAGGAATGCTCCACCGGCACCACGCCCCGCTTGACGCAGGCCACCTCCCGCTCGTTCAGCTGCTGTCCCCGCTTGCAGTAGGCGCAGCGGGGGTCGATATCTTTTCGGAAGAGCACGGGGCCCTCCCCCTTTCCGAATGTAAAATGGGGAACGCGCGCCTGTCAAAGGGTTCTGAGGCAGACGTGTTCGTTTTCCGCCGCGGCGTTGATTCCGATGATGGGTTCCTCGTAGCTGTCGATGATCTTGGAGGCCATGGGGTCCTCCAACTCCTTCTGGATGGTCCGGCGGAGATTCCGGGCCCCGTAGGTCCGGGAATAGGACTTCTTGGTGAGGAAGTCCACCAGGGTGGCGTCGTAGGTGAAGGTGATGCCCTTCTCCTTCAGGGAGTCCCGCAGCTCGTCCAGCATGATGCGGGCGATGGACTGGAAGTCCTTCTCGGAGAGGCGGTTAAAGGTGATGACGGCGTCCACCCGGTTGATGAACTCCGGCCGGAGGAACTGTTGGAGCGCCTTCATGGCCTTTTCGCTGTCCTGCTGGCTGAGACTGCGGTCAAAGCCCACGGTCCCCTCCTTTGTGGCGCTTCCGGCGTTGGAGGTCATGACGATGATGGTGTTTTCAAAGTTCACTTTCCGTCCGTGGGCGTCGGTGATTTCGCCGTCGTCCAGAATTTGCAGGAGGACGTTCAGCACGTCGGGGTGGGCCTTCTCAATCTCGTCGAAGAGGATGACGGCGTAGGGCTTCCGGCGGATCTTCTCCGTCAGCTGGCCCGCCTCGTCATAGCCCACGTAGCCCGGCGGGGAGCCCACGATGCGGGAGACGGAGTGCTTTTCCATGAACTCCGACATGTCCAGGCGGATCAGGGCGTCGGGGGTGTTGAACAGGTCCGTGGCCAGCTGCTTGACCAACTCGGTCTTGCCCACGCCGGTGGAGCCCACGAAGATGAAGCTGACGGGCTTGTGCTTGGGAGAGATGCCTACCCGGTTCCGGCGGACGGCGGCGGAGACGGCGGCGATGGCCTCGTCCTGGCCGATAATGTGGTCCTTTAAACGCTCCTCCAGCTGGCTGAGGCGCTGGAACTCCTGCTCCCGGATGCGGGAGGCGGGAATCTTGGTCCACAGCTCGATAACGTGGGCCAGATTCTCCATGGTCAGCTGGGGCTGGCCCTTCTCCTCAATGACGGCAAGCTCTGTGGAGAGCTGGAGGTCCCGGCTTTTCAGCTCGGCCATGCGGGCGTAGTCCTCCTCGGACTTCTCCTCCTTCTCCTCCAGCATGGTCCGCTCCTTGGCGTAGTCGTCCATCTCCCGCTGGATCTGCATCCGCCGGGAGATGTCCGGGTCCTTCAAATTCAGGTCGCTGCTGGCCTCGTCAATCAGGTCGATGGCCTTGTCCGGCAGGAAGCGGTCCGTGATATAGCGCTCGCTGAGGAGCACCGCCTGGCGGAGGATGCCCTCCGTCAGCTTCACGCCGTGGAACTCCTCGTACTTGGGGGCCAGGCCCCTCAAAATCTTGATGGAGTCTTCCACCGAGGGCTCGTTCACCGTCACCGGCTGGAAGCGCCGCTCCAGGGCGGAGTCCTTTTCAATGTGCTTGCGGTACTCGTTGAAGGTCGTCGCGCCGATGACCTGAATCTCCCCCCGGCTCAGGGCGGGCTTGAGGATATTGGCCGCGTTCATGCTTCCCTCGGCGTCTCCCGCCCCCACCAGGTTGTGGACCTCGTCGATCATCAAAATGATGTTCCCCAGGCGCTTCACCTCGTCGATGAGCCCCTTCATCCGGCTCTCGAACTGGCCCCGGAACTGGGTGCCGGCCACCAGGGCCGTCAGGTCCAGCAGGTAGACCTCCTTCTCCCGGAGCTTGAAGGGCACGTCGCCCTCAGCGATGCGCTGGGACAGGCCCTCGGCGATGGCGGTTTTGCCCACGCCGGGCTCGCCGATGAGGCAGGGGTTGTTTTTCTGGCGGCGGTTGAGAATCTGGACCACCCGCTCGATCTCCTCCGCCCGGCCGATGACCGGGTCCAGCTTGCCCTCCTTGGCCTTCTGGGTCAGGGAGATGCAGTAGTTCTCCAGGTACTTCCGCTTGGCGTTTTTGGGGGCCTCCTTTTTCTCACGGCGTTCAGTGCGGCCCTCCTCGGCGCTGTCTTTGGACTCCCCGCCGGAGAACAGGCGGTTCAGGAAGGGGAAGGTGGCGGTTTTGCCCTCTTCCTCCTCCCCGCTGTCCTCTTCCCCGCTGGGCAGGTCCTCGATGTTTTCCACGCCGCTCATGGCCTGCATCATTTCGCTGTTCAGGGTCTCCAGGTCCTCGTCGGAGATGCCCATGCGGCGCATCATGTCGTCCACCTGGGGGAGTCCCAGGTCCTTGGCGCATTTCAGGCACAGGCCCTCGTTGATGGTCTTCTCGCCGTCCAGCTTGGAAATGAATACCACGGCGACGTTCTTTTTGCATCTGGAACAAAGTGTCGGCTGCATACCTCTTAAACCTCCACGCGCCCTCGGGCGCTATTGTTTGTGATTCGGGCCTCATGGAGACCGGGAACCCGCTCCCCCCTATATGCCCAGGAATTCCAGGGCGTCCAGGGGCGTGTGGGTGATGAAAAAGCGGAAAATCTGACAGTCCTCCTGTCCGTCGAAGGAGACGCCCACCAATCGCAGGGCCCAAACCGCCAGGAACAGCAGAAGGGCCCCCTCCGCCAGTCCCACCAGGCCGCCGCCCACGGCGTTGAGCCCGTGGAGGCCCGGCAGACGCAGAACCGCGTCCAGCATCCGCACCAGCAGGTGCAGGGCGAAGCTCAGCAGAACGAAGGAAAGCATATACAGGACGCCATAGAGCATGGACTGGGCCACGCTCTCAATCACGGCGGTCATCAGCTGAACCCCGCCGTCCCGGACCATATCCCCCGCCCGGAAGGCCAGGGCCTCCCACTGGGTTTCGTCGACGCCCAGCAGGTCCAGTATCTCCGCGGCGGACAGGCCCTCCTCCGGGTCCTCCCCCCCGGCGGGATACCGCTCCTGAATGGCCTCATCCAGGCGAGACTCGATCCGCTTTTCAATGGCCGGGGCGATGAGCTTTGCCGCCGGGGCGGACAGGGCCGAGGCGATGATTCCCGCCCCCGCCAGGGACAACGCCAGAATCAACAGGCCCGCCAGCGTCCGCAGCAGGCCCTTCCAGGCCCCCATAATCGCGAAGACCGCCAGCACGGCCACAGCGATGGCATCTATTATAACAGGTGTCGTCAAACTTTCCTACCTCTTCCCATGTAAACGTTTTGTGAACACACGGCTTATTTTCATACAATCAAGGCAAAAACAGGCTGGCGGACCCGGCGGACAGCAGCAGCACCGACCCGTCGGAGCGCATCAGGGCGCTTCGGGCGTCCCCCGTTCCCTGGAGGGTGGCATAGGTCTGGAGGTCCTGGTTGTAGACCGACAAACGGTCGGCGTACAGCACCGCCACGTACCGGCCGGAGGCGGAGATGCTCAGCACCTCGTCCCGGATGTCCAGGCTGCCCAGCTCCTCGCCGTGTTCGTCCACCGTCACCAGACGCCCGACGCTGCCGGAGCGGTAGCGGTTCAGCAGAAGCGCCGTGAACCCGGCCCCCCCCAGGTCATAGCCCCGGAGGTAGCTGCCGCTGTAGGCGTAGCTTCCCTGGACCTCGCCGCTCGCGGAGGCGCAGGTCAGGACGGAGTCGGAGACCGTCACCAGCCGGCCCTCCCGCTCTCCGATGGCGGCCACCAGGCCGCCGGAGATGTTGTAGGACGCCGCGGGCTCCTCCGCGCTTTTGGAGAGATCGTAGAGCCCCACGCTGCTGACGAACACGCCGTTCTCCTGCCCCAGGGTCACCACTGCCAGGTCGTTCCCCAGGACGTAGCCGTCCAGCACGAAGCGCTTGGAGGATTTGAACTCAAAGGACGGGTCCGTCCCCAGGGTCCGGCCATAGACCTTGACGCTGCCCTTGTAGCCCCGCTTCTGAGCCGTCACCGCCAGCTCGCCGTTTTTGTTCAGCGTGGCGGATATGTAGGGCTCCTCCTCGTCGGCGGTGAGCTCCAGGAGGAGGCCCGAGGCGTCCACCACGTACAGGGCCGTACCCCCCACGTCGTAGGCCACGGCCCTGCCGCCGCCGGAGGCCAGGGCCGGCGCCGCCATGGTCACCGGCGTGGAAAAGACCTCCTCCCCGGCGCTGTCATACAGGCTCAGAGAGGCGTCCGACAGCACTACCAGGCTCTCCCCCAGGAGGGCAAAGCGGTTTTTGGAGGCGGACTCGTAGCGGTAGACCGTAGCGCCGCCCACCTGCTCGGATCGCCCGTAGTGGAGATACCGCCGGAGGATGTCGAAGCCCGTGCCGTCCCGATAGGCCGCGAAGAGCACCACCAGAAGCACCGCCGCCAGCATCAGGGCAAAGCTCAGAAAGCCCCGGATGGGCCGCCGCTTCTCCCCCTCCTTTTTGAACTTGACCAAGCGTTTCTCACTCATTCAGCCGTTCATCCTCATACCAGATTCTTGTCAGGTACAGCCCGCCGGGGGGCACCGTGGGCCCCGCCAGGGTCCGGTCCCCGCTCTCCAGAATGGCGGGGATGTCCTCCGGGGCGAATTTGCCCTCGGCGGCGTAGAGCACCGTCCCCGTGATGGCCCGGACCATGTTGTACAAAAAGCCGTCGGCGCAGACCCGCAGCTCCAGCAATTCCCCGTTCCGGGTCACGTCGCACCAGTAGACGGTCCGCACGGTGGTCCTCGTCTCCGTGCCCACACTGCGGACGGCCCGGAAGTCGTGGGTCCCCACAAACATATGGGCGGCCCGGTTCAAAAAGTCCTCGTCCAGGCGCTTGGGGTAGAAGTAGGCCCGGTTCACGTAGAAGGGGTTTTTGAAGCGGGAATTGTAGATGCGGTAGGTGTATTCCTTCTTGACGCAGGAGCCGATGGCGTTGAAGTCCTCCGGCACCTCCACCGCCTCCCGGACGGCGATGTCCTCCGGGGTGTGGGTGTTGATGGCGTAGGGCATCCGGTCGATGGGAATCCGGCTCTCCGTGCGGAAGTTGGCCACGTACCGCTCGGCGTGAACCCCGGCGTCCGTCCTCCCGCAGCCCGTCAGGTGGACGGGGCCGCCGCAGACCTTGCCGATGGCCTTTTGCAGGGTCTCGCAGACGGAGGCGGCATTTTTCTGCACCTGCCAGCCGTGGTAGGCGGTGCCGTTATAGGTGAGCTTCAGGGCGATGTTCCGCATGGCCGCCTCCTTTTATTTTATGATTGAGGGCCGCGCCCCGGCGAGGAGGCGCTCCTCCTCCCAGGACTCCCTGACCTCCCAACGGCGGATGGGCAGTTCATACCGTAGCCCGGACCCGTCTCCGTAAGCCAGGCGGAACTCCATCCGGTCCCCCGGAACGCATTTCAAGCCTGTAGTCTCTTCACTATCTACATACAAGGCGTCCCGGCTGGATTTGACAGCGGCGTTCTCCGCCTCCAGGCTTCCGTTCCGGTAGACCCGGAGGGCCGGGTTATCCACTTCCGCCGGTTCCCCATGTCCATTTTCAAACTCGAAGTCCCATTCGCACCAGTAAAACATACCGGCCTCTTTGTTATAGTGAACGTCGCCCTCCGCAAGGGCCAGCCGCACAGGAAGCAGTTCCGCTATGGAATCCACCCGGCCCAGATACGCCGTTTCCTCTCCGCCGTTCCAGACCGCCGTAAATTCCAGAGGCCAGTCAAGCTCCAGCGGCACCGTCAGTTCCGCAGCGTATACGCCCTCCTCGTTTCGCTCCGCAGTTCCCGCCCCGTCCTGCCACAGGTAAGACCGGTAGGCAAGGCCCGGCAGACAGGCCAGAAACTCCACGTCCTCCTCTTCCAGCGCAAGCCTGACGGACACGGCGGCGGTCAGCGTTTTCTGTTCGCCGTTCACCTGGACGCCCGTCACCTCAAAGGCGCTTGCCAGGGGCTGGCGCTCCTCCAGGGCCGCGAGGCGCTCCTCCGTGCTGCGCAAGGCTTCCGCGCTCTCCGTCAGCGTTCGCCGCAGGGAATGAAGTTCCCTCCCCTGCCACAAAACCGCGCACAGCAGGATGGCGCAGAGGACCAGGGGCAGACGCCGTATCCACATTTCCTTCCTGTCCATCCCGGCCTCCTTGTTCCTCAGTCCCAGGTCAGCCTGGGCCAGTCCTCCCACGCGGAACCGCCCCTCGCCACGTCCCGCTCCTCCACGGCAATCCAGTCCTGGAGCAGGAACTCATAGCCCAGGCCGTTTTCGTCCCGGCAGAAGAAGGTCAGCGCCACCCGGTCCCCCGGCTGGACCTCCGCGGACAGCTTGCCGCAGAAATAGCCGTTGGAACGGTCTCCCGGTTCCGCCGCCTGTTCCGCCGCGATTTCGTCATTCCGCCGGAGGCGGAACACCCGGCTCTCCGTCTCCAGGGCGCGGGCGGAGTAATGTTTTGTAAACAGATCCGCGCCGCATTCGTATACGGTAAAGACGCCTTTCAGATACTCGGCCTTTGTCAGCCCGCCCTGGGGATCGCACTGTACCGGCAGCAGCTCGCCCGTGTCGTACACGGTGTCCAGGCTCTCCCGGCGCTGGCCGCCGCCGTCCCGCGCCACCAGATTCAGGCCGAACTCCAGCCGTCCCCTGTCCAGGGGAATCTCAAGCGCGCCGGTAAAGGTTCCCCTCCCGTCACCGGCAAGGGGCGCGGAACCCTCTCCGACCGTGCCGCCGTCCCCGATCCACAGCAACTCGGCGGCGGTGTCCTCCCGCCACTCCTTCAGTACGGCGGAAACCTCCAGGTTCAGGCAGCGCTTTTCCATATTCACAGAGGGGGTACAGCTCCAGCTTTGGACCAGCTTGTCCTCCTCCTGCAATTGGCTATAAACTGTGTCCTCTATATCCCGGATGTCGGCCGAGAGGTGCATCTGTGCCTCGGAAATCCGGCGTTCCAAGGTCTCCAGCCGCTTCCCCTGCCAAAAATTCACGAGAAGCAGAAGCACGCACAAGGCCAGCGTCAGGAGCCTTACCCAATCCCGCTTTTTCCGCTCTTCCATCTCTGCCGCTTCCTTTCCCTCAGTCCCAGGTCAGCTTAGGCCAATCCACCTCGGGAGCATACCGCGCCCCGATGCCGTTATCATCAATAGCCCAGCCGTCCAGGAAGAACTCGTACCCCAGGCCCGACTCGTCCCGGCAGAAGAAAGTCAGGGTGAACTCGTCCCCGATCCGGGCCTCCGAAGCCAGTTCTTCACTGGTATACTGGCCGATGGTCTCCCCGTACATGGCCGTCTTCTCTGCCGCCACGTCCCCGTTGCGCCGGAGGCGGAACGCCTGCTGGGAGAGTTGGGGCAGGGGCCTCTTTTCGTAGCCCATCAGCTCCGCCTCGCAGTGTGACACCGTCAGCGTCCCGGTCTTGTCCGCATTCCGGGCATAGTCCGGCCCGCCGACGCCCCAGCCGTTGCACTGGACCGGCAGGAGCATAGAGGCGCTTTGCCAGCCGAACAGGTCCTCCTCCTTCTGCATTCCATCGGCGCTGATCTGGGCCAGAAGCCGGACCTCCTGGCTGCCTACGGGAATCTCCACTACGCCGGTATACTGTCCCCCGCCGCCGGTCAGGGCGACGTGCCGGGTATCCGGCCCCTGGATTACCGTCATCTGGACCTGGGTGTCCTCCCGCCATTCTTTCAACCGCAGGGATACCTCCGCCCGCAGGCAGCGGGAGGCCGTGTCCACGTCCACAGAGCGCAGTTCGCAATCCTGAACCAGCTTGTCCGCGTCCATCACCTTCCGCTGGATGTCCTGAACCCGCTCGTCCAGCCGCCGGGTCTCCATTTGCAGATTGGTCTCAACGCTTCCAAGCCGGTTCCGCAGGTCCGAAATCCGGCCAAGCTGCCAGAAATTCATGCCCAGCAAAACCACGCAGAGCACCAGCGTCCAAATCTGTGTCCGGTTCTTTCTATCCATCCCGTTCCTCCATTGTCAATTGTCGATTATCAATTGTCAATTATCCATTGTCCATTCTCAAAGCCCGAGGACCCGCAGAGAAATCACCCCCGCCAGAATCAGCGCCCCCAGGGCCAGGGCAACATAGTCGCGCCCCTCGTATTTCAGCACGTGGAGCTTGGTCCGCCCCTCCCCGCCGTGGTAGCAGCGGCACTCCATGGCGGTGGCCAGCTCGTCGGCCCGGCGGAAGGCGCTGATGAACAGCGGCACCAGAATGGGCACCAGGGCCCTGGCCTTCTCTATCAGGTTCCCGCTCTCGAAGTCCGCCCCCCTGGCCTTCTGGGCGGACATGATCTTGTCCGTCTCCTCAATCAGCGTGGGGATGAACCGCAGGGCGATGGACATGATCATGGTCAGCTCGTGGACCGGCACATGGAAGCGCTTGAGGCCATTCAGCAGGCGCTCCAGCCCGTCGGTAAGGCTGATGGGGCTGGTGGTGTAGGTCATGAGGAAGGTCCCCATAATCAGCAGCATAATGCGCAGGACCATAAAGGCAGCGTTCTGAATCCCGGTGTCCGTGACATGGAAGGGCCCCCAGGCCCAGAGCTCGTTCTCTCCGGGGGTGAAAAACAGGTTCAGAATCCCCGTGAAAACGATGATGAACAGCACCGGCTTCAAGCCCTTCACCAGGGCCTTGAGGCCGACCTTTGAAATACGGACGCAGGCCGCCAGCACCAGGGCCATCAAACCGTAGGTCAGGAAGCTCTTGGCGGTGAAGAGGGCCGCGATGTACAGCACCACCAGCAGAATCTTCGTCCTTGGGTCCAGCCTGTGGGCCGGGGTATCTCCGGGGAAATACTGGCCCAGGGTAATGTCTTTCAGCATGGAGACCCGCCCCCTTTCAGGGCCAGGAGCTGCCGCTCCAGGTCCTCCACGGTGTAGACGGCGGGGTCGATGGGGACGCCCCGGTCCCGCAGGGCCATGGCCACCCGGGTAATCTGGGGCACGTCCAGCCCGGCGGAGAGAAGCTCCTCCGCTCGGGTGAAAACCTCCGCCGGGGTTCCGCTCATTAAAATATGGGCGGATTTCAACACCAGGATGCGGTCCACGTTCTGGGCAATCTCATCCATGCTGTGGCTGACCAGGATGATAGTGGTCCCCTTGTTCCGGTGGTACTCCCGGATGTTGGCCATCAGGTTCTCCCGGCCCGCCGGGTCCAGGCCCGCCGTGGGCTCGTCCAGTACCAGCACCTTGGGCTCCATGGCCAGCACCCCCGCCAGGGCCGCCCGGCGCTTCTGGCCGCCGGAGAGCTCAAAGGGGGACTTCTCCAGGTGCTCGTCCCGGAGGCCCACCAGCCGGGCCGCCTCCCGGACGGCGTGGTCCAGCTCATCCCCCGTCTTCCCCTGGTTCTTGGGGCCGAAGGAGATGTCCTTATACACCGTCTCCTCAAAGAGCTGGTACTCCGGGTACTGGAACACCAGCCCCACCTGGAAGCGGATGTTCCGTATTTTCTTGGGCTCGGCCCAGATGTCCCTGCCGTCCAGCAAAATCTGCCCGGACGTGGGCTTTAAAAGGCCGTTCAGATGCTGGATCAGGGTGGACTTCCCCGACCCGGTGTGCCCGATGACGCCCAGGAACTCCCCAGGCTCCACGGCAAAGCTGATATCCTCCACGGCGCTGCGCTGAAAGGGCGTCCCGATGCCGTAGGTATGCGTCAGGTTTTTGATCTCCAGGATAGCCAAGGCTCCATTCCTCCGTCCATGTTACTTTAAGGCCCCGGCCACGGCGGCGGCGCAGTCCTCCACGCTCAGGGCGTCCAGGGGCACGTCCCACCCGTCCAGGCGGAGGCGGTCCAGCAGGTCCACGGTGTCCGGCACCGTCAGGCCCAGGCGGCGCAGCCTCGTCACCTGGCTGAACACCTCCTGGGGCGTTCCGTCCAGGTCCACCCTGCCGTCGTCCATGACCACCACCCGGTCCGCCGCCTCCGCCTCGTTCATGTGGTGGGTAATCAGAATCACCGTAATCCCCTTTTCCTTGTTCAGGCGGTGGACGGTGGTGAGGACCTCCCGCCGCCCGATGGGATCCAGCATGGCGGTGGCCTCGTCCAGGACGATGCAGGCGGGCTCCATGGCGATGACCCCGGCGATGGCGATGCGCTGCTTCTGCCCCCCCGACAGGAGGTGAGGCGCGTGGGTGACAAACTCGTCCATGCCCACGGCCTTCAAGGCTGCGTCCACCCGCTTTCGTATCTCCTCCGTGGGCACGCCCAGATTCTCCGGGGCAAAGGCCACGTCCTCCTCGACGACGTTGGCGACAATCTGGTTGTCCGGGTTCTGGAACACCATGCCCACCCGCTGGCGGATGGCCAGGAGGAGCTCCTGGTCCAGGGTGTCCATGCCCTCCACGTACACCTTCCCCCCGGCGGGGAGCAGGACGGCGTTGAAGGTCTTGGCCAGCGTCGATTTCCCGGAGCCGTTGTGCCCCAGGACCACCACGAAGCTGCCCTTTTCAATTTCCAGGTCCACGCCCCGGAGGGCGTAGACGGGCTTTTGCCCCTCGTCCGCCGGGTAGGCGAAGCGGAGGCTCTCGGTTTGTATCATGTCATTCATTGCTGTTCCTCATTGAAGCGCACATAAAATTTCTCCATCCGCCCAGGGACCAGCCGCCGCGCGAGCCGCCAGAGCCCATAGCCGCAGAGGAAACCCAAAGCGTTCAGGATGATGTCGTCCACGTCGAAATACCGGCCCGCCAGAACCTGCCAGCACTCGACAAACACCGTGACGGCCAGCCCCGCCGCCAGCGCCCGTTTCCCGTTCCAGCCCCGCCAAAGAAGGGCGGTGAAAAAGCCGAAGGGCGCAAACATGACCATGTTGCCCAAGAGGTTGAAAAGGCTGTCCCCCTGGGAAAACGGAATCAGGTTCATCCGGCTGGCCAGCGGTACGGCCCGCCCGCCGAAGAAAGGCGTCCAATAACCGCACAGCCCGGCGTACAGCCAGCTGGGGTCCGGGCACAGGGTCAGCGCCGCCATGCCGCCGAAAAGCGCCGTCTCTGCCAGGGAAACAGGCATCCATACAGCGCCAGCCCCAGCGCCGCCCCCGGCAGCATCCAGAGGCCATAGCGGAAAACAGCGCCCATGGGGCCGCTCATTCGGAAAACCACCTTCCCGTTGCCCCGCAGGGCAAAGCCAATCCCGTTTCGGTCACGGGAAGCCCCAGCTCGTCCCAGGTACACTTCCCGCCGTACTTCTCCCGCACCAGCAGGTTCAATAAGTACCCCAGCACCGACGGGGCCAGGCCCGTGGTGTAGGAGTTGATGAGCACAAAGAGGGGCTTGTCCGACAGCACCCCGGCGCAGAGCTTCACAAAGGGATACAGGTTTTCCTCCAGCTTCCAGACCTCCCCGCCGGGGCCCCGGCCGTAGCTGGGCGGGTCCATGACGATGGCGTCGTAGGTCTTCCCCCGCCTGATCTCCCGCTCCACGAACTTGGCGCAGTCGTCCACAATCCAGCGGATGGGGGCCTCCCCCAGGCCGGAGAGCCTGGCGTTTTCCCTGGCCCAGGCCACCATGCCCTTGGCGGCGTCCACGTGGCAGACGCTGGCCCCGGCCCTGGCGCAGGCCACCGTGGCCCCGCCGGTGTAGGCGAAGAGGTTCAGCACCCGGACGGGCCGCCCGGCGCTTCGGATCTTCTCCGCCATGAAATCCCAGTTCACCGCCTGTTCCGGAAAGAGGCCCGTGTGCTTGAAGTTCATGGGCTTCACCTGAAACGTCAGGTCGCGATAGCGAATCTTCCAGCTCTCCGGCAGGGCCTTCTTCTCCCAGTGCCCCCCGCCGGTGGAGGAGCGGAGATAGCGGCCCCCGGCCTTCCGCCAGGCGGGGTGTTCCCGGGGCGTCTCCCAGATGGCCTGGGGGTCCGGGCGCACCAGCACCTGGCGGTCCCAGCGCTCCAGGCGCTCCCCGCCGCCGCAGTCCAGCAGCTCATAGTCCTCCCACCTGTCCGCAATCCACATGACCGCTCCTCCCCGTTCTCTATGATATAATAAATCAGGTTATTATACCGCCCCTATGGGCATTTCGTCAACCTTTCCCTGGCGGATTTAGGAAGAAGCCACAAAAAATTTCCAGCGCTTCCCCTTGACATAGATAGATTTCCGATATATAATATAGACAATCGATATATCGGTAATCTATATATAAGGAGGCCGCTTATGGAGCTGGAAAAGAACCTGGTCAGCGGGAGCATGTCCCTGCTGGTGATGAAGCTGCTGGAGGACGGGGACCTGTACGGCTATCAGATGATCGCCGAGCTGCGGCGGAGGAGCGAGGACGCCTTCCGTCTGAAAGCGGGGACCCTGTATCCCCTTCTCCACAGCCTGGAGGAAAAGGGCCTGGTCACCGCCTATGAGCAGACGGCGGAGTCCGGCAAGGCCCGGCGCTACTACCACCTGACCAAACAGGGCCGGGACGCCCTCCGGGAGAAGGAGAACGCCTGGAACGCCTACGCCCAGGCCGTGGGCCGGGTTCTGAAAGGGGGCGCGTGCCTTGCCTGAGACCATCCAAGCCTACCTGGAGGCGGTGCAATCGCAGATTCGCTGGAAGCGGGCCCGGCCCGTTCTGATTCAGGAGCTGGAGCGGCACCTGGAGGACCAGCGGGACGACCTTCTCAAGGAGGGCAAGCCGGCGGAGGAGGCGGAACGGCTGGCGGTGGAGGACATGGGGGACCCCGTCACAGTGGGCACCGAGCTGGACGCCGTCCACCGGCCCCGGCCCCAGTGGGGACTGCTGGCGCTGACCTTCGCCCTGGCGGCCGCGGGGGCCTTTCTGCGGACGGCCTTCCACCAGGTGGGCGGGGACCATTCCACCGCCCACACCGCCGCGCTGGTCAAGGCCCTGATCTCCCTGGGCCTGGGCACGGCGGCCATGCTGGGCGTGTACTTCCTGGATGTCTCCCGGCTGGTCCGGCACGCCTGGGCCGCGTACATCGGCGCACTGGCGCTGCCGGTCCTGTGCCGGGTGCTTCTGTCCCCCTCCTATGCCATCACCCTGATGTCGGCGCTCTATCCCCTGGTCTATACCCTCTGGCTCTACCGCTTCCGGGGCAAGGCCTGGAAGGGGCTGTTCCTCTCCGTCCTGGGCGGAGTCCCCCTGGCGGCGCTCTTGTGCCTTGTGCCCAGCAGCTCGGGGCTGTTCCTCCTGCTGTTCTCCGGCCTGGTGGTGACGCTTTACGCCGCGGGGAGGGACTGGTTCGGCGTGGGTCGGTGGAAGGGGCTGGCGGCGGCGCCGGCGGTCCCGTCCCTCCTGCTGGCCTGGCTGTTCTCCCAGGGCTATCTCGACGCTTTTCTGCGCAGGCTGAAAATCGCCCTCCACCCGGAGCTGGACCCGGAGGGCAGCGGTTTCATGAGCTGGATTCTCCAGATGTTCTGGGACGGCGGCATTCCGCCCCTGCGGCGGTATGAGAGCCTCGGGGCCGCCGTCAGCGCCGGGGCCCGGATACGGGTCTATGTGGACGGCCCCTTTGTCTCCGAAAAAACGATGCCCGTTGATTTCAGCAACGACTTCCTCCCCATGTGCGTGGCGGTGAAGTGGGGCTGGCTGCCCCTGCTGGTCCTGCTGGCGGCGCTGGCCCTCCTGCTGGTCTGGATGCTGGCGAAGGGTCTCCGGCAGAGCTACCTGCCGGGCCGCTTCGTGGTTCTGGCAATCGTCACGACCCTGGGGCTTCAGACCCTGCTCAGCGCCGTGCTGAACTTCGGCCTCGTGCTCTTCTCCGCCAGTCTGCCCTTGATTGTGGGGGACCTCCAGGCGGTGGTCTGTATGGCCCTCATCGGCCTGGCGTTGTCGGTGTTCCGTGGGGACTCCGCCGCCCGTGAGGAGCCCTCGGGTCCCCTCCGGCCCAGGAAGCGCCTCCGGGTACGGTTCGAGTATCAATGAAAACAGCCTCCCCGCCATATAACGGGGAGGCGTTTTTTATACCCTTTTGATTGGGTGCCGTATGACGGTCTTCCACTTCTCCGGCGGAACCCGCCGGGCGTCGGAAAGGTAAATCTCATGATGCAGCCGGGTCTCGCTCAGGTCGTTGGCGTAACCCTGTTTCCGGATAAATGCGTCCATCTTCGCCACCGATTCCGGCTCGGAGTCAAAAGAACCCAGGTGCATAATCTGGACGCAGAGCCCCTCATCCACCGTCAAAAACTCGGCGGAGGAGCAGTCCAGCTTTTTCTTCCGGGAGGCGGTCTCCACCGCCCAGGCGAAGTCCGCCGGGGTCACGAAATCCGGCAGACGGATGACGGAGGTCCAGAGGAAGGCGGACTTGTCGCCGTAGTCGAAGCCCTCCCTCCCCTCCTGCCGCCAGAAGCCCTCCAGGGGCGGGACCACGTACTCGAAAAAGCCCTCAATGCGGTAGCCGCTCTTATAGCTCATTTTCAGGGCGTAGGCCACGGCGTACAGCACGCCCATGGCCCGCTGATAGTCCCCGCCCTCCTGGTTGGGGTCCCCCCTTCCCCTCATGGCAATGTAGTTCATCCGCGGCACCGTCACAATCTCCGGTTTGCCCTTGGGCAGGTAGAACTCCTTGAACTCCTTCTTAAAATCAAAAGCCATCTTCCATTCTCCTCTCTGAAAACAGTTTAGCATATTCCGTGAAAAACGCAAGCATATGTTATTTCTGGAAATCCGCGCCAAAATATTGACCGGGCGGCGGTTTTCCTATATAATAAACAGGCATCTGTCACTGAGGACCCCGCGGCCCCGACGGGCGGCGGACTTTTTTTACGTACCATATTCGACAAAAAGCGACGAAAGGAAACAGCCATGCGCAAACTTCGACTGCACCAGCGCCTCCTCTCCGGCCTCCTGGCCGGGGCCCTGCTCCTCACCCCCGTCATGGCCTTCACCGACACGGAGGGCCACTGGGCTGAGGCCGCTGTCAACAAGTGGAGCCAGGAGTACGGCGTCCTCCAGGGCTATGACGACGGGTCCTTCCGGCCCGACGACTCCATCACCCGGGGCGCTTTCGCCGGAATCCTGGACCGCTTCCTCCAGTTCCAGGCCGCCGCCCCCGCCGGGACCTTCTCCGACACCCTGGGGAACCGCTGGGAGGACTCCATCCTGAAGCTCAATGCCGCCGGGGTCTACCTGGGCAGCGAGGGCAAAGCCCTGCCGGGGGACAGCATCACCCGCCAGCAGGCCATGACCATGGTGGCCCGGGCCTTCCAGCTGGGGGGCGCGGACGCCGCCCTCCCCTATCACGACGAGGCTCAGGTGGCGGGTTACGCCCGGCCCTACATCGCCGAGCTCACCGCCCGGGGCTGGATCACCGACGCCCTGGACAACAGTTTTCGGCCCACGGAACCCCTGACCCGGGCCGAGCTGGTGAACCTGCTGAACAACATGATTCAGGTGCTGATCCAAACCGGCGGGACCTACTCCAGTAATGTGGACGGCTCTCTCCTGATCAACGCGGCGGAGGGCGCAACCCTGTCCAACATGACCGTCACCGGGGACCTGCTCATCGCCCCCGGCGTCACCGGGGCCGTCACCCTGGACAACGTGACGGTTCAGGGAGCGATCCGCAATTTCAGCGCCGTCACTCCTCAAATCACCAACAACCCTCCCACTGTCACGCCTCAAGAGCCCGCCCCGCCGGAACAGCCGGGGACCCCCAGCTCCGGGGAGGACTTTGACTGGGGCATCGTCGTGACGCCCCCTCCCGCCTCCACCGGCACCCCCACTGACCCCACACAGCCCATCGGCCCCGGCATCCAGCCCATCGAGGTCTACACCCCCGGCCAGCTCACCGGGGAGACCTTCACCTACGACGACAAGCAGATTCCCGTCTACGCGGGCACGGAAAAGAGCCGGGTTCAGCACGGGGACTTCATCTGGGCCGCCGACCACCCGGACCGGCTGGTCTACATCGGCGGCCAGTTCCGCACCCGCTTCGGCATCGATATCTCCGCCTACCAGAACCGGGCCAGCGAAAACGAAACCATCGACTGGCAGGCCGTTCGGAACGACGGCGTGGAATTCGCCTTTGTCCGGGTGGGACTCCGGGGCTACTCCTCCGGCAAAATCGCCGAGGACGCCTTCTACCGCCAGAATATCCAGGGGGCCATGGCCGCCGGGATTGAGACCGGCGTATACTTCTTCGCCCAGGCCATCACCGTGGAGGAGGCCATCGAAGAGGCGGACTTCGTCATCCAGTGCCTCCAGGGCCTGGAGATCAACGGGCCCGTGGCCTACGACTGGGAGATGGGCAACTCCTCCTACCGGGTCTACGGCATCGCGCCGGAGATGGCCACCGCCTGCGCCGTGGCCTTCTGCAAGCGCATCCAGGAGGCGGGTTACACCCCCATGGTCTACCAGAGCTCCTACGTGGGCTACATAAAATACGACCAGGGCGCCATCGCCCCCTACCTCTGCTGGTATCCCGAGTACAAGAGCGACAAGTCAGAGAAGCTCTGCCCCACCTATTACTACCAGCCGGACTACTGGCAGTTCTCCAGCAAATGCTCCATCGCCGGAATCGGCGGCAACGTGGACGTGAATATTCAGTTTATCCGGTAACGAACCGGCCCCCGGCGGAAAAGCGCCGGGGGCCGTCTGTCACTTCCGCTTCACGGGATAGCAGACCTCCGTGACGAACTCGTCGGGATTCCGGGTCTCGTGGGGGCTGACGTGGTAAATGTTGAAGAAGAGGCCGTCAAAGGTCCAGCCGTTGTCCTCCACCCAGGCCGCCACAGCCTCGTTCACGGTGGAAATTTGGTCGTAGCTTCCCCGGAACGTGGCGGAGGCCACCTGCACCGCCGGGACAGTCTTGAACTTTACGTGTTCCGTGTCGGGGTAAGTTCCCACCACGTTTTTCTGGATTTCCACATCCACGTCCTGGTCTTTGAACTCCCCGTCGTAGTACATGGCCGTACAGAGCACCGGGTCCCCGTCCTGAATGTTCATCCGGGCAGTCTCCTGGCAGTAGATATGCCACAGGTCTCCCTCCCGGTCATAGCTGGGGATGATCTGCCGGACACTGGCGACATGACGCTCAGGCAGGGTTTTAATGGTAACATCGTATTTCATCATCGTTTCGTCCTTTCTCAGCCGTTCCAAGGCTGTGTCCAATAGGCGAAGCCGCTTCCGCGCCTCCTCCATCTCCTCCCAAGCCAACGCCCGCTGGAGCAGCAGGCATCGCTCCAGCGCCTCAGGGTCGTCGTAGCAGCCCAGCACCTCCCGGACGGCGGCCATAGGAAAGCCCATATCCCGGAGGGCCCGGATGCGGTTCGCAATGGGGAGCTGACGCTCGCTGTAGTAGCGGTAGCCGGTAAAGGGGTCGATGGACGCCGGGGCCAAAAGCCCGGCCTCGTCATAGCGGCGCAGGGCGCGGATGCTGACTCTGGAGAGCCTGGAAAATTCGCCGATCTTCAGCATAATGATACCTCCACAACGCTGTGAAATCTTGAGCTCAGGAACAGGATAAGCCCTCCCCCAGGGGGAGAGTCAAGGGTGGATTTGAAAATTTTTTTCAGCCCCGGCGAGGTCCGCCGGACCGCGCAGAAAAATTTGAAGAAAAATCAAGGAAAGGCTTGACAAAACCCCGGACCTTCTGCTATAGTATCATTTGTCCGTTACGGGCGGCAGACATGGCGGCATAGCTCAGTTGGCTAGAGCATGCGGTTCATACCCGCAGTGTCCCCGGTTCAAATCCAGGTGCCGCTACCAG